>CAYZJV010000058.1:0-18225 GCA_964478945.1 uncultured Spirochaetaceae bacterium | reverse complement strand
TACGCATGTTGTTGCCTCCAATCAAAGGACCAATCTTTCCATCGCGGTGATGGAACGACAATCCGGTGCTGCAAAGATGATCCGTTGCGCCATCTCCTCCACTGTGATCCGTAGGGAAAGCGCACGACTGAACAAATCCATGACCAAAAGATAATCGGAACCCGGAATCGATGATTCGGCAAGGGCCTCCACCACATCCAAAGCAAGACCCCGGTTCAGTTCCCAGCGGTCCAGCGCAAGCAGCAAACCTCCACCATAGCGCAGGTTCGTCCATTTTTCGCGGGATTTCTGTTGCGAGAACATGAGTATCAAGGCAGTGATATCATCCTCGTGAATCCCTTGACGGTACAAAGTGGCAATTCTTGCCCAGTTTGCAGGGTCTGCAACTACCGATGATGCCTCATCCTCATCGAGCACCTTATGGATGAGCGAACGGGCCAGCTCGAAGGATTCCTTCTCCGCACGCAACGCCAATTCGAGGGAAGGGGAAGGAATCCGCTTGGAAATCCCCTCCTGCAATCTCAAAAGAAGGATGTCGGTCGGCACCTGCGAATCTTCGGCTGAAGAGAACAGTTGTTGGACTTGCTGTTGGCCAGATGGTGGAAGATAGGATTCATGAAGGATCGCTTCAAGTCGACCCTTTGCTACTCCTCCCGGCAGCAATGTCACCGCCAGGAGGCCAACTGCGAGTATACAGGACAAGATCCGCTTACTAGTGTTCCGCACCAATTCCCACTCCTACTTTGCCGATACACCATGGGATGAGGGACCGAAATGCTGGTAGCCATACGATGCTCCAGTTCCAGCACCGACGCCCACCATACCGGAGCGCATCGCCTTCGTCTGCAGGGAAATCCTTTCCCTTATCGTGTGCCGCACCAGATTTCCCAACTCGGACCCAGAAGGAACTCCTTCGTGCGACATGAGGCGCTGGTGCGATTGCAGGGCGACTTCATGGGCCGTCCTTGCCGCTCCGAGTGCAATCTCATGTGGGCCGTAGCCAAGTCGTTCCATGGTGTGCATCTCAACTGCGAGCGCAAGAGCCAAGCGAACACGAAGCATCGCAACATCATCGGAGGTGTCCTCACCTTCATAGAGACCATGATGCAAGGCATAGGCCACCATGGCGGGATCGCCGAACTCTCCTCCCACCCGATTCTCAAGTCGGGCCCGTTCCTGCAATTGTCCCAGTTCTTCCTCACTCCAACCCCTGAATCTCAGCTGATACGACAACTCTTCGAAAAAAGTGTCAACATCATCGGCTATCATCGGACTCAGGAGCCATACCAACACCATCAAACACATCACCATTCGTTTCATGGGTAACTCCTCCTACATCTCCAATATTGAATTCACGCCACCAAATCCATCTTCAACCTGCATGCGGGCGCTCGGATCGTTGATCCACCTCTCTCCATCGATTACGAACTGATACCGGTATTCCTTCCCACTTTCCAGTTCCAGCTCTATACTCCACTCGTCGCCCCGTCCGGTCTTGGCAAGACGTTGGCTTTCCGAATCCCAATTGTTCCAATCCCCGGCCACCATCACCGAATCGGCATCAGGTGCGATGATCGACAATCGCACCTGTTCCCTCCCATACGGAGGAGCAACAAGACGAATTGCCTGTTCTCCCAACAAAGCACACACCATGATGGTCAAGACAGATGCTGCCAGAAGAACTCTCCCCATTCTCATCTTGGCCGACGGTTTCGGTTCCCCTGCGATGCGGGCAAGTACGGATTGTGAAACCCGTGCACCCACATCGGTATCGATCGAAATGGCATGCGACGACGGATCGATGAGAAGTTGTGCGAATCCCAAATGGGTTGCACAGCGGGGGCATTGCCCAGTATGTATGAGCACTTCGTCGCAGAAAGGTTCAATGTGATCCTTCCCGGGTTCACTCCCGCAATGGCGATCGATCCATGCATCGATGTAGGTTTTGCATTCCCTGCAATCCATCTCCACTTCCTCTTCATCCATACCATACGTCCATTGTCATGGTGGGTTTCATCCTTCCTCCCGATTTCATACGTTCCAATGGTGGGATGCGAACCACTTGCGCAACAACGCCCGTGCACGATGCAAGTGGGTCTTCACCGTACCTTCGGGAATACCAAGTACCTTGGCGGTATCCTGGACGGAAAGTCCCTCCATCATCCGCAAGGTGAACACATCCCTTTGTATCGGCTTCAATTTGGACAAGCCTCTTGCCAGCATTTGCTTCGCTTCGGACGCCACCACCGAATCGAACGGATCGGGATCCGAACCTTCAAGGGTTCCCATGCAATCATCATAGGGAACGGTACGCCACCGTCTCCTTCTCCCATAGGTGCGCCATAAGGAACGTGACCAGTTCATGGCTATGGTGTAGGCCCATGAAAAGAAGGATTTTTCCAGTGCAAAACGGGGTAGGGCACGAAATATCCTTAAAAATATCTCCTGGAGATCGTCCTCGATACTTTCGTTGCAGCGATACGGATGCATGTGTGTGAGCAATGAGTGGAAGACCGGGGTATAGGATTCGACAATCGATGTGAACGCCCGCAGGTCTCCCGCCAGCGTACGTTGCACCAAACGCCTGTCTTCGGTGTCGTCATGACCAGTGGTTGCAGATCCAACCGTTTCCTTCTCCATCGCCATCGTTACCAAAGTATACGTCCAAAGTACCGAAAGGTTTCGCATAGTTGCTTCTTTCGCTGCAACTTGCTCCCGGACTCCCACGTGGGTATATTCATCATATTATGAAAAACACATGTACAAACGATACGGTATCATCGGCTCGCATCGAAGAACTGTTGAAGAAATTGGAAGCCCGTTTCGAGGACCACATGGAACGTCATCAAGGCCTCGAATGGATGCCGATACGTCAACGATTGGAATCCAACGGGAAAGCGCTTGATTCCCTCCTTTGGATGGAGGAAACCGGAGGGGAGCCCGATGTGATGGGGTATGACGAGGAATCGGACACCTACCTGTTCTGCGATTGCTCGGCAGAATCCCCATCCGGTAGGAGAAGCCTCTGCTACGATGCCCAGGCGCTCGAAGCTAGAAAGCAGAACAAACCGACCGGCAGTGCCATGGGGACATCTGAAGAGCATGGACTCGAATTGTTGGACGAGGAACGATACCGAGCGCTGCAACGCTTGGGGACCTTCGACACCAAGACTTCCAGTTGGCTGAAGACTCCGGAACATATTCGCCGCTTGGGAGGAGCGATCTTCGGAGACCGCAGGTACGACACGGTGTTCGTGTATCACAACGGAGCCGATTCCTATTATGGAGTAAGAGGGTTCAGGGCTCTGCTCAGCATCTGACTCCAATAACAAAAATACTGTTGCAAGGGCACGATTCGGTGGTATGCTGATCACATGAAACACATATTTGTTCGCTCGCTATTGGTGTTGCTGTTTGCACTTGTGTTGGTGGGCAACCTCTTTGCCGATGACGATCTGCCGTTCGACACCTATCCTCAGGCGCTCGGTGCCTATGTGGGCAGGATATCGGGAATCGGAATCGGCTACCAGAAGTGGAACGACACCTACGGATTCCAATTCGCAGCAGGAGGGATGTACCATCCCCTCATGGAGGGAGGACACGACATCTTCAACTACAACGCGGGAGCACAGCTGCAGTATCCTCTCTTCTCGGACGACTACTCCACCTGGCTTGCAGGCCGTCTGTACGTCTTCGGAGGACTCAACCATCGGGGGTACAAGGAAGCGGTATACGATGAAAGCAGCTACAGTTACGTGGAAGGGGACTTCCATGCCGAATTCGGCCTTGGTGGAGGGATAGGAGTGGAAGGAGTCCTTTTCCAACACTTCGCCGTATCGGTGGAGTTGGTGTACGGTCTCTTCTGGCGCCCTTTGGAGGAAAAGTTGCCTGAACAGTTCCTGTTGGAGATGCTGCCCCAGGTCAGCCTTCGTTACCGGTACTGATCCTGGGCAAGATAACTGTGGTTGATATGTTCCTGCATCAGCGACAGACCGATTTCCGTATCGCCGTTTCTCAGCGCCTCGATGATCGTGGGGTGTTGGGCTATGATCTTGGGTAGATTGGTGTTGTCCAGGTTCTGAGCGATGCGAAGCAGCTGCACCTTTGCATCGAGTCGCTCATACACATCATACAGGGCCCTGTTGCCGGTGCATTTCACCAATTCCAAGTGGAATTCGCTATCCTTCACAAATACTTCGGCACGATTGCCGATGCTCATATAATATTGGCAGTCGGCAGCCAGACGGGAAAGGCTCTCGATATGTTGCTCGACCGCCTCTCTGGTAAGCGATTTGACGGTCAACTCCTCAAGGGCCAGCCTCACCTTCGCGATATCCTGTACTTCCTTCTCATCGACCTTGTACACCATGGCATGGCTGCGGGGTTTGATGATCACCAGACCATATTCACTCAAACGCCTGATGGCTTCCCTGATGGGAGTCCTCGATACACCGAACTGTTGGGCGAGCTGTTCCTCGCTGATCACCATGCCCCCTGTGAGCTCACCACTGAGGATCTGGTGTTTTACCAGTGCATAGACTTTGTCGCTGAGACTTTCTTTGTTGATGCTGTATGTCATTCGGGACTCCTACGTATTCGCGGTTCTTTGTTCATTGTATACAAACAAAGAAAAAAAAGCAAATCACTCTTGCACAATTCTAGTGGAACGGTGCAATTCCAGTGAATTTTTAGAGAATGCTTCTTGTAAACTCACCTTAATTGTATACATAAAGTAAGGAATTATGAATATTTCTTGAAATTTTCCATAGTATAGGAATGGTTGCTTATAGAGGGGGATTCAATCGTATTTTCTCTCTGTATATATTTCAATTCATGTGGAAAATACCCTTGAAATTCTCAGGAAAGTTGTTATAGTATACAATATACAATTCGTAAGAAGGAGTTACAGGTGATATCCACACACAACTCTCCGATGGAGAAGCACACATTCGAACCGCTGGATGCGGCAGCCTTGTCCGCACTTGCGGCCAAACTCAGGCTCCAGGTGTTCGATGTGTTGCACGAACGGCAAACCGGGCACTGGGGCGGAGCCTCATCGGCAATGGAACTGACGAGCGCCCTCTACTTCAACAGAATGCGCATCGACCCTACCAACCCCGAATGGGCCGATCGCGACAGATTCATCCTCTCCAAGGGTCATGCCTCTTTGAACCTCTATACCGTACTCGCACACAGAGGCTACTTCCCAACAGAAGACCTTTCGGGATTCAGGACCCTCGGTTCCCATCTGCAGGGACACCCGAGCATGCACAAGACCCCAGGTGTGGACATGTCCACGGGAGCACTTGGCCATGGGCTTTCGATCGGTGTTGGAATGGCGCTTGCAGCCAGACTCTCCGGAAAACGGTATTGGACCTATGTGCTCTCGGGAGAGGGATGCCTGAATGAGGGTCAGAGTTGGGAGGCCATGATGATGGCATCCAAATACCGTCCCGAGCGACTGGTCCTGATGATCGATTACAACAAGGTACAACTTGATGGAACCAGTGATGAAATCATGCCGCTTGATCCACTTGGTGGGAAGCTCACTGCATTCGGATGGAATGTGGCGCCACAAGTGTACGATGGACATGATGTGAACAGTATCCTGGAATCCTTCTCTTGGATGGATACTGAAGGGCCATGGCCGAAAGCTGTGGTCTACAAGACGGTGAAGGGAAAGGGAGTTGACTTCATGGAGCATAAGAATGCTTGGCATGGTGCCCCGATAGATCCCGAAAGCTATGCGAAGGGGAGACCACTTCTGGTGGCAGACCTCGAAAGGAAGGAGGCACTTGCATGAGTATGGCCATGAGGGAAGCGTTCGGCAAGAAACTGGCCGAATTGGGAGGAAAAGACAACCGCATCGTAGTGCTCGATGCCGATGTCTCCTCTTCCACCAAATCGGGAATCTTCGGCAAACAGTTCCCCGACCGTTTCTTCAACTGTGGAGTGGCGGAGGCGAACATGATTGGGGTGGCCGCAGGACTGGCCACCTCCGGGTACCGTCCTGTGGTGAATGCATTCGCCATCTTTCTCGCATTGAAAGGAACGGATCAGATCAGGAATGTGCTCTGCTACAACAGTCTTCCCGTGGTGATCGCGGGAGCATATGGTGGTTTGAGCGATTCCTTCGATGGTGCGAGCCACCAGAGCATCACCGATTTGGCGATTATGAGGGCCTTGCCCAACATGGAGGTCATCGTTCCTTGTGATGCGAATATGGCGCAAAGCGCCTTGGAATACGCCCTTGTGCAGGACCATCCAGTATATATCAGATTGAACCGCAATGCGGTACCGGATGTGGGAGTACCGTTCTCGGCATCAGAGCGCAAGGGCGTGGTGGTACGGCAAGGCAAGGATGTGACCCTCGCAGCCAACGGGATCACCCTCGCAGCAACACTTGATGCGGCCAAGTTGCTCAAGGAGGAGGGTATCGATGCCGAGGTGCTTGCGATGCCCTTCGTCAAACCTTTCGATGTGGCGACACTTGAAAAATCGGTCGGAAAGACCGGAGCCTTGGTGAGTATCGAGGAGCACACGGTGGTCGGGGGATTCGGTTCAGCTTGCCTCGAGGCGCTCGCAACCACAAGAATTGCCTATCGGTATCGTGCGGTGGGAGTCGAAGACACCTTCACCGAAACGGGACCATACGATGAATTGTTGGAAAAGTATGGAATCTGTGGAACCAATATCCACATGAAAGCGAAAGAGATCATAGATTGAGGAGGACCCTTATGGACAGCAGGGAAAAGGCATACGCATTGTTGAAGGAATGGAAAAAGGACGGATACGTATTCGGTATCGACGTGTTGGACCAGGTTGGAGGACTTGTGAAGTTGTATGGAGACACGACCTTGTTGGTTTCCAACACCACGTATCTCAAACCAGTGGCGGATAGGGTGGTCGCTTCGCTCGAGTCCGCGGGAGTCTCGCTCGCTGGAGGACTTGTCGCACCCGATGCGAAACCGAACGCTCCACGTGAGGATGTGTACCGACTGACCACCTACATCCTATCCCACACACCCGACAGCATAGTGGTCATCGGAGGGGGAAGCTCGATCGATGCGGTGAAGGCCGCCAATGCACTCGCCGCGCTGGGAAGGGACCACAGTTGCGAAATCGATTCCTACTTCGGAACCAATGAAGTCTCCAAGGCCATTGCCAAGACCGGACGCAAGTTGATTCCGGTGATCGCAGTCGAAACCAGTGCCTCCAGTGGTGCCCATCTGACCAAATATTCGAATATTACGGATCCTGTGGTGGGACAGAAGAAGTTGATCGTCGATGAAGCGGTCGTACCTCCCGTGGCCGTATTCGATTATGCCACCACCACCAGCATGCCGCTGAGTGTGACCATCGACGGAGCGTTGGATGCCATCGCCCATACCTTCGAGGTCTTCTGTGGAGCAAAGGATGAGCACTTCGACAAAGTGGAGGAGATCACCGCAACGGCGATCGATCTTGTGGTGTCCAGTGCAGCCAAACTGATCGAAGATCCCCGGGATATCGCAGCACGCGAGGCGATCGGTCTCGCCACCGACTTGGGTGGATATGCCATCATGGTAGGGGGAACCAGTGGTGCCCACCTCACCAGCTTCTCACTTGTCGATATCGTCTCCCATGGTACCGCTTGTGGTATCATGAATCCCTATTACGCGGTATTCTACAGCAAGGCAATACAACGACAGCTGAAGGTCCTGGCAAGGATCTTCAAGGAGCACGGGTATATCGCTAAGGACATCGATGCGCTCGAAGGCCGGGAACTCGCGGTAACCGTGGCCCAAGGTATGATCGATTTTGCCAAGTCGATCAAGGCACCCACGACACTTGCGGAACTCCCGGGCTTCACCGATGCCCACATCGAACGTGCCCTCAAGGCGGCTCAGGATCCCCAACTGGAGATGAAGCTGAAGAACATGCCGGTTCCGATGACCGCTTCCGATGTCATGCTCTATATGCAACCGATCCTACAAGCGGCGAAGACCGGTGATATGGGCTTGATCAAGGAAAAATAGGGGGTACCATGCACATCGATCACCCATTCATCAAAAAGTATGCTCCAATCGAACTTCCTCCCCACACCCGGATGGTGGGGATGGAGGAACCGGTCGCACTCACCGATTGTGCAGCAAGGATCCGTCGTTCGCTTGCCGAGCCAATCGATTCGCCACCTTTGGTACAGATCGCGCGACAAAAACTCCAGCAGAGGTTGGATGCGGACGGAGAAGCAGCGAATGCGGTGATCGTGGTGTCTGACAAGACCAGACCTGTTCCCTACAAGGGGGAACAGGGCATACTCCTGCCGATTGTGGAGGAGCTGCTCTCCTGCGGTTATCGATCCGACCATATCCTTGTACTCATTGCGACAGGAACCCATCTTCCAATGTCCGAGACCGAGATCCATCACATGATCGATCCAAGGATCAAGGATTTGGGGATCCGGGTGGTGAACCACGACTGCAAGGATTACGAACACCTCACCTTCCTTGGAAAAACCACACGTGGTACGGACATGTACCTCAATTCACGCTATGTGGAAGCCGATCTCAAGATCGCCACCGGTTTGGTGGAAAGTCACTTCATGGCCGGCGCGAGTGGTGGCAGGAAGGCCATTTGTCCCGGTATCATAGGTGAGGCGAGCACCCATGTGTTCCATGGATTCCGGTTCATGGCGGATCCGAATTCACGTGATCTGAACCTCAAGGAGAACCTGGTGCACGAGGAGGCTGTCGAAGTCGCCTCTGCGGTGGGAATCGATTTTCTTGTGAATGTAACCCTCGACGCCGATTATCGCATTACGGGAATCTTCAGTGGAAATTTCATACGTGCCCATCTGAAGGCGGTGGAGTTCATTGCCAAGTGTGTGAAGGTACCTGCGAAGGTCGCCGATGTCGTGGTTACCCACGGCGGTTTCGTGGGTATCAACCATTACCAGTTGGCAAAATGCGCCGTGGCATCGTTGGGTATCCTGAAAAAGAACGGGTATCTGGTGATTGTCGCGGATACGAACGATCCGTCCCATCCTGTGGGAGGTGTCAATTACATCACCACAGTCGCCTTGCTTACCCGGATAGGAGCCGAGGCCTTCACCAAATTGATCGCCGGCGAAAATTGGCAATTCATACCCGAACAGTGGCAAGTACAGATGTGGTGCAAGGTCTTCGAAC
Source organism: uncultured Spirochaetaceae bacterium (assembly GCA_964478945.1). Taxonomy (GTDB): domain Bacteria; phylum Spirochaetota; class Spirochaetia; order Sphaerochaetales; family Sphaerochaetaceae; genus CAYZJV01. Next base: position 9,055 of record CAYZJV010000058.1, on the reverse strand, counting down.
GGATTCCCATGGATCATCTGATCTTCTACTCTCCCAGTATGGATCGATGCTGGTACCCGCTGTTGCCTGGAGTGGATGGCAATCGATTCGTTCCCGAAGGAACGCCGGACACGGAATCCATGAAGACCTTCGTTACCAATGCGTTGGCACATATTGCCACATCGGAAGGAACACCCTTGGAGAAGTTGGCCATCACTTGGATCGAGGATGGTCCCTATGTGGTGCCTCAAGGGGACTATGTCGGATAGTATTGTAAATAAAGGTGTTATATTTAGAGTCTTACTATTGGTTTCACTAGTATGGTAAGGTGGCTGCCATGATTAGAATCCTGATAATTGTTCCCTATCAAGAAATTTATGAATTGATGGAGAAGGAAATCGAGAAATACGATACCACCGGGTTCCATATCCAATTCACCCATCTGTATGGGACGGATCGTGCTGCGCTGAAGGATATCGATGCCGATATCGTGGTGGCCCGTGGGATCACCTTCCAAGCCTTGAGTGACTTCAATCCCCATGTCCATGTGGTTCCCATACTCCAAGGACCCAATGATCTGCTCGAGGCCTTCTTCAAGGCCTCCGAGTACCCCGATGGACCGATCGGATTGCTCTCCGGGAGCGCCGATCTCTGCGATACTGCACACGTCACCTCACTGATAGGAAGGGAAGTGAAGATGTTTGTCGCAAATGATCAGGACGAGATCGTCAATGGAGTGGAACAACTTCGCCAGGAAGGTTGCGGTGTATTCTTGGGTGGACTCACCACCTGCCGGTATTGCGAGGGGAAAGGCTATTCGTATGTCCACATCAAAAGCGGGCTCCAGTCGATCAACAGGGCGATACAGGAGGCGGTGGGTGCAGCCCGTTCAATGCAACGGTCGAATATCCGCATGAATATCCTTACCACGCTGGTGAACAACGACAAGGAAGCCTTGATTGCACTCAACAACAAGGGTACTGTCGTGGTGGCGAACGCGACTGCGGAAAAAATGCTTGGCAAGGATATGATCAACCGTCCTATTGGTGAATACTACGAAGGTGACCTTTGGTCCAAAACACTCACCACCGGAGAGGAGACCGAAAGGATCGAAACCATACATGGCATGCAGATATTGATCTCCTCGATTCCCATCATGACCGGTTCTGAAGGATTGGGCGTCCTACTCACACTGCAGAATATCGAGACGATCAGATTGGTGGAGCGTAAGATTCGCAAGGAGTTGAGTAAAAAAGGGCTTGTGGCACGCTACACCTTCAGCGATATCATCACACGCAACAAAGAGTTGCTGCAACTGGTAGACAAGGCCAGGCGTTACAGCAAAGTCGACGGTGCGGTTCTCCTGATTGGAGAAACCGGAACAGGAAAGGAGTTGTTCGCCCAATCCATCCACAATGCGAGCAAGAGGAGGGGAGAACCCTTTGTTGCGGTGAACTGCGCAGCCCTGCCCGAAACCCTTTTGGAGAGTGAACTGTTCGGATACTGTGACGGAGCGTTCAGTGGAGCTGCGAAAGGCGGAAAACAAGGTCTCTTCGAACTGGCCCACAAGGGGACGATCTTTCTTGATGAAATTGGCGAGATGCCGATCCAGCTGCAGGCGAAACTCTTGCGGGTACTGCAGGAGAAGGAAGTTCGCAGGGTGGGAGGAGACAATGTGGTCCCTGTCGATGTACGTGTCATCAGTGCGACCAATGTCGATATCAGCACCAAGGTGAAGAAGGGTGAATTCAGGTTGGATCTCTTCTATCGCATCAGTCTGCTCAATCTCAGATTGATCGCGCTGCATGCCAGAACAGACGATATTCCCCTACTGTTCAGCCATTTCGTGAAGAACTCGTGCGAAGCCCACCACGTCGCCACTCCGAAGATTGATGAAGGGGCCTATTCGTTGTTGCAGCGATACCCGTGGCCCGGAAATGTCCGTGAGTTGCGCAATGCCGCCGAGAGATTGGTGGTGTTGATGAACACCGATACCATCGGTTCAAAACAGATCGAGGAACTCGACATAGATGCAACCGCATTGGTGGACGGAATAAGGAAGGTTTCCGAAAGGGGATTCAGGGACCTGAGCAATGAGGAACTCTACAGGGACTATCTCGATAGTGGTCTGTCGAAGGAGGATTTCGCCAAATCCATCGGTATGAGTCGGACCACCCTCTGGAGAAGAATTTCCTCGTTCCAGTGACCATTGCTGTTTCATGAAACGCCATATGTTGCAACATCGGCAACAATTGCCATGGTTTCTCATTTGAAACAAGTGCACAATTCCCCACATGAAAAAGACTTGTTGGAGTAATTCAAAAGCTTTGGACTTGGCACGCAAAATGCTCCAAAGCAAGTATCCGAGTCGCAAGGAGAATACATGAAACGTATTGTGGCGATCCATACCGTGAAAAGTGTGTATGAGAGCTTCTACGAAGGACTGAAGGAAGCTTTGCCCGAATCTGTGGTGGTGGACCATATGGTGGATGAATATCTGGCGAATGCGGCCGCAAGAAGAGGTGGTGAATTCACCAAAGATGATCTCGAACGATTTCATGCGGTTATGAAACTTGCTGCCTCTTCACAGCCCGATCTGATCGTAGTCTCCTGCTCCACACTATCTCCCCACATCGATGGAGTGATGGCCTTGCTCTCCGTTCCTGTGGTTGCAATCGATGATGCCATGTGTGAAGCCGCGGTGGCGATGGGAGGCACAATCTGTGTGCTTGCGACCGCCGCTTCGGCGCTTGGACCGGTGAAGGAGAAAATCCGTGGTTTCGCCAAAAAACAGGGAGCACGGATTGAATTGCATGGATTTTGTGATCCCGAAGCGATCGCTGCCTTGAAGAAGGGAGATCGTGCAACCCACGACAGACGGGTATTGGCCCTTTCCGAACATGCGATCGGTTCCGATGTGATTGTGCTCGCCCAAGCCTCCATGGCCATGATGCGTTCCGAAGTGGAACTTGTGCGTAGAATCCCAACCCTCAGCTCGCCCGATATGTGTATCGCAGCGGTCGTGCGACTATTGGAGGCTTAGATGTACCGACCATTGCACGACTACTGCAGACTGGGAATCGTCCATTCGATGGCGTTTCCCGAATCGGTGAAGAATGAAGCGAAATTCATCGCCACTCTACAGCACATTCTTCAGGATGATTTTTTCGAAATAGTCGAAACGGGGCACATGCCGTTCCCTTCCCTAAGGGAAACCGTACCCCAAATGATCAAAACCGCCCACATGGATTTGACCTATTGCGGTCACTCGCTGCTGTTTGCAGCCGATGCGAACATCAACGCCATTGAAGAGGATGAGAGGAGCCGTGCCGTTGCCGTGTTGAAAGGTGGAATCGATGAAGCCTATGAATTCGGGGCTCTCGATTTCCAATTCCTCTCCCGCCGTTTCGACCCGAATACCATCGACAAGCATCTCGATGCGCTTGTGTGCAGTACCATCGAACTGTGTGAGTATGCAAAACAGAAAGGCGACATGCCTGTCTGTCTTGAAATATTCGACCATGACATCGACAAACGGAGTCTGATCGGACCCTCGCATCTTGCGAAGCGCTACGTGGAGGCGGTGAAGGAACAAGTCGACAATTTTGGCCTCATGGTCGACTGTTCCCATATCCCGATGCTGCATGAGACGATCGACGCATCCTTGGATCCGATCGCAAACCATATCATACATGCCCATATGGGCAATACCATCATCGCCGATCCGACACATCGGTATTATGGGGATACCCATCCCGGCTTCGGCTATCCGGGAAGTGAGAACGATATGGAGTACTTGGCCGAATATCTGCAGAAATTGCTTGATGTGGGGTACCTGGACCGTTGCCGTAGGCCCGTGTTGAGTTTCGAAGTGAAACCCCAGGGGGATGAGGATCCCTTGAAGGTGGTGGCGAATGCGAAGCGGACACTCCGCGATGCTTGGAGAATAGTCGAATCGAAAGGAGACGAGTGAGTATGAAATTGTCAGTGGCGGTTGCCGGTGAAGAGGCGATGAGCAATGCCTTCGTGGTATACAGGGGACTTGAAGATTCGATGAGGAAGGCGAGCAATTTGGGATACGATGGGGTCGAACTTGCATTGAAACGACCCGATGAGATCTCCAAAAGCGATTTGAAAGCCTTGCTTGGCAAGAATGGGTTGTCCGTCTCCGCCATCAGCAGCGGCCAGGTTTGGGCCGCACGGGGGTTGTCGTTCACCGAAGAGGACAAGGAAAAGAGGGAAGAGTTGAAACGCACCTTCTGCGGATTCATAGACCTTGCCTCCGATTTCGGACAGCTGGTGAACATAGGAAGAACCCGAGGCAGCATAGGTACGAAAGATCCCAGACTAGCCATGGAACTCTTTTTGGAAATGGCCCACCATGTGGCCGAGTATGCTGGCCAGAAGGGAGTACGATTGATATTGGAACCGGTGAACCGGTACGAAATCGACTTCATCAACAATCTTGACGAGGCGGCGGACCTCCTCGATACGATCGGTAGGGACAACTTTTCGGCCATGCCCGATGTGTTCCATATGAACATCGAGGATGACCATATCGGACAATCGCTCATCAGGAACAAGCGGTACGTCTCCTACATCCACTTCGCAGACACCAATCGGCATGCTCCCGGGGATGGTCACATGGACTGGGACGAAATATTCCACGCATTGACACTTATCGGGTATGATGGGTGGGTATCCGTGGAAATCCTCCCGTATCCCGATCCCGATACGGCCGCACGTCGGAGTATCGATTTCCTAAGAGGTAACTACGGCTCTCATTTTCGTTGATGGATAGGGCTCGCATGTGGATAGTCTTCGCCTTGGGTGTCTCCGCATTCGGAGGGTTGTTGTTTGCACGATTTCGCTTCCCCGCAGGTCTACTGGTGGGAGGAATCGTCGCGGTATCGCTGTTGAACATCGCCACCGACAAGGTGGTGGCACCAACATACCTCACCACCATTCTCCAGATCCTCAGTGGGACGCTCATCGGCTCTTCATTTTCCAAGAAGGATGTGCTGGAAATCAAGAAGCTTCTGCTTCCCGCGGTACTGCTGGTGACCGGCATGTTGCTCAACAATCTTCTCATCGGAGTTGTGGTGGCGGCCGTTTCTTCACTCGATCTGACCAGTGCCCTCATGGGAGCAATTCCCGGAGGTGTCACCGAGAGTGTGATCATGGCCGATCAGCTTGGTGCGAATGTGCCCGCGGTTGCGGTGATGCAACTGAGCCGTCTTTTGTTTTCCCTCGTGTTATTCCCTTCTTTGATCAAATTCCTCCTTCGCAATGACGAACCATATAACGAACACACGGCCATGCAACGTGTGGAGGTTCCACACATGTCCGTACCACAAAGGATTTTCTCCACTTCGATCATAGGTACGGTATTCGGAATCGCCGGTTCATTCATCCCCTTCATCCCGGTACCCGCCATGCTCGCCTCATTGGTCGCAGTATCGGTGACCAACATGTTCGTGTTTCCCACCCTCTTCCCAAGGAGATTTCGACAGGGCGCCCAAATCGCAGCTGGTGTTCTGGTGGGCAGTAGGGTAACCCCCTCCACCATCGCTGGACTCGGGGAGCTGATCGTCCCGATCTCGATCATGTTGTTCGGATTTCTGGTATTCCATATGGCAATCGCTTGGCTCGTTTCGAAAACCACCCGCTTGCACAAAGGCATCGCGATGTTTTGCATGATTCCGGCCGGAGTGAGCGATATCGCACTGGTGGCCAGTGAAATGCACTACCAATCCCCTGTGATCGCCCTCCTCCAGATGGTGCGTCTCCTGTCCTGTATCACCATCTTCCCCATCGTCATCAAGCTGTTCGTGCTCCTCGTCCAATGAGGAGTCTTCAACTGGTGGTGCACGACCAATAAAGCTATGCGATTCACATGTGTTATGGATAAGCTCGCATTTTCCTCCGATATTCGGATCATGAGGTGGATTCAAGATGTAATGCCTAATCGATAAAGCAAAAAAAATCTAACCTCGGTTTGTCGTTGACCATAAGATGCAAACCGATCGATTGGTGTCAATTCGGTCACTGTTCATGTGAAATTCAAGATAATATATTAATATAAAAAGAATTGTATATTTTTTGCATTCCCGATGGTTTCATGATAAAATGAGGTGTCGAGATGATGGTTCCATTGAATCCGAGAAATCCTAGCGGAGCGACAAGGAAATAATTTCATTTGGTATCTGTAGGCCGCAACCAAATTGGCATCGAATGTGATACTGGGGAACATGGATAATGTATGACACATAGCAAGGTACTGTTGGTCGGTGGCTCCAACAGCGATATTGAAATCCTCCAATCCTGTGTATCGGACCATCGTCTGTTGCATACATGGAACAAGGACGAGGCCTTCGCACTTCTCCAATCAACACCGGATATCAAATTGGTGTGCATCGATTTGCATCTTCCTGAAGAAGATCCGTTCGAACTGTTGGCCAGGATTCGATCCGACGAAAGACTGACCCGACTGCCGGTGATCGTGTTGGTGGATCCGGATCAACCGGAGAGGGAGATCCGCAGCCTCTACTCAGGAGCATTCGATACTTTGCATACGCCCCTCACCAAACTCTTGGTCAAGGAAAGAATCCGCACTTATCTCGGATCGTCAAATCTGAGCGAGGTGTCGTTTGCAAAAGCCGATCCCATAGCGAAAATACTATTCCAACAGGCACCGATCGGGATAGCCATCTCCTTCCGTAGTGGACCGACAAACGAAGACCTTTCACCACAATTTGCGGTAAATCCCATGTTTGAGCGAATCACCGGATGGACACGGGAGGAACTGTTGCGAAAAGGGTGGGCGGCGATCACCCATGAGGACGACATCGCATTCGATCTCCGGCAGTACCGCAGAATGTATGCCGGAGAAATCGACACCTACCAGATGGAGAAGCGGTTTGTGAAACCGGATGGATCCATCGTGTGGGTGCATATGGTGGTGGCACCACTGCAAGTGGCCGGTGAAACTTCACCACGCCATATCTGTATCATACAGGATATCACACGGAGAAAAGATGCCGAACGACTGTTGGCCGACAGTGAACGGAACAAGAGCGTGCTGCTCTCGCATTTGCCTGGAATGGCCTACCGATGCGAGTACGACTTGGATTGGACGATGCGCTACGTATCCGCCGGATGTCGTGACCTCACAGGCTATGGTGCCGAAGAGTTGCTGGACAACAAAAGGATCTCCTACAACAGCCTGATCGCACCAGAGTATCGTGAGCCTATTCGTACCAAGTGGAATTCGGTTCTTTCGCATCGTGCTTCGTTCAGAATGGACTATGAAATCATTACCCGTGAAGGTGTGCGGAAATGGGTGATGGAAATGGGGCAGGGCGTCTTTGATGCAAAGGGAGAAGTCGGTTCGCTCGAGGGCATCATACTCGATATCTCGGAGCAGAAACGGTACCAGGATGAATTGACCTACCGCGATGAACACGATCTGCTTACCGGGTTGCTCAACCGAAGATATCTGGAACGGATGTTGTCCCAAGGCCCGCAGGATCTGATATTGGTCTCCTACAACCTGAGCCAAATCCATCGTCTCAGCATGACCTATGGGTTCCGGTACAGCCAAAACATTCTCCAAAAGGTCGCGAGCGCACTTGTACTCCACAGTGATGAATCGCATCGACTGTTCTCCACCCACGAGTATCGCTACGTATTCGTCCTTTCACCACCGGTAGACCACGGGGAAGTAGTTGCGTTCTGTCGCGATGTTTCCATGACGATCGGTGGGATCCTCGCGGTGGAACGAATCGGGTGGGGTGTTGGAGTGGTTGATCTGAAATACGAGAAATCCATAGAACCCTCCCACATCCTCCAAAATCTGCTGATCGCTTCCGAGCACTCGCTGTCCCGGTTCGACATGGATGCAAAGGTGGTGTTCTACAACGAGCAGATGAAAGCATCGATCGAGATGGAAAACGACATTATCAACGAATTGACCGAGATCACCAGGGGAGTAAAAAGCGGACGATTGTTCATGAATTATCAACCGATATTCGACCTGAAGAGGAAACGGATCACCGGTTTCGAAAGTCTCGCACGTTTGCGTACCGACTCCCATGGATCCATCTCCCCAACCGAATTCATCCGGATGGCCGAGAAAAGCAAGCTGATCATACCGCTGGGGAAGCTGATCATCGAGAAAGCCTTGCACTTTCTGAAACGATCGGAGATATCGGGTTCCAACGAAATCATGGTATCGATCAATATCTCTTCCATCCAACTGCTGGCCAAGGATTTCGTAAACGATTTGGAGACCATGGTCGAAAGGACACAGGTGGATCCCCGTTCGATCATGCTGGAAATCACCGAATCGATGATCGCAACCGATTTTCAAGCAATCAATATCGTTTTGGAGCAGATACGACGATTGGGCATCAAAGTGGCGATCGATGATTTCGGAACAGGGTATTCCACGCTGGCCAGGGAGAGGGAACTGCAGGTCGATTGCCTCAAGATCGACAAGCTGTTCATAGACAATCTCCTATTTCTTTCTCCACAAGAGGCGATTACCGCGGACATCATATCCATGGCCCACAAATTGGGGCATTGTGTGGTCGCCGAAGGAGTCGAACACCGATCTCAGTGGGAGTATCTCGAGACACACGATTGTGATATGGTTCAAGGATATTTGATCAGCGAACCGGTCGATGGGGATGTTGCCTTCAGGATGTTGTCTCAGAACATGCTGCATCCTATTGAAATGGTTTCCGAGGAGCCCTTGAAATGACCATCCGAACAATAGCAACAGGAAGCATCCCCATCGCGCGAGTGGAATCTGATGAAGTGGTGGTGCACAATGTGGATACGGCCTTGGATTTGATGGCCGATGTTAGATACCAAACGGGAGCCGACACCATCATCATCGATTCTGATTGCCTCCATGGTGATTTCTTCGATCTGAGTACGAATCTCGCAGGTGAGATTCTCCAGAAATTCACCAACTATCGGATGAAGATCGCAATCGTAGGAGACTTTTCCCACTATGGCAGCAAGAGTCTAAGGGACTTCATCCGTGAAAGCAACAAAGGTGGACAGGTGC
>CAYZJV010000057.1:0-18609 GCA_964478945.1 uncultured Spirochaetaceae bacterium | reverse complement strand
TATCTTTTCAGTTTTTCTCCTAAGCTCTCATCACACAGCTTTTGTGCAAGAGCCTTCTCTTTCGCCACCTGCAACATGTAGTCCTGATAATTGTAGGAGTTGGCAAAGATGATCTTGCAACCTGCATCGATCAATTGTTCCATCGCACGCATCGAAGCGTCGTTCTCGGGAACATTCTCCATACGGATGACTTCGATTTTGTCACCGAAATATTCTTCGGCGGCCTTGGTTCCCTGGTCGTGCATGTAGGAGTACCCCATGTCTCCAGGTGAGCTGATGTAGATGACACCGACCTTGAACGGTTCGTCGGCACTTGCGGCCGCTTCCTGGCCACCTTGGGCAAAGACGAGCGTCGTGGACAAGAGCATGAGTACCAACAACACTGTGAATTTCTTCATAACAATCTCCTTCCTTGTGATATCTTGGGAACAGGTCGTTCCCATGTGGAAGTGTATGCCAAGGAAAGTGCGCTGTCAAACAAAAACTGCAACATCTTGCAACTGCTAATGTGACAGTATTCACATATTTGTATCGTGGGAGTAGGGGTGGGCAACTAATTGGATACCTCTCGGGAGAAGAAGAACGAAGAAGAAAAACTGGTGATTATCTACCCGAGAGGCTCCGCTTGAATCAAGGACCAGAAGCGCCCAAGAAGGGTTGTGCATGCAAATAAAGGTGATACGCCACTTCAAAATTCCATGATCCTTGCGGCAACTCATACGTTGTCGCGAAGGTAGGCTACAGGAAACCAATCGTTCCTGTCAACAAAGCTTAACCGGCATCCTTCGCATTTGGAGGCGAAGGAATCAATCGCAGTCGGTGTATCACCAAAGTTGTCGGTAACATTCCGATAACCATCCTCTTGTGACACATCGCAAAAATTGAGATGATCGTTCTCCACAAGGAATAGATGGACTTGTCGCTGGTGGCGAAGGCTGTCAATTGCAGGCAATGGTCATAAGTCAAAGGACTGTGTACCATCATTGTCATAGTTCTTGGGGTAAGGAAGGGAGCGGTATGATGATGCTCGATACATAAGAAAATCGTCATTTCTTCTGATATTCGAGTGAACATTTCGTAACCTATGCCATAACTTGAATGTTTTTGGACCGAAGAGGCAATTATATTTCCAATCGCAATTTTACTATGGGAATATCTCGTTTGATGCCGAATATGAATACTGTACCTGTGCGCTTTACTCGTATCTGGAAGCATGGTACTATCACACTATTGCGGAATGCCATCAATCGGAAGGTGTTATGAGAAGTCTACAGAGGTCGCTTTCGACTGTCATCATACTGTTTTGTACTATCCTATTCCTCTCCGCGGCCGATAACGCCGTGATTGTCCGTTCCCCCTATTATGGGACCATGGGAACGATTGGGGAAATCGAGTCGATGCCCAATTCCTATACCGCCCAACTCAACCTTCCCGAGACGCTTTCGGAAGATGGTGCCGATGTGCAGCGGGCAAGGGTGCTCGCGGCGATTGCGAATACCGGGTATCCCGTCACCCCCGGTGATACGATCACCCTCTCCTATACCGATGGAAACCAGACGAGAACACTCACACTTCAGGTCGATGGTTCCTACAGGGTGGTGGTGCCCACCATTGGGACGATTGATGGCAAGGGGATGACGTTCGTCGAGTTCTCTCAAGAAATCGAACGGATGGTGGTCACCTATCTTCCCTTCAGCATGCCACGTGTGAATCTGGTGGGAACGGGAGCTTTTTCCGTAACGGTTCGTGGTGAGGTCGCTTCAACACAAGAGGTTCCCGCATGGGGCTTGAGTCGCCTTTCATCGGTGGTTGGTGCGGCGACCCGCTTCGCCTCGACCCGTAGGGTGGAAGTGAGGGGATCCGATGGCAACTCCACCACGTATGATCTTTATGCGGCACTGCGCGAGGGAGATCTTGAGCAAAATCCTTTGGTGCGATCCGGTGATGTGGTCACCATTCCACAAGCTTCGAGGATGGTGACATTGGTGGGTGAGGTTGCCAGACCGGGTGTCTATCAACCGCTGGCAAACGAGAATCTCCTCGCCATACTCAACCGATATGGAAACGGTGTCCTGCCCAGTGCCGATACCGGTGCCGTACTGGTGAGAAGGTATGATGCGAAGGATGCCGGGAATGTCGATGTGGTCAGGGTTGCAAAAAACCAATTCGCCGATTTCGTAGTGAAGAATATGGATACGGTATTTGTGAATCCTCTTACCCCCTCCTCCCGAGCGGTTACGGTGGAAGGTGCGGTGAATATGGGTGATGCGCAGACCCAAACCAGCTCCCTTGGTTCATCCGGAAAGCTGTACTACCAATTTTTTCCCGGTGAGACGATTCGTGAGATGGTCGGGAACATTTCCTCCCGTTTCTCGGCGGTGAGTGATCTTGCCTCCACCTATTTGTTGCGAAAGGACAAGTTGATTCCGGTGGATGTCCAGTCGGTGCTCATGGGGAAAGACTCCGAAGCGGCCGATGTGGTACTGCTTGAAGGGGATCGGTTCGTCATACCGTTCAACCAGTTGTTCGTGAATGTTACCGGTGGGGTGTTGCGACCGGGAACTTTCCCCTACATACCCGACAAGGGAGCCTCCTATTACATCAATTTGGCGGGTGGGTTCGATCCTGCGAAAAACCGCAATGGTGCATATACGATCATCGACAAGGCGGGCAATGAATTGGATGATGAAGCAGAAGTGCCTCCAGAGGCGGTCGTTACCGCCAAGCTCAATACCTTCCAAGCGGTGAATGGAATGAATTTGGCGACTACGGTCACTATCGTTGGCTTGGTGGCCACCATACTCACCATCATCGCGAATGTAGTGACATTCCCCAACTGATCCGAAAACGATAGGAGATACCTGCGTGGATAGCATGAATATTGCACAACAGATACCCGAAGAAGAGATGCAGGAGGGGATGAGCATCAAGGAGTTGCTCCATATCCTTAAGGTTCGCCTCGTATGGATCATCCTGACCTTCGTGTTGGTGGTTGCGGCTGCGATCGGGTATCTGCAGTATGTGACTCCGATGTACGAATCCCAGGTGACGATGCTGGTGGAATCGCTGCAAAGCAGTTCGAGTTTCGAAAGCCTGTTGTTGGGACAGACCACCAGCAAGATCTCCACCGAGGTCGAGCTCGCACTCAGTAGGACGAATATCGAGAAGGCCCTTTCGAAGTTGGATCTTGCCCGGTACACGAATGTGGACGGTAAGAGTTATGCGGAAAGGGGTGTGGTAGGAGACCTTTCCTCCCGTACGACCGTTACCACTGTCAAGGATACGAATATCGTACGTATCACGGTGACCGACCAGAATCCCGAGTTCGCCCGTGATTTCGCCAATGCACTTGTGGAAAGCTACAACGAGCTGTTGGGTACCATCTCCCGCACTTCCAAGACCATCCAGAAGGAATTCATCCAATCGCAGTTGCCGGTAAACGAGCGGCAGTTGCAGGAGGCCGCCGATGCCTTGAGGGTGTTTCGTGAGGAGAGCAACTACATCCAGCTGTCGGACAAGAGCAAATTGCTATCCGAGAAGATCGCCTACTTCCAGCTGAGGAGGGAGCCTCTCTCGTTGCAACTCAATGAAGCCGACTTGCTCATTGACTCCTATGTGGAAACCTTGGCTTCCTACAGTATCAAGGTGCCGGGATATTCCCAGATTATGGGCGATGTCGATATCGGGAATCTCTTGGAATCCTATAAGGAGAACAGTCGGGAGTTGATCCTCTATGAAGCGATCCAAGAAGGAATTCCCCAGAATTCGGATCGTCTTTTCGTATTGCGTAGTGCACTTACCCAGAATTCCAAGAGACTGCTCGACAGGATCACGCTTTTGGTGGCTCCCAGGGGGTTGAGTTCGGATGCCTTCGTGATGGCCACGGCCCAGGAGTTGGCCAAGGCCCATCATCAGAAAATCGTCACGGAAGCCCAGATTGAGGTTCTTTCCTCCATTGAGGATGCCTATACCGACGAACTTTCGCAACTGCCTACACTCGAGCGGCAATTGCTCGATCTGCAACGTGATGTGGAGGTCTACGAAACCCTCCGCATTCGCCTGATGGAGTTGCTTGAGGAGGTGAAGATAGCCGAAGCTTCGGTGGCGGGCAATGTCACTTCCATCGACCCTGCGGTGATGAAGGTCAATTCCCAAGGAGAACCGGTACCGGTGAGCCCCAACAAGATGTTGATACTCGCTGTGGCGGTATTGTTGGGAGTGGCATTGGGAGTGTTGTTGGCGCTTCTCATCGAAATGCTCGATGTGACGATCAAGGATGAGGCGGTGTTGAGGAAGCTTTCCGGTCCCAACCGTCCCATGCTCGGTTGGATTCCTTTGATGAACTTCGATCGATCCCAGGATATTCCGTCCCTTGTGGTCTACAACGATCCGCTCTCGTTCGAATCGGAACGCTACAAACTGATCGCGAACAATATTTCCTTCGGAACACTCAGAAGCCATCAGAGGATCTTCAGCATCACCAGTCCGGGAATGGGTGAAGGCAAGAGTAGTGTTGCGGCGAATATCGCCACCAGCATGGCGATGAATGGCTTGAAGGTGCTCTTGATCGATGGTGACCTCCGTCTTCCCCAGATCGAAATGTTCTTCAATTTGAAGAAATCGGCGAAAGGGTTGGTGGATGTGGTGACCACCGGCATTTCGGTCGAGGAGGTGTTGGTCCAACCGCTTGAGGATGTGTCCACGTTGCATATCCTGCCTCCCGGCTTCTCCCCTCCATTGCCGTCGGCCATCTTCAACTCCGTGGAATATGTGGAGATGCTCGACCACCTGCTCGGTCTGTACGACTATATTCTCATCGATACTCCGCCATTGGTCTTTGCTTCGGAGTTGATGTCCATCGCCAAACATGTCGATGGAATCGCGGTAAATATCCGTGCCGGGGTCACCACCAAAGGTGGATTGCGTGAATTGCTCGACAACTTGGATCTCGCAGGTACCAATGTGCTCGGTGTCGTGTTCAATGGTGTGATCGAATCGAAGATGGGTGGGCACTACTCGAATGGACGGTACTACTCCTATCAAGGATCGGGCTATGCGAGACGATACTACAGCGCCCGCTACAACACCGGCAGTTCGGATGAGAAGAAAAAAGTCACCCAGACCACGAAGGTTCGCAGCAGTTACCGTGCGAACTTCCTCAGGGATCTGAAGAGAAGGGAGAAATCGAGGAATACCGGTGAATTGACGCCAATCCATCCATTCTTGGAAAAACAACATCCTTTCGGTCATGTGAAGGGACAGCACGGATACAATTCCCTCGGTTCCCATTCAAGCGAAATGGATTCCTCCGACGATATCCTCTCTTCGATCGAAAACGATCCTCGGGCAAAAGGCAGATCCGACAGGTAGACACGACAGGATACTTCTGGTATCCTGTTCTGCGAACCAACAGTCGGGAGGTGCGCATGAGGTCGAAGGGAACAATTCGTTGTACGACAGATCTCGGGCCACGTGTCTCCGCAGAATATGCCTTTTTTCAAATTACCGGTTGAATGCCGGTATTTTTTTTGCACCGGGAGGTAGTATGGAAGGAAACGTCTTCAATGGAAGATCATTGGCTGTCATCGATGATCTCACGATCTCGGAGAGAAGGTATCTGTTCGAGAAGACCAAGGTGCTCAAGGAAGCGCTGCTGATCGATGACCGCAAAACGCTCGCCGAATTCAGGATCGACGATCCCGATTTCGGAATCTACGAGGTGTTTCTGGAAGACAGCACCAGGACACGCGAATCATTCAGGAACGCAGCCAAATTCCATAGGGCCAAGGTGAGCGATCTCGCCACCGACAGTTCCTCCTTCAACAAAGGGGAAAGCTATGCCGATACCTTCAACACCCTGGCCGGTTACCACAACACCGTATTCATCATACGCAGCAAGCTGGAGGGGGTGTGCCGTTGGCTTGAAGAGGAGGCCTCCTTGTACGCTGAACGCAACAGCATAGCGAGGAAGCCTGCCTTCATCAATGCCGGTGATGGCAAGCATGAGCATCCAACCCAGGAACTGCTCGACGAGTTCACCTTTCTTGAGGACAACGGGTGGGACACCTCCTCCATCCATCTGGCTTTGGTGGGGGATTTGTACCATGGGCGTACCGTCCACTCCAAGGCCGACGGAATGCGTCTGTTCGACTCGGTGAAGATCGACCTCATCGCACCGCCGGAACTCGCGATGCCCGAGTCGTACCGGATGAAGATGGAGGACAATGGCTTCCAGGTGAGGATCTTCGATTCGATCGATACGTATCTGAACCAAGACGATATCGCAGACAAGTGGTATTTCACCCGACCCCAACTGGAACGGATGGGAGAACAGATCCTCAAGCGCCAGGATGAGTTGAGGGCAAAGGTCACCTTCAGGAAATCCCATTCCGAAAAGTTGCCTTCCGGTACGAAATTCTACCATCCCTTGCCACGACACAGGGTCCATCCGACGATACCCACCTTTCTCGACGAGACACCCCTGAACGGATGGGAACGACAATCGATCAACGGGATGTACGTGAGGATCGTGCTGCTTGCGCTTGTGGCGGGAAAGATCGGGCATGACTTCACCGGGATTGCGAAGGAAAGGAAGCGGGTGGACGAGGAGTACATCGTCCAAGTGAAGGCTTCGAATCTCCATGCTTCGGAGAAGGAGGAGAACTACTCCGAAGGAGTCCGTCCGATCCGCGACGGGCTGGTGATCGACCATATCTGCAAAGGAGATGATCCTGCGACCATTCGTCGCCACATGGCACTCATCAGCAAAGTGATGGGTTTGGATGATGGCAAAGGTGGGGAGTGGATATCGACAAGCAAGAAGGATGAGCAAAAATTCAAGGGAATCATCTTCCGTCCGGGAGCGAGGACACTCGATAGGAAGGATCTCAAACGACTCGCCGCGGTAGCCGCAGGATGTACCTTGAACATCATTCATGATGGACGGGTAGCCGAGAAATACCGCACCCATCTTCCTCCGCGAATCTACAACTTCGATGATCTGAGTTGCAACAACGAGGCCTGCATCAGCCATCCCGCCCATGTCGAAGGGGCTCCGGCACGGTTCATCCGAACACGTGACAATCGCTATGCATGCGTCTATTGCGGTACGGTACACACGTTCAAGGAGATATGGAAATGAAGCGGGAATTGAATGAAAAAGTTGCAGCGGTGGTACATGGCTACGGACCTGGGATTGCGCGCAAGGCCTTGGATATGGAGGCCATCAGGCTCTCTCCATCCGATCCGTTCCAGTGGGCCAGTGGATATCGCATGCCGATCTACAACGACAACAGACGCCTGTTGGCCGATCCGGAGGCACGAGCCTTGGTAGCCAATGGATTCCGGGCGCTGTTGGAGGTGCTCCCATTGGAATTCGACAATATCGCGGGAACGGCGACAGCCGGTATACCCCACGCCACCTCTTTGGCCGACAGGATGGGCAAACCGCTTTCGTACGTACGCTCTTCGGGAAAGGACCATGGTTTGAAGAACCTCATCGAAGGACTGGGAGCCGATGGTTCCTACCATGGCCGGAAAGTGGTGTTGATCGAGGATCTCATCTCCACAGGAGGATCTTCCATCAAGGCCGTCCAAGCGGTGAGGGAAGCCGGTGGAGACATCGCTTGGTGCCTGGCGATCTTCACCTACGGTTTGCAGGCCTCGGTCGAGGCCTTCTCAGCGCTCGATCCCCCTTGCGAAGTGGTCACTTTGCTCGATTACGATATGATGGTTGCAACGGCGCAGGAGACGGGCTATGTTGATGAGACGGGGGCTGCGTTGCTGCGTGAATGGAGAATGGATCCTTTCGGTTGGGGAGCCGCACATGGCTTTCCTCCGGTCGGGAAGGAGTAGGCTATGGGTGGTTACAGGACAGTGTTGAGCGAAAGTGCGAAAAGGGTGGGCAACTGTGCCTGCATGGGACTCGATCCACAGTGGGATGTGCTTCCCTATCGTTCGGGGCATATCAGGGAGGATGTGACCACCTTCTTCACCGAATTGTTCGAGGCGATGGAGCAACAATCGCTCTCTCCGGCAGCCTTCAAACCGAACATCGGGTACTACAGTGCCCTGGACAATCCACGCGAGGGCCAGTTCGAAGGTTCCTTGGCACTTGCCGATCTGTTGGACCTGTTGCATGCGAAGTTTTCCGGAATCCCTGTGATACTCGATTCGAAGCGGGGCGATATCGCCAGATCGAGCGCCAACTATGCCCAAGAGGCCTTCGACATCTGGAGATGCGATGCGGTTACCATAAGTGGCTACATGGGCACCGATTCGGTGGCTCCGTTCGACTACACCCAAGAAGGTTCGAGAGGCATCTATGTGCTCAATAGAACGAGTAATCCCGGTGCGAAGGATTTGCAAGGCCTCATCGTGGTCGACGAGGTCGATGAAAAGGAGTTGTATCCCCTCTATCTCGCCGTAGCCCATAGAATCGGCAAATGGGCCGAACGGATCGAAGGCATCGGTGCGGTCGTCGGAGCCACGAATCTCACCGAATTGCAGGAGATCGCCCGTTATCATGGGGAACGCTCCATTCCCCTGCTCATACCTGGGGTGGGGAGCCAGGGGGCCAGTGCCAGTATGACCATGGAAGCCTTGCGGGAAGTCGGTTACCCTGTGGAATTGTCACGAATCAACAGTTCGAGCGCACTTACCCATCCGTGGAAAAAGGCTCCTGCGCCCAGCGATTGGCTTGCACGGTGCCTCGGTAATCTCAGTCGGTTGCTCGAGGAGACGGCGCTGTGAGTTGGCTTCAAGATCCCAACCGTGTGCGACAATTGCTTTCAGGACGACATCTCGGAATACTTCAAGGGACAGCTCAATTGGGTCTCGCAACGGTTTCGGGCGTACTTTCGACGAAAACCGCATTGGTGGAGTATGTCGATCGGAACTTGCCCGCATTTTCGGTGGTGACCACCAAAAGTTTTCAAGTCGTTCCCAATCCCGGCAACCGTGAACCGATCATTTGTGAACCCTCACCAGGATCATTCGGCAATTCGGTGGGATTGAAGAATCCCGGAATGGAGGTTGCTCTGGCCGAGCTGAAGGCTCTTCGTGGAAGGTTGGATATGAGAACCTTGTTGAATGTTTCGGTCTCAGCCTCCACTGTCGAGGATTTCATCACCCTGGTGGGTGCGTTCGAACCGGTCGCCGACATCATCGAACTGAATTTCAGTTGTCCTCATGCCAGCGCCGGATATGGTGCCTCCATCGGGTGTTCGGCGGAGATATCGGGGCTCTACATGAGTGAAATCCGCAAGACGTTTCCCCACTGTGGGGCCTTGATCTTTCCCAAACTCACTCCGAATGTCCCCGATATCGCGATCATCGCGAAGGAGGTGATGGACGCGGGAGCCGACGGAATCGTTGCAATCAACACCGTCGGACCGGAGGTCCATGTCGAACCGATCAGCGGAAAGCCCATCCTGCAGAACAAGCTCGGAGGGAAAGGTGGCAAGAGCGGACTTTGGGTCCGCGATGAAGCACTCGCATGCATCGGTGCGATTCGCAAGGCGGTGGGAGACTCGGTTCCCATCATTGGGATGGGTGGAGTCTCCACAGGAACCGATGTGGCACAGATGGTGCGCGCGGGTGCCGATGTCGTGGGAGTGGGATCGGCCTTCGGTAAGGTCCATCAACGTGATTGGAGAAGTTACAGCGATGCCTTGGCGTCCGATGCCACGATGGTGCTGAAAGGGAACGTGGATCCCGATACCGCGCGAACTTGGTATCGCAAGGAATCCTCGATGGAGTATGCACGCCACACCATCATTGGTCGCACGACCCATGGTGAAGATACCGTGGTGATCACCTTGGACGGATCATGGGAATACGAGGCAGGGCAATTCGTCTTCCTTTGGTTGCCCCAGGTGGGTGAGAAGCCGTTCTCGATCGCTGAAGCAAACCCTTTTACCTTCGTGATCAAGAGGAGGGGAGCCTTCACCAATGCCCTGTACGATCTGCGGGTGGGGGATCCGCTCTATGTCAGGGGATTGTATGGAGCTCCCGTCGTTCCCGATCTCACCAAGCGGGCGATTTTGGTCGCCGGAGGGACTGGGGTTGCGGTGTTGCCAGCCTTGGCCAAGCGATTGCATGACCAGGGTACAGAGATGGAGATCTATGTGGGGACAAGCGAATCGGTTGCCGATGGGAGGCTGTTCGAAGAGAATCTCTCACCATACGGAAAGGTGACGATAGTTGCGGATGAGGGAATTCCCGGAAGAGTGTTGCAGCAGGTGCGTTCGGCCTTGCAAAGCGAAGTCCAGGATCTTTCCTGTTATGTGGTGGGTCCTTCCGTCTTCATGCGCATCGCAGCGGATGATATGCTCGATGCAGGGATTCGAGCCGATAGGATCCATCTCTCGTTGGAGCTGAACACCTTGTGTGGTATCGGCATGTGCGGAGAGTGTCTCTGTGGTGAGAGACTCACTTGTGCATGGGGCACATTCATCGACTATGGGTATATACGGAGGGAGGCTCCCGGACTATTGTGATCGATGTACATGTCCATCTGCGCGATGGCGCCCAAGCAGCTAAGGAGACCATAGCCCATGGGTTTCGGGTTGCCGCCATGTGTGGTATCGATGCCCTTTTCGACATGCCCAATACCGCAATTCCCCTCACCACAGCACAGGCGATTCGTGAGAGAATCGAATTTGGTCGATCGAAGGCAAAAATGGTATCCCGGGAGATCGGAAGAGCCCTCTTCTATGGGGTTTATGGTGGTGTGACCTCCGATCCTTTACAAATTGAAGAGATGGTTCATCTCTACGGGTCGCTTCATCCCTCCATGGTTGGTTTGAAAATGTTCGCAGGGCACTCGACGGGACACATGGGTCTGCTCGATGAATATGTGCAGCGTTCGGTGTATGAAAGGTTGGCTTCGCTGAAGTATCGCGGAGTACTGGCCGTCCATTGTGAGAAGGAATCCGTGATGCGTCCCGATCTATGGGATCCCACGGATCCGGCGACGCATTGTCTGGCCAGGCCTGCCGAGGCCGAGGTTGCATCGGTTGCCGACCAGATCGAATTCGCACGTACATTTGGTTTTCGGGGTACCTTGCATATCTGCCACATTTCGACCGCTGGTGCGATCGAATTGGTAAACTCGGCGAAAAGGAGCGGGATGTCCATCACTTGTGGAGCCACCGCCCATCATGCGTTGCTCGACGAATCGGTGGCCGGCAGATCGGACAACCTGTCCAAGATGAATCCTCCTTTGCGGAGTGCCGAGGATCGAATGGCGGTGTTCGAAGGACTTGTTGCGGGGACGGTCGATTGGATGGAAAGCGATCATGCTCCCCACACCATCGGTGACAAGCAATCTGGTGCTTCGGGAATTCCAGGATTCGCAGGAACCGCGTTGCTGATCAATGCCTTGCGTGATGCAGGAGTTGAAGAAGCCCGTTTGCTCCAATTGTGTGGAGGGAGGGCGAAGTCGGTATACCAATTCGATTGGCCGGTCAATGTTCCCACCAGAGCCCAGTTGGAGAAGGTGTTGCCGATGCTTCGCGAGTCCTATCCTTGGGATCCGTTCTTGTCGCTCGTTGGCTGAATCAGTTCTGTGGGAGTTTGCCTCCCAGAGTCATGAAGCGTTCCACATCGATGCAGAAGGCGATCCCCGAACCGGGTTCGGCAAGACACGGAACGGTTCTGATGGCATCCAAGACCTTGCCGGTGAGTCCTGATCCGACCAACAACATGAGCATCTCCTTCTCCGGGACCAAGCGTACTCCGAAGAATTTCACATCCTCCTCCTTTCCGGTCCCCCGTGCATTGAGGATGGTTCCGCCGGTGGCACCGGCCTTTCTTGCCGCGTCCATCACCTCGTCGGCGGTTCCCTTGTTCACGATGCAGGTGATGAGTGTGTGTGGGCTATCCATGGATATTCTCCTTGTTTCCATTGTCCCTTGGGATGGTTGGGCTGCATGACGCAGTACATTTGGTACATCGATGAGCATTGCGATGCCACAGGCCAACCTTTTGTCCCTCTTGAAATGCGACAGCGATTCCCACACCGTATCGGTCTGTGATTCGGTGAGAATCGTGAGTGTGATCTCCTTTTTCGTATCTCCAAGACCGAGCATGTGCAGTATCACTCGATCGGCGACTCCTTTCCCCAGCAGTATGGTGCCTCCTTGGGCACCAGCACCCTTCGTATGTGCGACCAAGGATTCACCGGTACCCGCTTGTACGATGCACAAGAGGAGTGTGCCGTGTAGGTAGATGGTCTCCATCGAATTACACATGATGATTCTCCAGTGTGCCAGAGTGTTCGTCGGAACGCCTCTGTTTCACTTTGTAGATGATGCCCAGCAACTGGATGGTCACCAGTGGCGTCATCGCGATAAGGGCCACGATACCGAACGCATCGGCAAAAGGATCGCCTCCGGCTGCATTCGAGGCTCCTATGGTGAAGGCAAGCAGGAAAGAACTCGACATCGGTCCACTGGCGACACCTCCGGAATCGAAGGCGATCGCGGTGAACAGGGGAGGACATGTTGCCATCAACACCATGGCCAGTATATAACCGGAGAGCAGGAGCATCCACAAGGGTGCATGGCCTACCACCCGAACCATGGCCAATCCCACTGCCAACGAGACTCCAAGTGAGAAGCACACCAGTACCATCGATCTCTTCACGGTCCCTCCCGATACTTCACTCACCTGTTCGGTCAATATCCAGACGGCCGGTTCGGTGAGTACCACCACCGCACCCAATACCAATCCGATGGGCACCAGTATCCAGAGGTGTTCCGAAGTTCCAAGGAGGGCTCCCAGGGTACTTCCCACAGGCATGAATGCTCCATTGACCCCCATCAGGAACAAGGTGAGTCCGATGGCCGCATATACCAGACCTTGCAGCATACGTATGAATTGGCGTCGATGTTGGTGCAAAAGCGTCACTTGAAAGATGAAGAAGAGTAGTGCCAGTGGGCCTAGTGCTTGAGCCACATCATTCAGGCTGGCGATGAACACTTCTGCCCATCCCGATGCAATCGTCGGGTATTGGGCAGTGGTATGGTCGAATCCTCCCGATCTGGCCAGTCCCATGATGAGCACCGCGGCGATCGGACCGATCGATGCGATTCCCACCAGACCGAAACTGTCCTGTTCGCTCGCGGAGCTTTTCCTCACTCCTGCCACTCCCACACCGAGTGCGAGTATGAAGGGCACGGTCATCGGTCCGGTGGTGGCTCCCCCGGCATCGAATGCGATACCCAGGAACACTTCATCCACCAGGAACGCAAGGATTGCAACGATGAGGTAGAATCCGAGGATGACAAAGCGATAGCTTGCCCTCAAGATGATGCGTGCAAATGCGATGGCAACGAATAGTCCCACTCCCAAAGCGATGGCGGTCACCAACAGGTTCCGGTCCATGTCGGGCGCATGATCCACCACCTGTTTTGCAAGGACCTGGACTTGAGGTTCGGCTATGGTGATGACCAGACCAATGATGAAACCGACCGACAACAAAAGGAGAAGGTTCCTCTTGCCCATCAAGGCAGCTCCGGTTCTTTGTCCCACCGGTACGATCCCGATATCGGTTCCGAGGAGAAATAGGCTCAATCCCACAATCACAAACAACGAACCGATCGAGAAGAGTCCAACTGCCTCCCAGCCCACCGGTGCGATGGTGAGCTGCAACACCAGTACGATGATGAGCAAAGGAATCACCGACAGGGTCGTGTCCCTGAACTTCCGTAACAGGTCCAATTGTGTATCCTCCCATGTGGTCCGTGTCTTGAGGATAGCCGGTAAATCGGTTATGGGCAAGCCGGAATCGCCGCATGCCTTTTGTAGACATCGACTACCGCTCATGGTATATTTGTGACAACGAGGGCCGGACATGTCAAAAACACCGTTATTCATCAAGATAGCCCGTCCGACATACGGGAAATGGCTGAATTGGTACCATAGAGTGAAGACCGCAGGATATGGGCAGTTGCCCGAAAGTGGTCCGTACCTTATCCTCGCCAACCATACCCATTCCTACGATCCCTTCTTCATCTCCTCCTCCCTCAAGGTGCATGTGCGCTGGGTGGCCGGTGCATATCTGTTCAAGAACCAATTGATCAAGTTGTTGTTGGGGAGATGGGTTGGGGGCATCGCCAAGCAGCAGGGAAGAAGTGATCTGCAGACAATCCGTGACATTTCCTCAGCATTCAAGCAAAATGAGATAGTGGGTCTGTTCCCCGAGGGAACCCGTACATGGGATGGTGAACCGCTTGGCTTCGATGTGGCCACTGCCAAATTGGTCCGTATCTTCAATGTTCCGGTGGTGCTCATGCATATCGAGGGAGGCTATGCCCAGCGTCCCCGTTGGGCGAAGTATTCCCGCAAGGGCGAAATAACCCTACGGGTGGTACGTGTCGTGTATCCCGATGAATTGAGAAGGATGAAGGTGGGGGAATTGCATGATTTGCTTACCAACACGTTGGGCTTCAGCCACCGCCGGTGGCAAGCCGAACACCGCATTCCCTATGTGTCCGATCATCTCTCCGAGGGTCTGGAAAAGGTGCTTTATCTCTGTCCTTCGTGTGGTGGGAAGTCCACCATCACCACCGAAGGTGACCGGATCGTATGCACGAATTGTTCCTTGAAGGGAAAGTTGAATCCCTACGATGAATTGGAACCCGTTTCAGCTGATTTCCCTGCATTGGATAGTATCCACGCATGGCACGAGTGGGAGCAGTCGGAATTGGTCGGGATCGCCAGGGAGACTGCCGGGGGTACCCCTTTGTTTCCTGCCGACGAAGGGGTTTTGCTCCAAAAGGGAGAGGGTAAGCGTTTGGTGACATGGTCGAAGCGATTCACCCTTACCCTGGAATCGGACAGGATGGTGGCGACCGGAAAATTCGCAGGAGCCGGAACATTGGTGTTTGCCTTCAAGGATATCCAATCGATGATCGTGAATGCGAAGAGTACCGTTGAATTCTACCATGGGGATACGCTTTGGCGCATTCGTGTGGTCGGCACTAGATCGATACTGAAATATGTCGAGCTCTATGGTGCACTCAAGGCCATGGGGAACTACGAAGAGGACCAAAAGGAGGTTCCCGCAACATGAACTGGAACTACATCATCCATATAGGAATCATTTCTCTCTCACTGCTGGTTGCGGCACTCCTCAGGGCCCGCATCTCGTTCTTCCAACGGTTCTTGATTCCCGCTCCGATCCTTGCGGGAGTCTTTCTCCTGCTGTTCTACAACTTCATCGCACCGCTATGGGGCTTGGAGAGTGCCTATCTTGGCGAGTTGGTCTACCATCTGCTCAACATCAGTTTCATTGCAATGATGTTGCGGGTGACCGGAAAGAGGGAACCTGGGCACAATGGGAAGCGTATCCTCGCACAGAATGTGACTGCGGTCATCGGCCAGTATGGGCTCCAGTGTTTCTTCGGTCTTCTGGTGACCGCGCTTCTGATCGCCACAGTGAAGCCCGATCTGTTCCCTGCGTTCGGATTCACCCTCACCCTAGGGTTCGAGTTGGGTCCGGGCCAAGCCTACTCGATCGGCTCCACATGGGAAAGGATGGGATTCATCGGAGGCTCTTCGGTGGGGCTCACCATGGCTGCGATCGGATTCCTTCTCGGTTCGTTCGGTGGTGTGGTGCTGATCAACCAAGGGCTCAAGAGGGGTTGGATCGGCAAAAAGTATGCCGACAAGATCAAGAAGAAGAGCATACGCACAGGCTTTTTCAGCAGGGTGGAGTCGGAGCGCCCGGTGGGTTCCTATCTTTCCACCGACGGTGAGTCGCTCGATACACTGAGTTATCATATCGCGCTGGTGATGCTCACCTATCTGTTGAGTTGGGGATTCTTGACCTTGCTCTCGAAATTGCTCGGCTTGATCGGCCCCCTTGGTGTCGAGTTGGCCGAGAGCCTGTGGGGGATCAACTTCATCTTCAGTGCCTTCTGTGCCTTGGCTGTGAAGATGTTCATGAAACTGGTCAAGGTGGAGACCACGATCGACAACGCCACCTGCAACCGTATCAGCGGACTTTCAGTCGATTTGACGGTGGCTGCGTCGTTGGGAGCGATTTCCCTTGTGGCTGTACAAGGGTATTGGTTGCCCATACTCACGCTCGTGGTGGTGGGAATACTGATTACCCTGGTGGTGCTTCCTGCCTACTGCAGTCGTCTCTATGATGACCACCAGTTCTATCGGATGCTTGTAATCTATGGGACGGCGACGGGTACCCTTCCAACCGGGTTGGCTCTTCTGAGGGTAGTGGATCCTGAATTCGAGACCCCTGTTGCGACCGACTACATGTACTCGGTCGGTATTGTGTTCGTACTTGCCATTCCGATCATACTCAGTGTGAATCTGCCTGCGTTCAGCGTGACCAAGAATCGCCCGGAGTTGTTCTGGTTGGCTGTGCTCATCTCGGCTGTGTACATGATCGGGGCCTTCATTGCCTATATGGTGATCTCGAAAAAACGTGCCTTCGCACAAAGGACCCAACTGTTCCATACGGAGGGTATCGATTGAGTTCCTTCACCGAACAGCTTGTGGCGCGTACCCGGCGATTCTCCGACGAGGTGGATGCGATCGATTTCAGCTTCGATGGATATGTCTACAACCCTCTTTCCTATGCGTGGGATATCCACGAGAAGTACCTTCTCACCTATGTGCATCCCCATGTGGATATCCTCTTCCTTGGGATGAACCCCGGTCCGTTCGGCATGGCCCAAACGGGTGTTCCGTTTGGAGAAGTCACCGCGGTTTCCGAGTGGATGCGGTTGGATGGAGTGGTGGAAAAGCCCTTGAGGGAACATCCTGCACGACCTGTGAAGGGCTTTGCCGTCGGTCGAAGTGAAGTGAGCGGTCGTCGTTTGTGGGGCTTGATGGCCACCCGTTTCGGCTCAGCCGAGAATTTCTTCACTGCCAATGCGGTGATGAACTACTGTCCTCTGGTGTTCATGGATGGGGGGAAGACGGCCCGCAACGTGGTACCCGAAAAGCTGGTGAAGGCCGAACGCGACGAGCTTGATGCGGTGTGCGATGCCTATCTTGACGATATCGTGGCTCTGGTGGCGCCGAAGGCTCTGGTGGGGATTGGAAAATTCGCCACCAAGCGTCTGGAACGGAGTGCCGGGCGGTTGGGACTTTCCCTTCCGGTGGTGTCGATACTCCATCCCAGTCCAGGCAATCCCCAGGCGAACAGGGATTGGGACGGGAAGGTGACATTGTGTTTGGAAGAGGCGGGTCTATGGTGAACATGAAGACTCTTGCTCCTGCGAAGGTGAATCTGCATTTGGATGTGGGGGCCAAGCGGGACGATGGGTTCCATGATTTGCTCTCGTTGTTCCAGATGGTTGATCTGGCCGATGAGGTCGAAGTTTCAATCACCGAATCCGATACCCTCGCCATTGCGGTGGATACGATCGGGATGGAGCTTCCTCATCCGAATACCATGTCGGTTGCCGTCGATCTGTTTGCAAAAAGGGCCGGCATCATCGCCAGTATTGCGATCCGTTGTCGCAAGCGTATTCCCCAGGAGGCTGGACTCGGTGGTGGTTCGAGCGATGCGGCTGCAGTACTGAAGCTCTTGAACGACTGTTTCGGTAATCCTCTCTCTCCGTGTGAGCTTTCTGGGGTAGGGGCTCTGGTTGGTTCCGATGTCCCCTTCTTTCTAGGTGAATCACCGGTTGCGTGTGTCGAAGGCAGGGGAGAGAAGATTACACCGCTCGCTCCACGGGAAGATCTGGAGGGCCTTGTCGTGATGCCGAATTCGAAAGGTGTGTCCACCGCGAAGGCATATGCCGCTTTGGATAAGATTGGGCGGACTGAGAATCCACTCTGTCCGTCGTTGGGTAGGGATGAGATGATTTCCATGTATGGGAAGCCATTGTCATTCTGGAGCTTCTCCAACTCCTTCCGCAGTGTCATGGGAACGCTTTCCGATCTGTATGATCGTTTGGATCGTGTGGCACAGGGCTATCCGGGGTGTTTCGGTGGATTGAGCGGGAGCGGAGCGGCCTATTGCTACCTTTGGGAACGCGAACAAGAATTTACAACTTTGCGAACAAAATTGGAAGATTTGGATCTCAATGTGACGATTTTTGATATAAAATGCTTGCATCCCGGTCATTCTGGTGCTACCGTCTTAGTATGATACAGCGTAAGGGGAGTTCGCATGGAAATTACCGACGTGAGGGTTCGTAGGATAGCTTCCGAGGGGAAATTGCGGGCGTATGCGACCATAACGTTCGACAATCAATTCGTCATCCATAATCTCAAGGTGATCGATGGAAAGTCGGGCCTCTTCGTGGCAATGCCGAGCCGTAAGACCAAAAGCGGGGAATTCAAGGATGTGGCCCATCCCATCAGCAGCGATTTCCGGGCCATCATGCAGGATGCGATCCTGGAAGCCTACAAGATGGCGCCACCACCGGAGGCCGACGAAGAGTACGACGAAGGCTGAGTGGAATAAAATCGGGTGTACTCTACCCACACCTACTGGACAAAGCCAAGGAAAACCTGTATTTTTGTGGGCGGCGTCTTGTAACTACGACAAGACGCTGCCATACATTGTTATATGGGCGTAGGGGTGTAGCCAAGCGGTAAGGCTCCGGTTTTTGGTGCCGGCATGCG
>CAYZJV010000056.1:0-18834 GCA_964478945.1 uncultured Spirochaetaceae bacterium | reverse complement strand
TGGTATAACCGGGTATGGAGAGCAGGACAATCGATGATGCTCAAGGCTTGTTGAGTGTACTTGAAGCCTACAGCGAACTACTCGAAGAGCATGAATATGCCCACCAGCAGGCATTCATCGCTTCCCATGTGCAGCCGTCCGATACTGGACGGCTCGTACAGGTTGAATCCCAATGGGAGGCGATCGAAGACGAGTGGAGTCCCACCCTTCACCAAATCGCGTCGATACCCTCTTCCATCATCGAACGGTTTTTTCTGGAAGCACCGGAACTCGCACCATATCGTCGTATGGTGCGATACATCAGACGCACCCATAAGGAGACTGCTTCCATCCTCTCGGGTAGTCACATCCAGGTCAAGAGGATCCACGATGAGTTGGTACACAATGATTTTACCTTCAAACCCATCGGAACCATCCTCGTGGGACATGCTACCATTGCCCGCTTGCTCGAACATCCTGCGCGGGATGTTCGGGAAAAAGCCTATGCCCACTACTATCGTCCGTTCATCGCCCACAAGGAGACGTTGACTGCCATCTTGCGAATGAATCTTCGGCAACAGATCATGTTCACCAGAATGCAAGAATATTCCTCCACGCGAACGAGGATCCTCGATTCCCAGGAGATCGATGAATCGGTCCATGGTTCCTTGACCACAACCATACGATCGGGTGTCTCGAGTTTCCATGCCTACTTTTCGGTTAGGAAACGATTGTTGGGTGTAGGGAAATTGAAGATGTACGATCTGGACGTTCCTTTGATGACTCCGCCGAAGATGGAGGTGATGTACGATGAGGCCGTACGGTTGATCTGCGCATCGTGTGCAATGTTGGGAAGTGAATTCTCCGCGGTATTGGGAAAGGGACTTCTTGCACAGTGGGTTTTGGATAAGGCACGTCCCGGCACTTATACGGTGGCCAGTTATGTGGGGGGACCGAAAATTCTGCTCAACTATTCGAGTAGGGTCCTGCAGAGCTTGTTCACCTTGGCCCATGAAGCGGGTCATGCGATGCATGCCTGGTACAGCATCCGGCACAACCGGTTTTGCTCGTATGAGTTTTCCATCTTGGAGTCGGAGACGGTGGCTGCCGTCCATGAAGAGTTGTTGGCCAATTATTTGCTTGCCCAATTTACCGACCTTCACACCAGGGCATATTTGCTCGAAAGAGTGCTTCTGGTACTTACACGGAAACTGATGCGGCAAACCCTTCTCACCGAATTCGAACACACCCTGTACACGATGGAAGAAGCCGAGGAGCCACTCACTTTGGAAGCCATCGCGACTCTGTATGGGGAACTTCTGACCCACTACTTGGGACCCGAGGTCGATATCCAGCAGTATGGAAATCTCGAATGGCTCACTGTGGAACACCTGTACCTACCCTACTATATGTTCACTTATCCTGTGGGAGCCTCGGGAGCCATGGGTATCGCGAACGACCTGCTTGCTGCGAAAGAGGGTTCGGTCGAGCGCTATCTCGGGTTGTTGGGAAGTGGTGGTTCCAGACGACCTGTGGAATCCCTTTCGGATGCAGGAGCGGCCATCATGGGAAAGGATATCTTCCTGAAGGCATTGCAACACTACGATACATTGGTTGCCCAGTATATCGAGACTGTAAAAGAGTTGGGATTGTACTGAATCAGATCAATCTTTCCAGGTCACCAAGATCTTCTCGTCACCAATCTTCGCGGTAATGAGATCGGCAAGTCGGAGCAGCTCGTCCTTGCAGCAATCGACGGTCTTGCCCGACTGAAGCCTTTGCTTCAATTCTTGTGCGAACTGGGTGATGGTGATTTCCTTTTCCATTTTCTTCCTCCCGATTGCACTCCAATTATAATCGCTCCCTGCAGGGGGAACAACCATTATCTGGGAATCGAGGCATGCAATGCTTCGATTCCCTTGACCGGTTCATGGCCGAATGGTCTATCCTTGACCACCAATGTGGTCACATCTCCTTCGAAATGGCGATTGAAGAGGATATCGTGTCCCATGCAGAGTCCCATCACTATGGCGAGGTCCACACCCTGGGCATTCAACTGGGCCGCTTGGTTCAAGGGACTGCAGGAGACTCCGGCAAGAGTACTCTCTTGGTTGATTGCATTCTGGCCCAATCCTCCTACGGTGCAGGATACTCCCGTGGCAGGCAAACCTTCCGATCCAAGGATATCCCGTACCTGTTGTGCAAGATGCTCCATTCCAAAGCAATAGGCGAGTCCGATCTTCCGGTATCTCATTTCTTTGGCGAATTCGATGATCTCACGGATTCTGGACAATGTTCCCGCCCTGTCGCCATCCACCAGATGTGCGGCTGCTTGGATGATCTTCTGGGTATCTTGATGGTGGTACAGTCCCAGTTGCGTGTCCATATCGAAGGACTCGGCCCCACAGGAGACGGTGCTCCTGCAGGACTTAGTCTGGCATGCCAGGCAATTCATTGTGGATCAGAGCCCTTTTGAAATAGCGATTGCAGCAATGGTTCCATCGGCGACCGCGGTGGTGATCTGACGATACTGCTTGGTCTTCACATCCCCGACCGCATACACACCCTTGATGTTGGTCTCCATGTCTCCGTTGGTCATGAGATAGCCCCACTGGTCCAACTCAAGACCTTCCTTGAACATTTCAATGTTCGGGAGGAAGCCTACGAAGACGAAGATGCCATGGGTTCGCAACTCCTTTCTTTCCTTCGTCTTGAGATCTTCCACCACCACACCCATGTCCATGGTGCCATATTTCTTGAATTCCCTCGGCTCGTGTTCGAACAGCACTTCGACATTGCCCAACTTCTTCAGCTCTTGTTGAGCCACCTTGTTCGCTTGGAAATGGTCGAACTGGTGGACCATGGTGATCTTTTTCGCGAACTTCGCAATGAAGAGGGTCTCCTCCACCGCCGAGTTACCACCTCCGATGACCACGACTTCCTTTCCTTCGAAATACTTCGCATCACAGGTGGCGCAATAGGATATGCCGTTTCCACGGTATTCGTTCTCACCGGGAAGTCCAAGTGGCCTTGGGCGCGAGCCGGTGGCGATCACCACCCGTTTGGCTTGTATGGTCTCCACTCCGTCGATGGTTACGGTGCGGCCTTCAAGATCGACCGAATTCACTTCAACGGCGGCCCTGAATTCAACTCCATTGGCTTTGGCTTGTTCGCTCATATAATGACTGAGCATGAATCCCTGTTGGGCTTCGATGAATCCGGGATAGTTCGAAACCTGATGGGTGGTCGCCACATAGCCTCCCGGAAGGGCTGTGTCGACCAGGATCGTCTTCACATGGGCTTGGGCGAGATAGATGCCTGCGGTCAGTCCCGCAGGACCTCCTCCCAGGATCACCACATCCGTTTTCGTTTCGACAGGGACAATCTTTTTCCGTGCGGCTTCGATTTCGGATGGAGTAAGGAGTGCTTCGATGTTCCTCATGAGATCGGAGCGTTTCACGCCCCCGGTCAATTTGTCTCCCACCAACTTGCCTTCCTTGTAGAAAAGCACGGTCGGGGAACCGGTGACATCCAAATTGGTGGCCAATTCCCTGTTTCCTTGACGAAATATTTTGATGAAGGGGATGAACTGGCCATAGATTTCGCTCAATGCGTCGTATTTGGATGCCAAGGCCTCACATGGGGGGCATTCGGTTGAATAGAAATCGACGATGGCACGGGGTGCTTCAAGCACCTCCCTTTGGTACTCTTCGGCGGTGATTTCCTTGATGAATTTTGTCATGATTCCAATATCTCCTTTGTAATAATATTCATTGGGCTTGGGTGAAGTAGAGTGAGAGTCCCATTCCCATGAGCGTATCCACGGGTCGGCAATCGGGACTCGCTATCTTTCCCGTCGCATTCTTTGCCACCGATGCGCAGCCTCCTCCACAGGCAAGCTGCAATGGGCATTCGGTGCAGGCTTCGATGGTGGTCACATCGCGTTGTTCCCACTGATCGACAAGCTCTTCCTTGCGAGTTACGGTGGGATAGAACGTGCCCAACGCTTCGCCCTCCTTACCGACTGTGGCGGTACAGGAGAAGATTCTTCCCGAGAAATCGAAGGCCCATTCGGTTTTGCATCCCGGACAGGAATCGAAAAGTGGAGCGGGCATCTCCCCGTTCTCGAACAGAAACTTGGAAATGGAGAACGCGGGACGATGGAAATCGAGGAATTCAGGTTGTCTTTTCACCAAGTCGTAGACATCCTCGTACATTGCCACCCGATCATAGAGTTTCTGTTGGTCCGATTGGCAGACATGCAACTCGTAGTTCCTTCCCAACTGGGTTTTGAACAGGGGATTGTCGGTCCATCCTTTCTTGATCGCGAATTCGGCGAGTTCTCCCAAATGGGGCATATTCTGTTTGTCCATCACCGCCCTGAGATTGATCGGCATATGCTCTGCCAGGGCCTTGTCGACCCCTTCCACAATACGGTCGAACGTACCCTGCCCTCCCTTGAGCATCCTACGTCGATCGTGGACAGGGGCTGGGCCATCGATGGTTACCTGGATTTCCCGAATGAGGCCCCTCTTGAGTATGGGGATATACTCCATAAGCGAATGGCCGTTGGTGACGAAGGCCAGCTGCAATTCGCGTTTGGTCGCCTCCTGTACCAAATAGGTGATGTTCGCCTTTGCTTCGGCTCCAGGAAGGAGGGGTTCTCCACCAAAGACGGTGATGTATTTCCTTCTTCCCGCAAATTCTCGTTCGATATAGGTGAAAAAGGCATCGATCACGTCGGTGTGCTTGATTTCCGGGGTGTGTTCATAGCCTTCTTGGTAGCAGTAGGAACAGGCGAAATTACAGAAGTAGGTCGGTACATAGAAGATCTGGATTTCATCCGAATCCCTATGGTCAAGGAAATCGAGGTATTCCTTCCGGTATCGTTTCTTCTCCTCTTCTGGATCGACGAGGTAGCCTTTTGCAGCCAGTTCATCGTGATCGGTGAATTCACCTGTTTCGAATTCACGGGCCTTCTGTGCGGTGATGATATCCGCCTGGCGACTCAGGGGATTTACGATGAAATAGTCTTCGCTATCGCGAAGTGGTCCGATGATGTTGTGTTTCGACTGTTCCATTCTGTTGTGTTTCCTTGATGAAGTGGAGTTTCCGGCCAGCCTTTCAGCTGACCGGAAACATCCCGAATCCTCAGTCGTGACAACCTGCCACAACCACCGAATTCTTTGCGCAGCACTGGGCTACGTCTTTCTTGGCGAGAGGATTCTTGGTAATGAGTGATCTCATGTGTTACCTCCTTCCTAATTATTTTTGACAGCAGCAACTTTTTTTGGGAGTTTTCACTCCCAATATGGTCCAGCTGACAACTTCTATTTGTCCCTTCGGATAGGGTTCGCTCTCTTCGAGGATTTGCACATCGGTGAAACCCGCCTGTTGCAATTGCCCGACATACGTCTCTCTGGTCACCGAACCAGCCCAACATTCGGCGACCGCTTCGGGATCGTTGCGGTACTCTTCGGGTACCGGTTGCAACGAGTAGATGTCGCTCACGACAAACCTCCCGTTCGGGGAAAGAATCCGGTGGATCTCGTTCCACACCTTCTGCTTGTCATCGGCATGGTTGATGGTGCAGTTGGATATCACCAAATCAACGGTGTCGCTTTCGAGCGGCAACTGTTCGAGATTCGCCTTTTCAAACGACACGTTCTCGAATCCCATGCTTTGCGCATGGCTGCGCGCCTTGCGCAACATACCGTCGGAGAGGTCTATCCCGTAGACGAAACCCTTCGGTCCCACACTCTCGGCGAGTCTGAGCACATCGGTTCCCCTTCCACTACCCAAGTCGACACATACCTCACCTTCGGATGCCCTGCTATGGTTGATCGCACCTCCGCAGGAGAGGCAACAACTGGTCTGTGCGAGGCTCGAGTAGCGCACATTTATCGCATCGTGTACTTTCGTTTCCATGGTCTTCCATGCTCCTTACATGACTTTCAAAAGAATATCCAAGCCATCCTTCACAATTCGCAACTGTTGCGCATCAAGACGGCTTGTAAGGCGTTGTTCACAGATGATCTTTTCCTGTTCCAATTCCTGGTGGCACCGACGCCCTTCTTCGGTAAGTGAGAGCATGACGGTACGTCTATCGTGAGGATCGACATTCGTCACGATATAGCCGCGATCCACAAGCTTCGCGACAATGCGACTTCCCCGGGATGGAGAGACTTCCAGCATTGATGAGAGTTGTTTGGAAGAGATGGCACGGTGGTCCGCCAATGTGAAAATGCATTCCACTTCCCCCATCGTGAGGTTGAGTGATTTCCCCATCTCTTCTCCAAAGTCACACCGCTTCTTTATCCGCAGTATCTCATCGATCATCCTATGTGTCCTTCAGCCAACACCCATTCTGTTGATACCAGCAATTGTTGCTATTGGCAATTATTGATACTAGCAATAAACCATGGAACGACAGGTAGTGTCAAGGCATGCGGAGTATTCTTATCGATCCATAGGTAACGACGGAGCATATCACCTGCAGTTAGGGATATAGGTGAGCAAAAGTGTTTGGGAAACCGGCCCCCAAATTGCCCGTTTCATGCTAGTTTTTCCCATGCACTTGCGATTACTTATTGCATGTGTTACAATTACTATATCCAATGAAAGAATAATTGCATTTTGAGTGGAGCAATCATTCGACCACAGACCTTCTGTGTGCCTGTACCATATTTTGCTTTTTACCACACGGAAGATGGGAAACAAGAGGTAAGACCATGTCATTCACCGACTCGGAACAACAGATCATAGACCGCTTCGATACAGAAATAAGCCAGGACCGTTGGCGTGATTGGAAGTGGCAATTGAAACACTGCGTGAAGGACATCGGGACATTCGAGAAACTGCTCGACCATACATTCGAAGACGGCAGGAGGAAGGATATCGAGAAGACGATCGAGAAGTTCCCCATGGCCATCACACCCTACTACCTTTCACTCATCGATACGGACAACCTTGAGAATGATCCGATCTTCAAGCAGGCCTTCCCCGATATCCGGGAACTGGACATCGCCAAGCACGATATGGCCGACCCCCTGCATGAGGATGCCGACAGCCCGGTTCAGGGAATCACCCACCGCTATCCCGACAGGGTCCTGTTCCTCATCAGCAACACCTGTGCGATGTATTGCAGGCACTGCACCAGAAAAAGGAAGGTGGGTGATGTGGACAGCATACCCGATAGGGCTCAGATAGAAGCGGGATTGGCATATATCCGCAACACGCCCCAAGTGAGGGACGTGCTGCTCAGCGGAGGCGATCCTTTGATGCTTTCGGATGATTACCTCGAGTGGATTCTCTCCGAATTGCGGGCCATCGAACATGTGGAGATCATCCGCATCGGTTCCAGGATTCCGGTGGTACTCCCCTACAGGATCACCGGGAAGCTTGTCTCCATGCTCAAGCAATACCATCCGTTGTGGTTGAACACCCAGTTCAACCATCCCAGGGAATTGACCAAATCATCACGCAAGGCAATGTCGATGCTCGCCGATGCGGGAATCCCTTTGGGTAACCAATCGGTGTTGCTCAACGATGTGAACGATTGCCCACGCATCATGAAGCGTCTGGTGCAAAAACTCGCCTACAGCAGGGTTCGCCCCTACTATCTCTACCAGTGTGATTTGTCGGAGGGATTGACCCATTTCAGGACATCGGTGGGCAAGGGAATCGAGATCATGGAGAGTCTGAGGGGACACACCAGTGGATTCTGTGTACCGACCTATGTGATCGACGCTCCTGGGGGAGGAGGAAAGATCCCGATCATGCCCAACTATATCCTCTCATGGTCCACCAACAAGGTGATATTGCGGAATTTCGAGGGAGTGATCACCACGTATCGTGAACCCGACGACTACACATCGGTGATGTGCGATCGCGATTGCGACAAGTGTACCTTGGAATTGAAGCTCGATGATTCGGACGAATACAAGGCCCATGGAATCGAGAAGCTGCTGTGTGATTATGACGACAGCTACTCGATGACACCCGAGGGTCATGTGAAGGCCAGCGAGGCCTATGCGGAGGGGAATGCGGATGGGTAACGATGTCATACAGGATTTTCATGGAGCCCGTATCCAACATGGTCCTGAAAGCGACAGAATCTACCTTATGGACCTAGGAGTTTCCGATACGGTGGAGTTGGCCCCACAATTGGTGGAATTGGCAAAGCGGTTCGACTATGGCAAGATATTCGCCAAGATTCGGGCAAAGGATGCCGCTCCATTTCTCGATGCACGGTTTTCCGTTGAAGCCAATGCCCAACGGATGTGCAAAGGAGAGGAGGAAGTGTTGTTCCTCGGTCTGTTTCTCGATGAAGTGAGGAAACACGAATCATTGGAAGCCAAGTACGATGAAGTGCTGGATATCGCCCTGTCGAAACAGCATGGTGACGGGCTCGCACCGGCAGACGGGATTCGGCTTTGCACCGCTTCCGATGCACCTGCGATGGCGCAGCTCTACGACAAGGTGTTCGACTCCTACCCTTTCCCGATCCATGATCCGCAATTCATCGCAGAATCGATGAAGGAGGGGACAGTCTATGCGGCAATGGAAAACGAAGGCCGGTTCGTTGCCCTAGCCTCAGCCGAATGCGAGTTCCATCAGGACAAGTTGTATGCCGAGATGACCGATTTCGCCACCTTGCCCTCTGAAAGAGGCAAGGGGCATGCATCGACTCTTCTCTCTTTCCTTGAGGGGACTATTGCGGCAAGAGGGATCAAGACCGCCTATACCATTGCGAGGGCGATATCCCCGGGAATGAACATCACATTCGCCAAGAGTGCCTATTCGTACGGAGGACGGCTCAAGAACAACACCCAGATCGCAGGTCGTATCGAGAGCATGAACGTGTGGTACAAGAGTATCGTCTAGGAGAACTGCGCGTGCTCCACGAACCACGAGTGGAGCGCCTTGTTGCTGGCGATGATGTTTCCCATCCACTCGTTCTTTTCTGTCAAATCGAGGGAGGAGACTTCACCCCCCGCCTCCTTCAGAATCACGATCCCTGCTGCGATATCGTGGTATTTTAGTCCGAATTCGATGAAGGCTTCTCCCCGTCCATGGGCCACATGGCACAGGTGTCCCGCTGCGGAACCGAAATCCCTCACTTCACCTGCATTCCTGCAGATATCTGCAAATAGTCCAAGGTAATCGCTCAGGCGTTCCGGTTTCCGTAGTGGTGGCGAGATCATCACCACCGATTGGTGTACATCGACCACTGGGGAAACCGCAATGGACACGTTGTTGCAGAAGGCTCCATGATTCCTTTGTGCCGCATGGAGTTCATCCAAGACCGGATCATAGACCACTCCCACCACGGGATCCCACTTCTTTTCCTCATAGGCGATGCTGATGGTATAACCGGGTATTCCATGGATGTAGTTGGTGGTTCCATCAATGGGATCGATGATCCAGGTCCCGCCGTCTCCATATTGCTCGTACCCCATCTCCTCACCAAGGAAGTTGTCGTAAGGGAACAGTGTGTGCAGATGGTGCTTGATCAATTCTTCCGAACGGACGTCCATCACCGTGACGAAGTCGTTCCTTCCCTTGGAAGTGGTCCCCAGATCCTCCCCAAGTCCGTTGAGAAGCAGTTTCCCCGCCATTCTGGCGGC
The DNA here is from genome assembly GCA_964478945.1 of uncultured Spirochaetaceae bacterium. Classification (GTDB taxonomy): domain Bacteria; phylum Spirochaetota; class Spirochaetia; order Sphaerochaetales; family Sphaerochaetaceae; genus CAYZJV01. The sequence goes on along the minus strand of CAYZJV010000056.1, from coordinate 9,226 downwards.
CTCGGAGGCAGCTTCCATCCGCCTACTCCATCCATCGTTCATCATCTTGTCGCATCCTTTTTCTCCGAATCATTTGACACCCGGATTGATTTGTCATATACCTTCGATTATGGTCAATTTTTTACCTTTAGGCAACGATTGGCCTCATTGAAGGAATTCACATGCGCACCACCGATTGGAAGTACAGGACAATCCTTTTCCTCATAAGCCAGAATATCAGTCTATTCGGTTCGCTTCTCGTGCAATATGCAATCATCTGGCATATCACGTTGGAGACCCAATCGGGTTCGGTGATGACCATTTCGATCCTCTGTGGCTTCATTCCCACCTTTTTGGTTTCCCCGTTCGCAGGCGTGTGGGCCGATCGGTTCGACCGCAGGCGTCTCATCGTGCTCTCGGATGCCTTGATCGCGGTGGCGACATTGGGTATGGCCATATTCTTCCACCTCGGGCAGGAGGAACTCTGGCAGATGTTCGCAGTGCTCGCCGTACGTTCGTTCGGTACGGGAATCCAAACACCCGCGGTCCATGCGATCCTGCCCCAGATCGTCCCCTCCGACAAGTTGATGAGAGTGAATGGAATCAACAGCAGCACACTATCGGTGGTGAACATCATTTCACCCTTGGCAGGTGGAGCACTGTTGAGCATGCTCCCCATGGAGGCGATCTTCCTCATCGATGTGGGCACAGCGACACTCGCCATCTTCATTCTGGTGTTCCTTTTGAAGATTCCCAGCCATGTTGAGGGAGTCGAGATGGAAAAGATCGATTATTTGCAGGATCTCAAGGAGGGCTTCGCCTACATCGGATCCCACCGTTTCATCAAGATACTGTTCACCTTTTGTGGCCTCTATTTCGTGATGGTCGCTCCGGCGGCCTTCCTCTCCCCTCTTCAGGTTGCGAGAAGCTATGGGGAGGATGTATGGCGTCTTTCCGCGATAGAAGCGGCCTTCTCGGCCGGGATGGTGCTGGGCGGTCTTCTGGTGGCCACTTGGGGAGGCTTCCACAACAGGATACGTACCATGGGAACCAGTCTCCTGGTGTTCGGAACTTTCGTGTTCCTGATCGGATTCATACCCCCCTTCTGGTTGTATCTCGCCTGTATGGTACTGTTGGGCATCAGCATGCCTTTGTTCAATTCCCCTTTCACGGTACTGTTGCAGCAGAGGGTTGACAGTCGTTACATGGGACGGGTGTTCTCAGTCTTCGGCATGCTCTCCAGTTCGGTGATGCCGATGGCGATGTTGGTGTTCGGTCCTCTGTCCGATTCCATTCCGATCGAGTGGCTCATGCTCACCAGTGGTGTGGCCATTGTCGCCATAGGTGTGGGGATGTTGCTCGATACACGACTGCTGAAGGAGGGCTTGCCGGATGCATGAGAAGAAGGTGGTGGTCATCACCGGAGGAGCGAAGGGAATAGGAAAGGCCATTGCCACCACCTATTGCCGCAAGGGGTACCATGTGGTGGTCCTGGGCAGGGATGAAAAGGCTTTGAAGACAACTTCTTCGGAGTTGGCACGATTGGGTTGTTCCATCCATGCAATGAAGACCGATGTGGGCGATGCCACCGAATGTAGTGATGCGGTGGCTGCGATCATAGCGGACCATGGAACCATCGATGTACTCGTGCTCAATGCCGGAGTTTCCATGCGTGGTACGGTTGAGGCCACTTCAATCGAAGTGGCAGAGAAGATCATGAGAACGAATTTCTTCGGCAGTCTCAACATGATCAAACCCGCATTGCCGGCACTTCGCGAAAGCAAGGGCAGCATCGTGTTCATCTCAAGCATCATGGCCTTGAGGGGACTTCCCTTCACCTCGTATTATGGTGCAAGCAAGGCGGCGCTCAAGATACTCAGCGAATCCATGCGTTGCGAATTGGCCCATACGGGCATCCACATCGGTATCGTGCACGTGGGTATGACACGCAACGAGCCGCAGAAGCGGGTATTCGCTCCGGACGGCTCGTCGATTGCCTTGGACGAGAGGAAGAAGGCGGCCACACGGGAATCGGTGGCCGACAAGGTCGTCGCCTGCTCCGAGAAGCGGATCGCGGAGATGACGTTGACACCGATCGGCAAACTCGCAGGATTCCTCTACCGCCATTTTCCCCGTCTTTCGAGGTATGTGACCGGTAGATTCTCGACAGTCACCCGATTCTATCGATGAAGTAGCAGGAGGAAATATGGAAATGAAAATTGTGTATGGGAGCAAGACGGGCCACTCGAAAAAGATTGCCAAGGCAATGGCCCAGGCACTGGACATCGAAGCGATCGATGTGAAGGAAGAACCGAAGTTGGATCAGGTCGATCTTTTGTTCATGGTTGGAGGTATCTATGGCGGAACGAGCAATCCCGCTCTGATTGAGTTTGCCAAGACCCTGGACTCCACAAAGGTAAAGCGAGCCGCCCTGGTCACTTCGTGCGCCAGCAGGAAATTCTTCCAGAAGGAGGTTCGGGCGACCTTGATCGCTCAGGGTATCGAGGTGGAAACCGAAGAAGTCGTCTGTTGGGGCAGTTTCCTCTTCTATGGCTGGGGACATCCGAACAGCGAAGATTTCACCAGTGCGATCGAATTCGCCAAACGTGTGATGTGAGCTCGATATGGCTTCCATAGGAAATATCTTCTGGTTCATCTTCGGTGGGTGCGCACTCGCTTTGGGGTGGTTGGCCCTTGCACTGATCTTCTACCTCACGATAATCGGAATCCCCATCGGAAGGGCTTGCGTGGAATTCGCCAAATTGTCCGCCTTTCCCTTCGGGAAGGAAATAGTGCGGGAAACCGATATCGCCAGCCATCATGTATCCCCCATCCGGAGGTTTTTCCAGACGGTGCTGAACATCATCTGGTTGCCAATAGGGGTGTGCCTCACGATCGTCTATATCGTCTATGGGATACTTTCGTGTATCACGATCGTGGGAATACCGGTGGGAATCGCGTATATGCGGATGGGCAAATTCCTGTTGCTGCCCATCGGAGCCCGCGTGGTCGAGAGATGAGTCTTATTCGGCAAGAGCCTGCTCAACCGACTTGAGTATCACCAGTGAACTGTAGGTGGCGCCGGAGACCACATCGAGCTCCACGCTCTGTTGCTCCACTATCCGGTCGATGATGGCTTCGGCCGCCTTCCCTTGCCCATTGCGGTGTTTCAGCAATTCAATGTCCTTGATCATATGTTCGGAGACAGTCACAGCCACCTCGACCTTCACTGGAAAGGCTTCATAGGAACCCACATATCTTCCATCGGGAATCGCAGCCAAGTTCGGAGTGGCCAGTTCCATTGAAGAAAGTTGTTCCAGCCCCGCTTCCGCCTGTCGTACGAACGATCGGAATACAAATATCCCCACCACTATCAATATCAGTAGGATGATCAGCACGATATAGCGTGTTTTCAGTTTCACGAGATACCTCCCTTTGGATTCCATGGCACCAAGTCATGGTTCCCTACTCAACTGTCGTTTCTCTTCCTTCCGAACCATGCGATGCAGTGGAGGATGGCGATAAGGATGGGTACTCCACTAATGAGCAACCATCCTGTCAGTTCGTTCTGTTTGCCAAACAGAATGATGAACAGTACCGCCACCACAAGAAAACCGATCGCTCCCACAAGGTGTCGTGTTCTGGCCACAAGCGCAAGCGAAAGTATCACGATGGTGGGAATGTTGTGGATCAGGAACCCCACCACTTGTGTCCAGGAAAAGCCTTCTTCCCCAAACGAATCGAAGGAGAGGAGCAAAAGGAGAGCAGCAAAGCAGAGCGACAGTGATGTGGCGAGTAGTGAACTTGCACGGACATATGCATGCCTCATGTCCAGCGGACCTCCAATCCAACTGCAGGATACCATTATTTCTCTTGTTCTGGAATCGTTTTATCACACGGATTTGCCTTGTGTGTCCTCGTTGATGACCAGGCGGGTGCAGGTGATGGTGCGGGCACTGTACAAGCCGAGGAGGATGTAGATCGCACTCATGATGAAGACCGCGGTGAAACCGATTGCCGAAACGAGAACCCCAGCGGCAAGGGGATAGAGCACCTGCATGATGGAGCCTGCTCCGGAAAGCCCTGTGTAGATCGCACGATTTTCGTTGGTCGAGATTTCCAGCAGGATACCCGATGAAAGGATTTGGTTGAGTGTGTGGGAAATTCCGCTGAGGAGGAATACCGAGGCATACCACATCGGATCGGCTGGCATCAGCAGGGCCCATATCGGTGTGGCGGCACTCACTCCTATGAAGAGATAGATCAAGGGACGGTATCTTTGGTCCTTTGAAAATAGGTTCAAGACGATGTTCGCTCCAAGACTGCCCGCCATCTGGACGAGGAGGAAGGTTCCCGCCAAGCCGCCATCGACGGTGAAACGTTGTCTGGCGAATAGGATGAGGAACGGCAGCATTGCCGCAATCACTCCCGTGGTGTTGATCAGGTAGAGGTACTTGCGCAGATTGGCATCTTCCTTCAATACATCCTTGAATTGGCGAATCTTCTCGGAAAGGGAACTTTTCGGCAGCCGTTTGCCCTTGGGTTCGACCAATATCCAGAATCCTATGGTTGCCAACAGCAACAATACTCCAGCGAAAATGAACAGAAGGCTGTAGTTGTCGGGGTATGCGATTTGGGAGAGGATCACCTTCACCAGCAATGCCGAGAGGATCACACCTATGCTGCTGATCAACTGTTTGAGAACGAGCAGGCGTTTCCTCCTCTCTGGAAAGATCACCTTACCCATGATGTCGGTGTAGGAGATGTTCGCGAAGGCTCCACTGAAGGAGAATATCGACATGACCAACATGATGGTCCACACTTTCCACATCGCCTCTCCGGAGAGGGTCCTGAGGAATACTCCCAACACTAGCAATGATGCGACCCTGAGATAGATGCCGATCAACAGTGCACCCTTTTTCCTCTCCAGAGGAACGATCATACCTGCGAACACCAGTTGCATGAATTTCGTGCCTCCCACCATGATGGCGCTGAGAAGGCCCATATGGAGTGCTGTACCGCCCGCTTCTGCCAACATGTTGGGTACCACGGTGTTGACATCTATGAAGTTCAAGGTGAGGGCAAGAAACAGGGCATGGATCAAAAATCCGGTGAAATTCCTCTTTTGTGCATGTGCGATATCCATAAGATGATGATCTCCCTTTGGATAGATAACCATAGATGGTCCCTGTCGGCAAGCAAGTCATTCTACTCCTCGTTGCAATAGGTAGGCGGGCTGTGGTACTGTTTCGCCAGAAAATAGTGAAGAGAGGCCTCTGATGAAACGTATTTTGCCGGTTTTTTTGCTCATCGTATCTATTTTGCTTCTTGGAGGATGTGCAAAGTCTTCCGAACAGAAGGAAACCTCACCAAGAGAAGAAGTCCCCCTGATTGTGGGAATGATGGGCGCAGTCGATGCGGCCCCGTTCTACCATGCCTTGCAAGCTGGGTATTTCGAAAAAGAGGGTGCGAAAGTCGAGTTGGTGTTGTTCACCAATGGTCAACACCGGCAGACGGCATTGCAGACTCGGCAAGTCGATGGAGCGATGACCGACCTCGTGGCTCTGATCACCCAGAGCACCAGCGATTTCCGTCTCAAGGGTACACTTTCCACCGATGGAAGATTTCCTTTGTTGGCCAAGGCCTCATTGGATGACAAGGAGACCCTGTCGGCGGGAACGATGGAAATCAGCGTCACCAATTATCTTCTGGAGCAGTATCTCGGTAAAAACCATATCTTGGATAAAGTCTACATCAATGAAATTCCCGCCCGTTTGGAGGCAGTGGCATCGGGTGAGCTCGATACCGGCATTTTCCCCGAACCCTTTGCATCGATCGGTGCCTTACGCGGGTTGGACAAGATCATCTATGAGGATATCCCCTCCGAGAGTCTGAATATCATCGCCTTCACCGAGGAGGCGATCAAGAATAAGAGATCGCAGATAGAAGCCTTCCACAGCGCCTATGCTCGGGCAGTTGCAGATATTGTTCAGAATCCCGACATCGCCCGTGATGTATTGCTCGAGGTGATTCCCAACCTTCCCCAAACGGTCAGGGACACCATGGATATCCCACCCTACCATGCGCCGAGATTGCCAAGCGACACCTTCACTTCCGAGATCATCGATTGGACAGGGCACATCACCGGATCGTCCTACGAAGTAGGTCCCGAAGATCTCTATGATACGAGTTTCATTCGGGATCTCTGATGCTTTCACTGCAGGATGCCAGGGTCGATTATCCTGGACACATGGCCTTCGATCATTTCAATCTTTCGATCGAATCGAGGGAGATGGTCAGCATAGTGGGCAAAAGTGGCTGTGGAAAGACCAGTCTGCTCTATGCGATCGCAGGTCTGGTGCCCTTGTCGCAAGGCATCCTTCGTATCAAGGGGGGTGCGTCCGCTTGTGGGATCATGTTCCAACAGGATCGACTGCTTCCATGGAAGCCTGTGGTCGACAATGTGCTGCTCGGGTTGCGCAAAGATAGGAAACACGAGGCCGAGACGCTCCTTGAAAAGCTGGGATTGGCGGATGTGACGAAGCACTATCCCCATGAGCTCAGCGGAGGCATGCGACAACGGGTCGCTCTTGCAAGAGCCCTGATACGGAAACCGGCGCTCCTGTTGCTCGATGAACCGCTCGCCTCTTTGGACGAGCGTACCAGGGAGCGGTTGCAGGACGAGATCAAATCCTATGTCGCCGAACACTCGCTCACCCTTCTCATGGTGACCCACAGCATCGCTGAAGCGATCACCATGGGTTCCAGGGTGATCGTAATGACTCCCCATGGAGTCGATTTCGAGTTGCACAATGCCCATCACGCCGAAACGGATCTCAGGCAGAAGGATGAGTTCTTCGCCATGGAGAAATTGTTGCGCCGACATTTGGAGGATCTTCCATGAAATATGTGAAAGGCGCGATCGTGGTGATGTTCCTCTGGTATGTCCTCGCTCTGCTGGTCGCTTCGCCCATCGTGCCGTTTCCCCATGTGGTGCTCTTGCATGGGATTGCCAATTTCATGAATGAAGATATGCATCGCCATATCATCTCCTCACTTCTCAGGATTCTCGCAGGTCTTGCTCTTGCGCTGACCATGGCGATTCCCACTGGAATCGCTGCGGGAAGGATCAGGATGCTGGATCGTATCGTCTCGCCTGTAATGTATCTCCTGTATCCCCTGCCGAAGATCGCCTTCCTTCCCGTATTCATGGTCCTGTTCGGCATAGGGGATGTATCCAAGGTGTTGCTCATATCGGTGATCATCTTCTTCCCCGCCGCGGTCACCATCCGCGATGGAGTGAAGGAGATTCCAACCGAATACCTCGAATTGGCGAAAGCCTACCATCTCACCCGCACCAGAGTCTTCAAGGACATCGTATGGCCTGCGATCCTTCCCAGGATATTCTCTTCGCTTCGCATCACCTTGGGCATTTCACTCTCGGTATTGTTCATCAGCGAAACCTATGCCGCCCGCTATGGTTTGGGATACCACATCATGAACAGTTGGGTGATGGCTCAGTATGTGCAAATGTATGCTTCGATCATGGTGCTGAGCCTATTGGGGCTCCTCCTCTACATACTGGTCGATCTCCTGGAACGCACTTTCGTCCATCCCAGGAAGAAGTGAATGGGGAAGAATCCCCTTCGAAAGCGTATAACAACGATCACCGAAGAGCACAACCACTCCAGTGGTAAACACAGACGATCTCAGGTTATCCAACGACCCATCCAGGCAGGCGTACCACTTGGCGTCGGAATTCGTTCCTCCTTCAACTTATCACATCATCCATTCGTGTGGATCCTGATTCCGCCTTTTCCGTTCCTCTTGATGTCATACATGGCGAAATCGGCATTCCTCATCAAGGTTTCCATGTCTTCACCCGATTCGGGGAACACTGCGATACCGATGGAGGCGCTCACTGTGTACTTTTCGACTTGTGTAACAATTGGTTCCTGCAGCACATCGTGTATCTGTTTGGCGAGTTGTTGCACCGTGGTTATCGGGTAATCTCCTTGTAGTATGATTGCGAATTCATCCCCTCCCAAACGAGCGACAATATCGTTTTCACTTATGTTTTGCAACAGCCGCCTTCCCACCGTGATGAGCACCATATCTCCGGCATCATGTCCATACGTGTCGTTGATTTCCTTGAATCCGTCCAGATCGATATAGAGTAGTGCGAACCGATGAGCATCCCTGCTGCTTTCCTTTATGATCCTCTCCATATTCCTGAAGAACAATCTCCTGTTGGATAGTCCGGTCAGCGTGTCGTAGTTGGCATATGTTTCCAATTGCATCTCAAGGGTTCTTCTTTCGGTGAGGTCGGTCGCCGAACCCACGATGTAGGTCACCCGCTCTTCTTCCATGATTGGGGTCAAGGTCGTAAGCCAAAAACGAGTGCCTTCGGGTAGGGCCAACTCCTCTTCATACGATACCGTTCTTTTGCTTTCCACACATTTCTGATAATTCTTGGCCACCGCATCCCCCAATTCCTTGCCAAGAAGTGCTTGTGGAGATTTGTTCCTGATCTGTTGCGGAAGAATACCGGTTTTGTTCTGATGGGCAAGATTGTTGCGGATGAAGCGGAATTCACCGTTGTCAACAACCTTCATCAGAAACATGGCATCCTGTGTACCGTTGAACACCTTCTCATACTCATCCGACAATCGTGTGAGTTCCCTTTCGGCCTCTTTCAAAACAGTTATATCTGTATGGGCTCCCAACATGCGCAGTGGCTTGCCCGTTGAGTCCCGTATTGCCAAGCCCCTGCATCTGATCCACACGGTCGAACCGTTCTTGTGTGTGTACCGTACGACCTGGTCATAGGGATGGTTGGGATCGGCACAATGCTTTTCGAGGTTTATCTTGGCCAGGATCAAATCATCCTGATTGATGATATCCTGCCATTCGCTGGCTAGATGTTGCTTCGCTTGTGGATCGTAGCCGAGGGTTTCCCAGAACTTGGGACTCATCCATTCATGCTCAGGATGCTCCAGATCCCAATACCAGATTCCATCCAGTGAGCCTGATTGGATGAATTCGAAAATGGTGGTATCGGTTTTGATCAGATCGTACAATTCCCGCTGCAGATAATTTTCATTCATCTTGATTCAGACCTCGTATCCCTGCTGGTGTGTTGTTGCCTACAGTTCCATTATACACAATCTTTCTGAACTTCCAATGTATCGCCACTTTCGCTTTTCGATCCTGTTCCACTTCTCTTAAGCAACGGTGGCGAGTGATC
>CAYZJV010000055.1:0-19119 GCA_964478945.1 uncultured Spirochaetaceae bacterium | reverse complement strand
TCATTGTTCGATCTCGACAGGAAGGTGCATATAGGACAGGACTACAAGGGTAGATCGGGGTGTGGCATCGGAGTAGGCATCTGTACCAACGGATTCACCCAATCCCTACCCGGGTGTCCCCCGAAAGCGTTGGATATGGTCACGTTCCTTGAGCAACACATCGAACGATAGGTTTCATTATACCAAGCCCTTTCCCTACCCCTCCGTCGGAAAGACGGAGGGGTAGTTACACATGGGGATGAAACTTTTTTAATAAATATTTTTTTATCGATTGACATAATATTCCAATCTCTCTAGTATGTGCATTGAAAATACAGTTTAAAACATATTAATGTGTTTACTGTAATATTAATAAATACTGGGAGAATATTATGAAGAAGAATGAGCCAGTCAAAGAACAACAAATTGAAAAGGAAGGCTTCGAAGGCCAGACACCCCTTCGACAGTTGATCGAACGGGTGAAACGGGCCCAAGTCCTTTTCTCGAGTTATTCCCAGGAACAAGTTGATGTGATCTTCCGCGCCGCGGCGATCGCAGCCAACGATGCCAGGATCACATTGGCCAAGCAAGCAGTGGCGGAAACCGGAATGGGAATCGTCGAAGACAAGGTGATCAAGAACCACTTCGCCAGTGAGTTCATTTTCAACAAATACAAGGAAGAGAAGACTTGCGGGATTCTCGATGACGATCGCGCCTATGGAGTCAAAAAGATTGCCGAACCCATCGGAGTGGTAGGTGGGATCATTCCCACCACCAATCCAACCTCCACAGCAATCTTCAAGTCCCTGATCGCATTGAAGACCCGCAATGCGATCATCTTCTCACCCCACCCCAGGGCCAAGGGATGCACTTGCGAGGCGGCCCGTATCATTCGCGATGCCGCGGTTGCCGCAGGAGCTCCCGAGGATATCATCGGATGGATAGAAGAGCCCACACCCGAAAAGACCGAATATTTAATGAAGCACCCCAGCATCGCCATCATCCTTGCGACCGGTGGTCCAGGTATGGTGCGAAGCGCCTACTCCTGTGGCAAGCCTGCCATCGGGGTGGGAGCGGGCAACACACCCGCCTTCATCGACAAGACTGCCGACATCAGGATGGCGGTGAGCTCCATCCTCATGTCGAAGACGTTCGACCATGGAGTCGTATGTGCCAGTGAACAGGCCATCATCTGCCACCAGGCGATCTATGATGAGGTGAAGTCGGAATTGAGTGCCCGGGGAGCCCATATCCTATCGAAGGATGAACAGGAACTGCTTGGAAAGATCATCATTGACCCGAAAAGGAAATCGGTGAATCCGAACATTGTGGGACAATCGGCCCATACGATCGCATCACTCGCGGGATTCACCGTTCCCGAGACCACCAAGGTGTTGGTGGGGGAAGTCACTTCGATTTCCGAAGAGGAACCTTTCGCCCATGAAAAGCTGAGCCCTTGCCTTGCGATGTATCGCTGTGACTCGTTCGGGGATGGAACCGCAAAGGCCAAGGCTTTGGTGGAGCTGGGTGGAATAGGCCACACATCGGTCCTCTACATCGACGAGAATGAACAGGAGAAGATCGACCTGTTCGGCAAGACGGTCAAGACCAGTCGGGTATTGGTGAACATGCCCTCCTCCCAAGGAGCGATCGGCGATATCTACAATTTCAGGCTCGAGCCTTCCTTGACCTTGGGCTGCGGAAGCTGGGGCAACAATTCCATCAGTGAAAATGTGGGACCGAAACATCTGCTGAACATCAAGACAGTCGCTGAAAGGAGGGAAAACATGATGTGGTGCAAACTACCGCCGAAGATCTACTTCAAATACGGATGCCTTCCCACCGCACTACAGGAACTCAAAGGGAAGAAAAGGGCCTTCATCATCACCGATTCCTTCCTCTTCACCAGCGGCATGGTGGAGAAGATCACCCAACCGCTCGAGGCAATGGGAATCGAGTGCGAATGCTTCCATCAAGTGAAACCGGATCCCACGTTGCAAACCATCAACAAAGGGATGGAATTGATCAATTCCTTCAAACCCGACATCCTCATTGGGCTCGGAGGAGGCTCTCCCATGGATGCGGCCAAAATCATGTGGCTCCTCTACGAACATCCGGAGGTGAAATTCGAAGGACTGGCGCTACGTTTCATGGATATCCAGAAGCGGATCTATTCGTTCCCCGATATGGGTCGGAAAGCCCAACTCGTGTGCGTGCCAACCACGAGTGGAACCGGAAGCGAGGTCACTCCATTCGCCATCATAACCGATGAGCAGACCGGCATGAAATGGGCGATCGCCGATTATTCGCTCACTCCCAACATGGCCATCGTCGACAGCGAGCTCGCACTCGGACAGCCGAAGTCCCTCACCGCTGCCTGTGGTATCGATGTGTTGACCCATGCGATCGAGGCGCTTGCTTCGACCATGTCGACCGATTACACCAATGGGTTGTCCTTGGAGGCGATCCGTCTCATATTCAAGTATCTTCCCTCGGCCTATCACCATGGAGCAACCGACAAGAAGGCTCGCGAGAAGGTGCACAACGCTTCGACGATCGCCGGCATGGCGTTTGCGAATGCCTTTTTGGGTATATGCCACTCGATGGCCCATAAATTGGGAGCTGCTTTCCATATCCCGCATGGAATGGCGAATGCGTTGCTGTTGACCAATGTGATACGGTTCAATGCCACCGAATCCCCCACCAAACAAGCATCGTTCCCGCAATACGAGTTCCCTTCGGCCATCTCACGGTACGCCAGGGCGGCCGACTACCTGCACATGGTGGTAAACGATACCAAAAACACCCCCCATATCGATATTCCCTCGGGTGCATCCATGGAGGACAAGGTGGAGGCCTTGATCGAAGCCATCGAAAAATTGAAGCAGGAAGTCGGAGTCCCCTCCTCCATACAGGCATGGGGAGTGGCTGAGAAGGAGTTTCTTGCGATGGTGGACGAGCTCTCCGAGAGGGCTTTCGACGATCAATGCACCGGAACGAATCCACGCTATCCCCTGATACCCCAGATCAAGCAGCTGTATCTCGATTCCTATTATGGGAGGCCTTGGAAAGAGTAGAGGAAATATGTCTTGCCACAGTTACGTGGTATCGCTACCATGGCATCCATGGAACCAACACATACACAGGGCCTCCGGGGGATGATCAACCTCTACAAGGGACTTCCCAAACCGGTGTACGCACTGTTTTTCGCCACCATCATGAACGGACTCGGCATCTTCGTCTATCCGTTCATGGTGTTGTTGCTTACACAACATCTCGGCTACAGCGATGCATGGGCGGGAACCTTCATGTTCTTCACCGCTTTGGCATACCTTCCCGGATCATTCGTAGGCGGGAGACTTGCCGACAAGATCGGACGAAAACGGGTCATGATCGCCAGTCAATTGCTTGCCAGCGCGATGTTCATGGTCTGTGGGTTCCTGGGAAAATCACATTTGGTCCCCTTTTTCATCATCCTCAACCTCATGTTCGATGGTTCGGCAGATCCCGCCAGAAGTGCCCTCATGACCGACATCACCACCACAGAAAACAGACAAGTGGCTTTCTCACTCAACTATCTCGGCCACAATGTCGGTTTCGCGATGGGACCGCTCATCGCAGGACTGTTGTTCTACAGGGCTCCACAGTGGCTGTTTTTCGGCAATGCGATTGCAGGCACCCTATCCACCATAATCGTGGGATTCACCGTTGCCGAGTCCAAGCCCGATGAGAAGACGATTGAAGCGAGTTACCATTCCGATTCAACCGAAAAGGGGTACAAGGGAGGATGGATCGGAGCTTTGCTCTCGCGTCCACGATTGTTGATACTCGCCATCTGCATCACCTTCTTCAGCTTCGCCTACAGCCAATCGCTCTTCGCCCTCCCCCTCTATACCACCGAACTCTACGGTGAGGCTGGAGCCACCCTCTACGGTTCGATCATGAGCCTGAATGCGGTGGTGGTGGTCTTCAGCAATGCGTTTTTGGTGATGGCACTCAGGCGGTTCCACCCTTTGCGGAACATCGCTCTTGCAGGAGTGCTCTATGCGATAGGATTTTCCTGTATGGGTTTGGTACATACCCCAATCTGGTTCTATGTGCTTGCGGTGGTCTTCACTCTTGGTGAAGTGATCGATGCCACCAACACCCATTACCATATCGCCAACAATACGCCGATAACCCATCGGGCCCGATTCAATGCGATCCTTCCTGTCATCATGGGAACGGGTCATGCGGTGGCTCCATTGATTGGCGGTCAGATCAGCACCGCATACGGGTTGGATGTCCTCTGGATCATTGTTGGTATCACAGCGATCGTGGGCGCGCTCGGTGTGTTCATGTTGTACTTGACCGAACCGAACAAACATGCTGCGATCGGCATGCGGTTTGATGGAGGAAAAAGCGAGGATTCCGACATCTGACACTAGTTTCAGCATACATTCCAAATTTGGATTTGATTTTTCTAACTGTAACTATGTAAAATAGTTATACTTAACTGGTTTAGAGAGTAAACATTTTATCATTTGAGGTTCGGACCACTTTACATTAATTAAAAACGAACGTATTGTTATGACATGGATGTTGGAAAAGCGATAAGGGATTTGAGAGTCAAGGCTGGCTACTCGCAGGACAAACTTGTTGTGCAAACAGGAATTTCGCGTAGCCAGTTGTACTTCATCGAATCGGGACGTTGCGTACCAAGAATCGAAACCATGGAGAAGATTGCGTCTGTTCTCAATATGCGTGTCTCCGAAATCATTATGTATGCAGAGACACAGTATCCTTCGAAAGAGTCCTGAACATCAAGGATAGCATGCAGACTTATTCCCAAACTTCGATCTTGGGCAGAGACGTTGAAAGAAGGAGGCGTGGAATATATCGGTATTCCACTGGAACCCTGCCGCGGTAGTGGCCACATCGCCCACGAAGTACCGTGACATACGAAGAAGAAGCTGCCGCACCGGTGTATTCCCCTAGCGACAGCTTCTTTGTATCTCAAGACTTTGCCATCAATCTATCACTTCTTCAATCATCTCATCGATTGAGGCTCCCGGAGCCACCATGGGATACACCTTGTTGTCGGTGGGTATCTCACAATCGATCACCACAGCCTTCCCGGAAGAGACCGCGTTGGCAAGCACACGTTCCGGATCATCATCCAAACGCAGATGCATTCCATCGACTCCATAGGCTTTTGCAAGACCGACCCAATCGATATGGGTGTCCAAAGTGGTTTCGGAGTACCGTTCTTCGTAGAAAAGCGTCTGCCATTGTCGAACCATTCCCAAGGTTTTGTTGTTCATCACAAGTACGATCACCGGCAATTGGTAGCGGGCAATGGTGGCCAATTCATTGCAGTTCATCTTGAACGAACCGTCTCCGGCGACGTTCACCACCCTCTTGTCGGGATTGCCCACTTGTGCCCCTATGGCCGCACCCGTTCCATATCCCATGGTGCCAAGCCCTCCCGAGGTGAGGAATTTGGTTTTGGGAGTATGATGGTAGAATTGGGCAGCCCACATCTGGTGTTGTCCCACTTCGGTCACCACAACCGCATCTTCGGGCATTACCTTCGACAGGGCCCAAAGGATTTCTGCTGACCGACGGGTTTCACCGGCGACTTTCACGGGATGTTCCGTTTTCCATTTGGCGATCTGTTCCATCCATGGTGTGTGGGTGATCGGCTTCGCAAGCATGTGGTTCAAGTTGGCAAGCACTACTTTGATGTCCCCTATCACATGGTGGTAAGTGGCGATGTTCTTGTTGATCTCCGCCGGATCCACATCGATATGGACGATCTTGGCCTTTCTCGCAAACGCACTGGCTTTGCTGACCACCCGATCACTGAATCTCGCTCCAATGACCACCAGCAGGTCACAATTGTTCACCGCAATGTTGGAGACCCTCGTTCCGTGCATTCCGATCATTCCAGTGAAGCGGGGATGGGTGGTATCGATCGATCCTGTTCCCATCAACGAAACCCCCATGGGACAGTCGAATTTTTCCAGGAATTCGGCAAGTTCCATCTGGGCATTCGATCTCATCACTCCGCCGCCCACGTACAGCATCGGACGGGAGGATTCCTTGATCAATTTGACAGTCTTTTCAAGTGCACTCCTTTTCACCGATTCCGAATCGGGAACATAGTCCGCATGAGCTGCCGACTGGTACTCCACCGTCGCTGAGGTGACGTCCTTGGGAACATCGATGAGTACCGGACCCGGACGACCTTCCCTTGCGATCCTGAAGGCGCTTCTGATGGTGTTCGCAAGCTCCTTCACATCCTTGACGATGTAGTTGTGTTTGGTGATCGGCATCGTGATTCCACTGATGTCGACCTCTTGAAAACTATCCTTTCCCAACAATTGGGTCGGCACATTGCCGGTGAAGGCCACCACCGGAATCGAATCCATATAGGCGGTCGCAAGACCGGTGACAAGGTTGGTCGCTCCCGGGCCGCTGGTGGCGAACACCACGCCGACCTTGCCCGTGGATCGGGCATAGCCGTCGGCGGCATGTGATGCTCCCTGCTCATGCGAGGTCAAGATATGGCGTATCGAATCCCTATTCTTGTACAAGGCATCGTAGATGTTCAGTACCGCTCCTCCGGGAAACCCGAATATGGTGTCGACCTTCTGTTCCTTGAGACATTCGATGATGATTTCGGCTCCATTCAACTTCATGCACTTTCTCCATGGGAAGTTCTTCATGAATTCCCTTCAATGCGGAGGTGAATAACCTCCGCTATCTATCGGCGAACACCGCTCCTGTAGCTGCATTGGTGACTTGTTTGGCGTATCTGGCGAGGTAACCGGTGGTGATGGGGGGTTCTGGGGCCACCCATCCTTTCTTCCGCTCCTCGAGTTCCTTCTCATCGACCCGTAGTGAAAGCAATCCCTGCTCGATATCGATCTCGATGATGTCTCCCTCACGTACGAACGCGATAGGTCCACCTTCGGCCGCTTCGGGAGAGACGTGGCCGATCGAGGCACCACGGGTCGCTCCACTGAATCGTCCATCGGTGATGAGCGCTACATCCTTGTCGAGTCCCATGCCAGCGATGGCGCTTGTGGGTCCCAGCATCTCGCGCATTCCGGGACCTCCCTTCGGTCCTTCATAGCGAATCACCACCACATCGCCCTTCTTGATGTGACCTCGATAGATCGCCATGCTCACGTCTTCTTCGGATTCGAACACTCGTGCAGGACCACTGTGCTTGAGCATTTCGGGTGCGACCGCGGCGCGTTTCACCACCGCACCATTCGGTGCGAGGTTGCCACGAAGCACCGCAATTCCCCCCGTTTTGCTATGGGGTGTATCGATTGGACGGATCACTTCGTTGTCGTAATTGGTTGCCGCCGCGATCTGGGAACCGATCGTCTTACCCGATACGGTGAGCGACTCTGTGTGTATCAATCCCTTCTTGTTGAGCTCCGACATCACGGCCATCACACCGCCGGCCCGGTAGAGGTCTTCGATATGGTACGGTCCGGAGGGAGCGAGATGGCAGAGATTGGGAGTCCTCTTGCTCACCTCATTGGCTTTGAAGATATCGAGTTCGACATGCGCCTCGTGCGCGATCGCAGGCAAGTGCAACATGCTGTTGGTGCTGCATCCGAGCGCCATATCGACTGCCAAGGCATTCATGAAGGCTTCCGGTGTCATGATATCGGATGGTTTGATTTGTTTCTTATAGAGCTCCATCACCGCATAACCGGCTTCCTTGGCCAATCGATCCCTTTCGGCATAGACGGCGGGAACCGTACCATTGCCTGGCAGGCCCATACCAAGGGCTTCGGTGAGACAGTTCATGCTGTTGGCAGTGAACATACCCGAACAGGAACCACAGGTGGGACAAGCCGAGTTTTCACATGCGAGCAACTCGTTGTCGCTGATCTTACCCGCGGAATGTGCACCGACAGCCTCGAATACACTGTTGAGATCGATCGCGTCCTTTTTCCCGGGAAGATGACCAGCCAACATGGCTCCTCCCGAAACGACTACGGTAGGAATATTGATCCTTGCGGCTGCCATCAGCATGGCAGGCACAATCTTGTCGCAGTTCGGTACCATGACCAGAGCGTCGAAAGGATGGGCGGTGGCCATGACTTCCACCGAATCGGCAATCAATTCCCTGCTCGCGAGGGAATACTTCATACCCTTGTGCCCCATGGCAATCCCATCACATACACCGATTACGGAAAATTCGATCGGGGTACCGCCTGCTGAACGCACACCGGCCTTCACCGCATCCACGATCCTGTTCACATGCACATGGCCCGGAATGATGCCATTGGCCGAATTCACGATTCCTACTAGGGGCGATTGAATCTCACGGTCGGTCAGTCCCAACGCCTTCATCAATGAACGGTGTGGTGCTCTTGCAACACCACTTTTCATCTGGTCGCTTCTCATATCTTGGCTCCATTCTCCGGTTGCTTCGTGTACTCGCGGAAGGCGGCGAGCAGTTCCATCGTCACATCTCCCGCAACTCCCGTGCCGATTTTCTGTCCATCGAGTTCGGTCAATGCGATGATTTCCGCAGCGGTTCCGGTGAGGAACGCCTCATCGGCATTCAACACATTGAAATGGGTGAACGGCACTTCGTTCAACTCATATCCCAACTTCCCTGCGATTCTGATCACCGCTTGTCGGGTGATGCCATCCAAGGTTCCCAGCCATACCGGAGGAGTACTGATGACCTTGTTCTTTACGATGAAGATGTTGTCACCGGTACATTCGGTGACCACACCCTCTTCATTCAACATCAACGCTTCATCGGCTCCATAGCGATGCGCTTCAATCGAAGCGAGGATATTGTTCAGATAGTTGAGGCTCTTGATCTGGGGATCGACGATGGTCGCCTTGTTCCGTCTCAAATGGCTGGTGACCACCTTGAGACCGCGGCGATAGGCCTCGTCGCTATACAGGGCGACTTGTCCCGCGATACAGAACAGTCTGGGTTTTGCGGAGTTCGGTTTCGGGTACAAACCCAATCCATCGGCACCGCGGGTACACACCAAACGGACGTATCCATCGACGATGTCGTTCCTGCGGCAGGTCTCCAGGACGATTTCGGTTATCTCTTCAATGGAAAGGGGAAGTTCCAAATTGATTGCACGTGCGGCCGATTGAAATCTCCTCATGTGGTCTTCGAGTCTGAATACCCTGCCACCATAGGCCCTGATTCCTTCGAAAATGCCATCTCCGTAGAGCAATCCGTGGTCCATGACCGGAATCTTCGCTTCTTCCAATGGGACGTATGCCCCTTCGAGATATACCAACTGTCCACTCATCTTGTGTTCTCCTCGCCTTTCCGGCTGTGAATTTCCTAGATATTCCGGGCTATGATCGAGCCCATTTCCTTCGTTCCCACCAGTGTCATTCCCTTGCTCATGATGTCACCGGTCCTAAATCCTTCATCAAGGGCCTTCCCTACGGCTGCTTCCACCGCATCGGCCTCCTGGGGGAGGTCGAAGGTATAGCGAAGCATCATGGCCACCGAAAGTATGGTGGCGATGGGATTCGCCTTGTCCTGGCCGGCGATGTCCGGGGCCGATCCGTGGATCGGTTCGTACATGCCGAAACTGTCGGAACGGAGACTCGCCGAAGGAAGCATCCCGATCGATCCGGTGATCATGCTTGCCTCATCACTCAGTATATCACCGAACATGTTGCCGGTGACCACCACATCGAATTGTCTCGGATTGCGTACCAATTGCATCGCCGCATTGTCGACATACATATGGTCCACCGAGACTTCGGGATATTCCTTCGCAATCCGGTCGACGACCGAACGCCACAAGCGGGAAGACTCGAGGATGTTCGCCTTGTCGACACTCATCAACCGCTTGTTGCGCTTCATGGCGATTCCGAACGCCATCCTTGCGATCCTCTCCACCTCAGGAACACTATAGGTCAATGTATCGAATGCGGTGGTTCCGTCTTCATTCCGACCTCGCTTTCCGAAGTAGATGCCACCGGTGAGCTCACGCACCACCATGATGTCGAGTCCACCTTCTATCAGCTCCCCTTTCAAGGGACATGCATCGGACAGTTGGTCGTAGAGTATCGCTGGACGCAGGTTGCAGAACAATCCCAAACCGCTTCTCAATCCGAGCAGGGCCTGTTCCGGTCTCATATTCCCCGCGAGATGATCCCACTTGGGGCCTCCCACCGCCCCAAGCAATACCGCTTGGGCATCTTTGCAACCAACCAAGGTCGATTCGGGAAGAGGTACTCCGACACTGTCGAGCGCGCTTCCTCCGGCAATATAGAAGGAGAAGTCGAACTTATGGTTGAACTTCGTTCCCACCGCTCCCATGACTTTCAAGGCTTCGGCCACGATATCGGGACCAATGCCGTCTCCCGGAACGATCGCAATTTGCAGCTTCATACCAACACCTCCTTCTTCAGGTAATTGATCAATCCATCGGAAGCGATCATTTTCTGGATGAAGGGAGGAAATGGCTCGGCCGACCAACTCTCACCGGTGCTCATGTTGGTGATCTTTCCAGTGGAGAAATCGACTTCAACGCTGTCATCGGATTTGATGCCGGCCACTGCTTCGGGACACTCGAGGATCGCGAGCCCGATGTTTATCGCATTACGGTAGAAGATCCGGGCAAAGGAGGCTGCGATCACACAGCTGATTCCCGCGGTCTTGATCGCCAAGGGGGCATGTTCCCGACTTGAACCACAACCGAAATTCCTATCGGCGACCATGATGTCTCCATCGGAAACCTTGTCTACGAATGTCGCATCGATATCTTCCATGCAGTGGCTGGCCAACTCTTTCGGATCGCTGGTGTTCAAGTACCGTGCCGGAATGATGACATCGGTATCCACATTATCGCCATAACGAAAGGCTTTTCCCTGTGCTTTCATCGTTTACTTCTCCTCGATCGTTTCGGGGTTGCTGATATATCCCGTAAGTGCCGATGCGGCCGCAACCGCCGGACTGGCAAGGTAGACCTCACTGCCCACATGTCCCATTCGTCCTACGAAATTCCGGTTCGTAGTGGCCACCGCACGCTCTCCCTCGGCAAGGATTCCCATATGGCCACCCAGGCAAGGACCGCAAGTCGGTGTGCTCACCACCGCACCGGATTCCACAAAGGTCTTCAACAATCCCTCCTCCATCGCTTGGAGATAGATCGTCTGGGTAGCGGGGAATACGATCGTACGCACCCTCGGGTCGACCTTCTTCCCTTTCAGGATGCCGGCTGCGATACGAAGATCGCTGATCCGCCCGTTTGTGCAGGAACCGATGACCACTTGGTCGATTTTCACCTCTCCCACTTCATCGATCGTACGGGTGTTGTCGGGAAGATGTGGGAATGAAACGGTTGGCCTGACCTGTGAAAGATCGATTTCGTAGGTCGCATCGTACTCGGCATCCTCATCGGGAGCGTACACCACCGGTTGTCGTTCGCAATGCTCTGCCAAATATGCGAGAGCCACTTCATCCACACCGAAAATCCCGTTCTTCGCTCCAGCTTCAATGGCCATGTTACAGATGGTGAATCGATCGTCGATACCCAGGGATGCGACCCCGGGTCCGGTGAATTCCATTGATTTGTAGAGCGCTCCATCGACTCCGATCATCCCGATGATATGGAGTATGAGGTCTTTGCCGGATACCCATTTCCCAAGTTTCCCCGTGAGGTGGAAACGGAGTGCCGAAGGGACTTTGAACCAAGCCTTCCCGGTGGCCATTCCCGCAGCCATATCGGTACTGCCGACTCCGGTCGAGAATGCACCCAAGGCCCCATAGGTGCAGGTGTGGCTATCGGCTCCGATGATCAAATCGCCTGCATCGACGAGGCCCTGTTCAGGTAGCAAGGCATGCTCGATACCCATCTGACCGATCTCGAAGTAGTTCTCGATTTCCTTGTCGGTGGCGAACTCGCGCATCATCTTGCATTGTTGGGCCGCTTTGATGTCCTTGTTTGGAGTGAAGTGGTCGGGAACCAAGGCGACCTTCTTCCTGTCGAACACCTTGTCGATACCAAATTTGGCGAATTCCTTTATCGCCACGGGAGCGGTGATATCGTTTCCCAGCACCAGATCCAAATCCGCCATCACCAACTGTCCAGCGCGAACCTCATCCAGGTTGGCGTGGGCGGCCAGGATCTTTTGCGACATGGTCATACTCATTTGTTATCTCCTTGCAGATGATCGGACGGGGCAACGATCCCCTCCTTCATCAGTTTGTATTCTATGGAATCGACAAGCGCCATCCAGCTTGCTTCGATTATATCGGTTGAGACGCCCACCGTCGACCAGGAGTTCTCTCCATCGGTGGTTTCGATGAGCACCCTCACCTTGGCCGCCGAGGCATCCTTCGAGTCGAGCACACGAACTTTGTAGTCGGTGAGATGAACGGTGGCCAATATGGGATAGAAATCCTCCAGCACTTTTCTCAAGGCCTTGTCCAAGGCATGGACCGGACCATCTCCCTGCGCCACCGCAATCGCCAACTCTCCATCCACAGCCACCTTCACCACCGCGGTATGGCTCGTTTGTGGATCTCCGGTGAGGGGCTTCTCACCCAATGTCTTGTAGTGGTCGAGTGCAAAATAGGGTTGATGCTTACCGAGATGCTTTGCGATCACCAACTCGAAGGAACTTTCGGCACCTTCGAACTGGTATCCCGACATCTCCATCCTCTTGAGCATGTCGATGATTTGCTTCGTTTCGGGAGCATCCTTGCCCAGATTGGGAGCATATTTCTGGATCCTTTTGAGTATCGTTGCCCTTCCGGCCACCTCACTCATCAGCATTCTTCTTTCATTGCCCACGGATTCGGGATCGATATGTTCGAACGAGCGGGGATTCTTTGCGATTCCATCGATATGCATACCTCCCTTGTGGGTGAAGGCACTTCTCCCGATATATGGGGTGCCGTGTGGTATGGAGACGTTGGCGATCTCGGCCACCGAATGGGTCGTCAAGGTGAGGTGTGACAAAGCATCGGCATCCAACACATCAAAACCAAGCTTGAGTTGTAAAGTGGGAATGATCGTCGCCAAACAGGCGTTTCCACACCTCTCCCCGAATCCCACGAGGGTTCCCTGCACTTGTCTCGCTCCCGCCTCGACCGCCATGATCGAGCTTGCATCGGCGCACGATCCGTCGTTGTGGGTATGGATTCCGACCACCACATGGGGATAGGCTTTTCCCAATTCTCCAACCACAAGGGCGGTGGCTTTCGCCACTTGGGAGGGAACCACTCCACCGCGGGTATCGCACAAGGCTATCGATGAGGCACCCGCTTCGGCCGCCACCATCACGGTCTCCATCGCATAAGTGGGATTCTCAAGATATCCATCGAAGAAATGTTCCGCATCAAAGACCACTTCCTTACCCTTTTCGACCAGAAAAGAAATGGTATCACGGATCATCGCAAGGTTTTCCTTCAACGTGGTCCGGATGATGTCGGTGACCTGGAAGTCCCAGCTTTTACCGAAAATGGAGACGACCGGAGTCTTGGCCGACAACAGAGAAAGAATGTTGGCATCATCCTGAACCGCCACATTTCTTCTGCGGGTCGCACCGAAGGCGACCAGCTTCACCTTCTTCAATTCCATATGCTCGACCTGTTGGAAGAACTCGAGATCCTTGGGATTCGATCCCGGATTGCCGGCCTCCACATACTCCACACCCAAGTCATCCAACAGCTTCACGATCTTCAGCTTATCGAGAACGGAGAAGCTGATTCCCTCGGCTTGGGCTCCATCGCGCAATGTGGAATCGAACAGTGCCACATGCATGGTGTTCTCAGACATTGTAATGCTCCTTGGTAACATCTTCATCGACGGTTCCCGACATTTTCATATCGCGGGAGAGGGCCTCTTCGGAGAGTGGTATCCACTCCTTGGCTTTCCTTCCCGCACTATGGTCGCTCTGTGCATTGGGTGTCTCGTTGCTCTCGGCGACTTCGATCATCCTGTTGACCGCGACAAGCAGACTCTGCATGCTCGCCTCGATGATGTCGGTACTTACGCCCCTCCCACGGTAGACGCCATGGTTGTCGCTGATCTTGACCAACACTTCCCCTAGCGCATCTCGGTGTTCGGTAACCGCATGCAACTGGTAGTCCTCAAGCACATAGGAGTGTTTGATGATCTTCTCCACCGCCTTGTAACAGGCATAGACGGGACCGGTGGCCATCTCCACCGCCTGCATCTTCTTTCCATTCCTTTTCAAGGTGACGCATGCGGTGGTGGTCATGTTGTTTCCGCTGTTCACCACGAAATTGTCCAATTCGTAGATCTGTGGGGCGACATGGGTTCCGCTCTCCATCAGTGCGATCAGATCACGGTCGAAGATTTCCTTCTTCTTGTCGGCCACATTCTTGAAGTCGGAGAAGAGCTTGGAGGCCATCTCCTTGGAGAGCGTGTATCCCAACTCCTCCATCCTCTTGACGAAGGCATGCTGTCCCGAATGTTTGCCCAACACCATGGTGGTCTTCTTCAACCCGATCGATTCTGGGGTCATGATCTCATAGGTTTGCGCATGGGCCATCATGCCGTGCTGATGGATTCCCGATTCATGGGCAAACGCATTCGCTCCCACGATCGCCTTGTTGGGAGCGATGGGGACACCGGTGATGCTCGACAACAAACGACTCGTTCTGTACAACTCCTCGGTCTTGAGATTGTAGGAAAAATCGTACAGGTCCCTTCTGGTTCTGATCGCCATCACCAGTTCCTCGACCGCCGCATTACCAGCCCTTTCTCCGATACCACATACGGTACATTCGGCCTGTCGTGCTCCGGCTGCCAAACCGGCGAGCGAATTGGCTACGGCAAGACCTAGATCGTTGTGGCAATGCACCGAAAGGATCGCCTTGTCGATATTGGCCACATGGTTCATCAGGTAACCGATCAGGTCGCCGAACTCACCAGGCATGCTGTAGCCGACGGTATCGGGAATATTTACGATGGTGGCTCCGGCATCAATGACTGACTCCACCACCCGACACAGATAATCGCGGTCCGATCGCGTGGCATCCTCGGGAGAAAATTCCACCTCTGGACAGAGGTTTCTCGCATGGGCAACCATGGCGACAGCTTGTTCATGGGCCTTCTCGCGCGACATCTTCAACTTGTACTGGAGATGGAGATCGCTGGTGGCAATGAAGGTGTGGATGCGTGGTCTGGCCGCATGTTTCACCGCTTCCCACGCCGTATCTATGTCCTTCTCCAGTGCTCTCGCCAATGATGCGATCGTGCATCCGGAAATTGCGGTGGCAATCTCCTTCACAGAGGTGAAGTCCCCGGGAGAGGCGATGGCGAACCCCGCCTCGATCACATCGACACCCAGGGCTTCGAGTTGCCGTGCAAATCGAAGTTTCTCCTCAAGATTCATGCTGTATCCGGGAGCCTGTTCCCCATCACGGAGTGTCGTATCGAAAATCGCGATATGTGCTGCCATCCTACACCTCTCTACATGTCCGAATATTTCCGGGATTCATCCGCCGGGTGGTCAGATCACCACCCGGCATGCTTGTCATTTCTTCAACCAACTCATCAAAGCCCTGAGACGCTTTCCGGTCGACTCCAAGAGACTTTCCGATTCCATTCTTCGCTTTGCGTTGAAGAAGGGTCTCTTCACCTGGTTTTCGACCAGCCAGTTGCGTGCGAAGGTTCCGTTCTGGATTTCGGAGAGCACCTTGCCCATTTCCTTCTTCGTCTCATCGGTGATGATCCGATTGCCTGTCACATAGTCACCATACTCGGCGGTATCGCTGATCGAATAGCGCATGTAGGAGAGTCCACCCTGATTGATCAGATCGACGATCAACTTCATCTCGTGGCAACATTCGAAATAGGCCATTTCAGGCTGATAACCAGCTGCGACAAGGGTGTCGAATCCTGCTTTGATAAGCGCGGACACACCACCACACAGTACCGCCTGCTCACCGAACAGGTCGGTCTCGGTCTCTTCCTTGAAGGTGGTTTCAAACACACCGGCCCGTCCGGCTCCGAGTCCCACCGCATAGGCAAGCGCCACTTCCTTCGAATTGCCGGAGGGATCTTGATGCACCGCGATGAGTGAGGGAACTCCCTTGCCCTCCTGGAACTGGGAACGGACCGTATGGCCGGGACCCTTGGGCGCAATCATGATCACATTCACATCCTTGGCTGGAACGATCTGTCCGAAATGGATATTGAATCCATGGGCGAATGCCAGATATTTTCCGGCGGTAAGGCCAGGCTCGATGTTCTCGGAGTAGATCTTGGCCTGCTTCTCGTCATTGACCAGCATCATGATGACGTCGGCTGCCTTCGCTGCGTCCGCTGCGGTCATGACCTTCAAACCGGCTTCTTCGGCCTTCTCCCAAGAGGGACTTCCCTCATACAATCCCACCACCACGTTCATTCCCGATTCGTGGAGGTTGAGCGCATGGGCGTGCCCCTGGCTTCCATAACCGATGATCGCGACGGTCTTCTTTTCCAGTACCGACATGTCGGCATCCTTTTCATAATACATGGTACTCATCACATCTCTCCTTTCGCCCTTGGGCTATATGTTCATTCATCTTCATCACGATGGTTCACCATCGCCTGACTTCCCCTCTCCATGGCTGTCATTCCGGTTCTGACCAGTTCCGCAATCCCATACGGACGTATCAGATGGAGGAACGAGGCCACCTTGTCTCCCACTCCGGTGATTTGCATCGTGAGTGTCGTTTCGGTCACATCCATGATCTTCGCCTTGAATATTTCGGAAAGTTCGACCACCGCGGCACGGGTTTGGGGTGTGGTCTTCACCTTCACCAACACCAATTCGCACTGGATGCTGCCTTGCAGGGTCAACTTCACCACTTTTATCACATCGATGAGTTTGGCAACCTGCTTCTCGATTTGTTCGACGATGGCCCGATCTCCGGTCACCACTATGGTGATTCGGCTGATCTCCGGATTCTCCGTTTCCCCCACCGACAGGCTGTCGATATTGTAGCCCCGCCTGCTGAACAGACCGACGACACGACTGAGGACTCCAGGATGATTGTTGACCAGAATTCCCAATGTATACCGTTCCATGTCTCAACTCCCCCTTCGAAATTTGTGTGCTGGGAATCGACATTCGCCTGCGAAGGTCGTTCCGATGGTGAGGTTACACCGATTCGCCGTGAAGGAGTTTCTCCACGGCTGCACCCGAATCGGCTTACCGTGGATCTATAGAATAATAAGGCTTACAAGAATAATGATTGCGGGGAGGATGGCAATCGAAAGGAGGAGGGAGGAAATGGAGAGGTTGATGGAAGCGTCGAAAATTGTCGCCGAATTGTTGGTGTTCCACACCGTATGCGAAGGCTTATTGCATGCTGCGCTTGTATTCCTTTTCCCTGCCGTTCTCATGACTGGCACCCCTAAAAGATAGATTGTCTTTCGTTTTATACGTCTATGGAAGAAATGTCAACTCCACTGAAACCACATTCTTCTATAAATATGCATTAACTATACAAAAATATGAAATTCACCTCGTTGATGAACCACCACAATCGGTTATATTTGCATGGTTCCACAACATCGTTATCGCAAACAAAGATCCCCCTTCTCCACCAACGGTGCCAGAAGAGGGAAATGTATAACGAGAATTTCTGGAGGAATTATCTCTTCGCTATAGTTTTAAGCATATCCTCGCATTATGTTTAGAACGCGAAATCAAGACCGGTCTGAACATAGTGCTTTCCGGCACCATCTCCATTCTCTGAGAATCCATATTTCACAAATGTGGAAATACCGGCGATTGTATAGGCACCCTTCGCCCAAGCACCGACAGTCGCATTACCGGTAAGATCGGAAATTCCCAATCCTGCCGACACCTTGGTGGTATCGTTGATGGTATACCCACCACCTACATTCACACTGCTCTTCGCCATTTCATTGGTATATTCGACGAAGGCCGATACGGCATCCTTCGCACCATTGATCGCCACGAAGTAGTTGTTCGCGGAGGCATCATCCATAGAGAACCAACCGGACCCCGACAGCATCAGACCGAAGTCCAATCCCGCAAGATTCGCAATATCGGCGGCGGCACTGGCAGTAATCCCCACTCCACCCACGGCATACTTGTCGAATGTGGCGTTGTTGACCATATTGAACGCGAACGAGACTCCGTCCAACGGATTGACTGTGGCACTAAGAAATTTCCCTTTGTCCACCACATCATACCCGGCCTTTACCGTGGCTAGACCATTGTATCCCACCTCCAGTCCAAAGGGGACATTACCTCGTGAAATGCTCTGGGAATAGAGTGCATAGTGGTCTCCCTCCGAGCCATTGGGATCCGCATACACAGAAGAGCTGAAAAAGTTCTGGTTCCCAACCAATGCACTTATTGCAACAGGAAGTTCGATATCGGCAGTTGCAAGGATCGCATTCACCTTCAAAGTGGCGGTCGCATCAACATCAGTACCATTCGCGCCCAAGGCTCTGAACGCCAAATCCCAATAATCCGAAGACAAGGTCAATTTCAATTCCGCAGCTCTCGTGTCACTGTCGACACCCGAGGGAGTCAAGGTACCGTCGAAACCCAACTTGTAATCAAGGCCAAAATTACCTGAAAACTGCGGGGCTGCTGAAACAGACACGATGGTCAGTACCACTACAGTAAGAATCACACATACTTTTTTCATTCCAATCATCTCCATTTTGTGAGAATTTTATAGTAGTAGCTTCTCACAGGGGTGTGTGGTTTGAATGAGTGATTCTTGTGATCTGGTTGGATTACTATGTGGATTTCGAGTAGTGTGAGCCGTAACTCCTAAAACCAGGGGTACATGGAAACGGATCATTTGACGTCTTGGGACAGTACACTGTTCCATTGGGCAATCATTGCGATTCTCCACTACATCATTCTTAAAGTACTTCTGGGAAATAGGCTACCGTGCTTGCACAATCAGCCAAATCAATATCAGCAACACACGTGCATTCGTTCCGGATATCGCTTTTGGGTGACTCCACATCATCCATTTCCCTACACTACGCATGCTTCCCTGTGAAACGATAGCCATATCCCCGTACCGTCTCGATCCAATTTGTCCCGCAGTTTCCGAATTTGGCTCGGATATTCTTGATATGGGTATCGACAATCCTATCGTACGATTCGAAGGAGTAATCG
>CAYZJV010000054.1:8304-19152 GCA_964478945.1 uncultured Spirochaetaceae bacterium | reverse complement strand
GGTGGCAATGCGAGATTTTCCGTGGATCTCTTGGATGATGAGGCAAGGATGGTGCAACAGGCGGATTCCTATTTCTACCGGGTGAACACATCAAAGGTAGAACAGGAGGAGGCTCACCTTTCGTTCACCGAATTTTCCGGGCTCGATACGATATATCGTTTGGAATGTTCCGATCCGGGGACACTGTCCATTGCGATTCATCCTGAGTTGAACACCTCGGCGTACAAGCTGGTTCTGGTCGATTATGAACGCGATGAGGTGCATGTCCTCACACAAGGTGCGAACGATGCCGAATTGACATGGTCACTCGCACCTGGAAAGTATGCGGTGAAATCTGTTGGATACAAGGTCAAGGGAGATGTTGCCATTCGCATCGGTGCAAGTGATGCGGTAACGGTGATTCCCCAGTCCTGACAAATCCCTATTGGCAGCAAGTGGTGTTCTCCGTAGAAAGGAAACATCGATTGAGGATCCTGTTGCAATTTCCCATCCGCAGTTGTAATTTCATTCTGTGGGGGTGCCTATGAAGCGACGTATCGAGATATTGCTTCCGATCTTGTTGCTTGGAGGACTACTGTTCGCCGAGATGTCTCCCGAGGTGTACCGCCAATTGCAGCAGGAAGCACAGGAGTACTTTATCATCAAGGTGGAGAAGGTACATACTCCCCTCTGGATATTC
Source organism: uncultured Spirochaetaceae bacterium (assembly GCA_964478945.1). Classification (GTDB taxonomy): domain Bacteria; phylum Spirochaetota; class Spirochaetia; order Sphaerochaetales; family Sphaerochaetaceae; genus CAYZJV01. Next base: position 18,473 of record CAYZJV010000054.1, on the reverse strand, counting down.
AGCAGGGACAAACCGGTTGAGGTGACCGCAAGGATTCTCCAAGTGCTGCGAAGTGGAAAAGGTGCGAAGGAGCAGGACTCCATTGAGATCCACTACCAGAGCTACAAACCCAAACGGGGATGGGTGGGACCTCGACCCGTTCCTGTGCTCGCCAAGGGCGAGGATTACCATGCGTTCCTTGCATGGTCGGACGAGGATGGGTACTTCGTGCCTGCGGCAAGGGGCTATAGTTTCGATCCACCGGTACCAGAGTTCCGATAGCTTCTGTTGCATGAAGACCTCGGATGAGGAGGCACCTCCCCGTCCCCCTTATGCCTACCTGTACAGACCGCTTTTCATCTTCATTCGGATTGATGATGCGGTTCCCATTCAATCGACTGTATGATTTCGAGCAGGAAATATTTGATTTTGCCAATTTCCCCACGTACTATTCTGTGACAGACAAGACCTGATCTCGTGTAAAAAGTTCCAACACCTGTCAATCTATTAATTGACTATATATATTTATGTAACAATATCATTTACTTTCTATCATATTATACATTAATTACTTATTATGACAAAATCAATACAAATTGGGGTTTTCGTACGTCCTGAGGAAGGAAGCTTTTTCGGTACTGACATGTGTGCTATGACCTATGTAGTAGTATTTTGCACCTAATAAACAACTCTATCGACTAATAGTAACAATTATTTTCTATTTATTTCTTGACATCACTCTTCAGCCATGCTTCAATCGTAGTAGCATTGGTGTGCATACGAATGAAATCCAACTTCAGAGCGAATACGTTGACCAATGTGAAACAAGGGAAATTTTATTCCCAATTAGGCAAATCCTTCGATAAGGAGAAGACGATGAAGGAAAAGACAAATCTATCTGTAGGTGTCGATCTGGGGACCTCAAACCTGCTGATATATGTCGAAGGTCAAGGTACATTGTTCAATGAACCTTCGATCATCGCCATAGACAAGGCAACAGGAAATGTGGTTTCGGTAGGAAACGAGGCGGCGAAACTTGTCGGAAAAACCCATGACAAGATCGAGGTCGTTCGCCCTCTACAAGGCGGAGTGATCTCCGATATCCAGTTGATCAAGGAGATCCTCCTGTTCACCTTGGATAAGATCTTCCTTTCGAATCTCGATTCCATCAGCAAAATGTTGATCTGCATTCCTTCTGAAATCACCAACACGGAAAAGGAAGCGATAGTGGAGTTGGGACATAGTCTTGGTATCCAGAATACCGAAATCGAAGAGGAGATCAAGGCCGCCGCCTTGGGATCGGGTGTGGATATCTTTGCACCGCGTGGACATATGGTGATAGACAGCGGAGGCGGAACCACCGATTTCGGCATCCTTTCCCTTGGCGAAGTCGTCTTGTCGAAATCGATCAAGATCGCAGGAGACTTTTTCGATCGGCAGATCATAGATCATGTGAAGACGGTCCATAAACTTGAGATCGGCAATCAGACCGCGGAAAAGATCAAGATCACCCTCGCTTCCCTCACCGGACCCTATCCAGCCGATGATGATGGCAATCTTCTTGAGTACGAAGCCATGGGAAGGGATTTGGTCTCCGGACTTCCACGACGGGCGGTCCTCGGTACCGAAGAGATCAGGAATGTCCTGCTCCAATGTTTCGATCCGATAAAGAGCGTGCTGCTCACCACGTTGGAGGAGACTCCTCCCGAATTGGCCGGTGATTTGGTCGATACGGGAATCCTGTTGACCGGAGGTGGTTCGCAGATACCCGGTATCCGTGAATATATCGCCGAATTGGCCCAGGTTCCCGTCTACCTGTCGGAAGTACCTCTGACGGCAGTGATCGATGGGTGTAAGAAAATGTTGAAGATGACAAGTCGACATTTCTATAGCGAAGTATAGGAAAAGGAAAAAACGATGTGTGCAGCAAGCATGAATGAAAAATTAGGTCTCGGTATCGATCTGGGAACGGCGAATCTTTTGGTGTTTTTGGAAAGGAAAGGGATAATTTTCAATGAACCATCGGTCATTGCATTCGACCGTGAATCGGGCAGGATTGTCGCGGCGGGAGAAGATGCCCACAAAATGCTTGGTAAGGTCCACTCCAAAATCGCTGTGGTGAAACCGCTTCGCAATGGAGTCATCTCCGATATGCGGGCGGCGAAGGCCCTGCTGACCTACGTGTTGGGAAAAGTCGAGAACCTGACGGAGAAGAATCTCTCGAAGACCACTTGCGTGATCTGTTGTCCCTCCGAAGTGACGAAAATCGAACGTGATGTGATGATCGATTTGGCCGCCAAGATGAACATCATGGATGTGTTCATCGAGGAGGAGATCAAATCGGGAGCCCTTGGAGCTGGTGTGGACATATTCAAGTCCAAAGGCATCCTTGTGGTTGACATTGGGGGCGGAACCACCGATGTCGGAGTCCTTTCTTTCGGTGATATTGTCCTCTCGAGGACCATCCGGAAAGCCGGTAGTTTCATGGATGACGAAATCTCCAAATACGTGAAGAAGACCCAAAGTGTCGAGATCGGTGAACTGACATCGGAGCGGATTAAGATCGAATTGGGAGACCTGCATGATCACGCGAAGGTCGTCACCAACAAATATGCCGGCCGCGACATGGTGAAGGGAATTCCCAAATGGGTGACGCTCACCACCAGCGAGATCAGTTCCGTCATCACACCTGTGTTCGACGAAATCATCAAGCTGATATCCGCAGTGCTGAAGGACACTCCACCCGAGCTATCGGCCGATATCTATCAACACGGGATCCTGTTGACCGGTGGTTGCTCCCTCATCAGGGGTATCGAACAATATATCGAGAAACGAATCCAGGTTCCGGTGAAGGTTGTCCACAATCCCCTCACATGTGTTGCCGAAGGTACCAAATACCTTCTCAAGAATCGTGGTGATTATCTCGTGAATCCGCTTCAACTCTAGGAGGGTTGCATCATGGCTATCGCAATTGGAAAAAAAGGAAAGGAACAGACAAGTTCGCTTGGCAAGAATATCGGTATCGATTTGGGTACCGCCAATATATTGGTCTATGTCGAAGGGGAAGGAATCATCACCAACGAGCCTTCCGTGATTGCCTTCGACTATGAAACCAATGAGGTGATCGCCACCGGACAGATGGCCGCCGATATGATAGGCAAGGGGCACCATGGCATCAAGATTGTCAGCCCATTGAATCAAGGCGTGATATCCGATATGGAGGCCACCAAGAAACTCATCGAGATTTCACTGCACAAGGTGGAGAACATCAATATCGACATTTCCCAATCGACACTGCTGTTGTGCTGTCCATCGGAGGTCACCCAACTGGAACGCGATTCTTTCATGAGTCTTGGATCCAAGCTTGGCGTGAAGGATGTCTTCATCGAGCAGGAAGTGAAGGCTGGAGCCATCGGTTCCGGACTCGATATCTTCAGCAGCAACGGCTCCATGATCATCGATATCGGTGGAGGTTCGACCGACATTGGAGTCCTCTCCCTGGGCGATATCGTGGTCTCGGAATCAAACAGGATAGCGGGAAACTACCTCGACAATGAAATCATGAACCACATGCAATATGTGCATGGATTGCTGGTGGGAAAGAAGACTGCCGAACGGATAAAGATCGAGATCGGATCGCTTCGGGAACAGATCGACAATCCGCGTGAAACATATGCGAACGGGAGGGATGTCGTTACTGGTTTGCCAAGGAAAATCATGGTGAATGAACTTGAGATCAGGGACGTGTTGGCCCGACCGTTCGAGACGATCGCAACCATGGTTTTGAAAGTACTCCAAAACACTCCGGCCGAGTTGTCAGCCGACATCATCGTCAATGGAATCTACATCAGTGGCGGTGGAGCGATGATCGACGGAGTCGATGAATTCCTCCACAAGAGGGTGGGAATGGATTTCCATATCTCGCGAAGACCGATGACGGCGGTAGTCGATGGTACCAAACTACTGTTGAAGAACCGCGGCAGTTATTTTGTCAAACCGACCGATTGAGTGGCGCACTCTTCCCACCCGGGTGGATACTCCCAATCCCATCGAATTCAAGACGGGATTGGGGGCCCTCTTTTCACAATTCCCATGTACAGAAAAGGAACATTCCATGTATGGATTTGGAAAAGTCTCCATCAACTTAGGAATCTCATCATTCATCCTTTTGGTGTTCTGCCTTTGGACAGTCCACATACCACTTGCTTTGGTCTGTGCGACGATACTGCTTTTCAGCTTGATCATGACTCATATGTACTCGATCCAGGTTTCCAAGACGAAGAGAATGCGAACCTTTGCACATTGGTTGGAGAGCAAGGATGAGGATATCGGATCATACTATTGCATTCTGGTCGGCACCGAGTCGAAAGGATTGTTCAGCACCTTCTTCGATCATCGTGATGTGGATTGCCTTTTTGAGGATATCGAGAACGAATTGCAGCAATATTTCGGCAGATCGCAAGTACGAAGGCTACATGGACACCTCTTGGTGGTCATACATGAATTCCCCGAAGCTTCGTCATTGTCGGATGAAGACAAGGCGCTATATCAACAGGACCTCTCGCGCAAAGTATCCGAACGTCTTCGTATCCTGGCTGCCTCCTACGATGAGAAAGTACTTCCCATAGAAGATATTGTCGTGGGTTGTGCCACCTCAGGGATCCGGTATCGTGTAGGCAAAATGGAAGATCTGGTGGATCTGGCCTTCCATACCTGGAAATGTGCCCAAACGGCTTCCCTCCCCTATCTGGTGGCCGATGAGACGATCCGTGCCCAAAAATTGGATATCGATGAATGTAAAAGAGGGTTTCTACGAGTTGATTGGGCACGTGATTTCAATCCATTCTACCAACCGATCATCGATCCCGACTCATTTTGTATTGTGGGAATGGAGAGTTACGCACGTTGGCAGCTTGACGGATTCAGGTTGCTTACCGCATCTGTATTCAAGGACCTTGCGGGAGCAATGCATCGGATCTCCGACATCGATGCCATCATCATGGAAAAGACCTTCGCCTGTGCCCACTCGATGAGGGTGGAAGGATTGATTCAAGATGACTTCATGATAGTGGTGAACATCAGCGCGGAGAGTGTGACTGACGAGTTCCTGAATCGTGCCCTACGACTTGCATTGCACTACGGACTATCACCCGAATGCATCGAATTCGATGTGGATGACAAGATACTCTTCGATCCACAACTTTGCGAGTCGCTAAGGAACCTCCGCTCGAGAGGATTTCGCATTGCAATGGATATGTTCGACGAGAATGCTTTCAATCTGAATGCCTTTTTCGTGGCTGATTTCGATAGCTTGAAGTTGGATTTCAGTTCCTGCAACTCACAGGTTCTGAAAATTTTCCAATCATTGCAGGAAAACGCATCGGAACTGGGACTCGAAGTCTTGGCGAAGGGCATCGAAACCGCACAATCGATGGATACGGCCAAAGCTGTGGGCTGCAACTATATGCAAGGTAATTACTTTACTCCCCCGATCCCATCACATGTGATGAAGACCTATCTTCGGAAGTACAGGAGAGGTTTGTATCTCGGTACCTACGAGGAGGCCCCCGGTTTGGCATAGGGTTTCTCTCGAGCGACCCGACGGGGACGTCAGGTCGCCGAGACTTCCTTTGCCTATTGTCGCGACATCATGTCGTGCAGACCTCCGCCGTTCTCCACATTGGTGAATCCGAGTTGGCCAAGGATGCGCATCCCATAGCTGGAACGGGCTCCCGATGCACAGTAGACGATGATCTTGCGATCCTTGTCCTCCATCGACTCGGCCCACTGCTGCAATCCGTCGAGTCCCACGTTCACCGCTCCGGGGTAGGCTCCCATGGCGAATTCCATCGGTGTCCGCACATCGAGGATGATCGGTCCGTCTTCCGAAATCTCTCCCGAATCGGTATCCACCGCAGTCTTGGCTTCGCCCTTATCGAGGTCTTCCACGGACTTCTTCTCGATGGGATACAGTCCCACCTGCAGCTGTTCATAGCCTATGGCACGTGCATGCCGTTCGAGACTGATGTACCCCCCGCTGAGGTTGAACACTTGATCGAATCCCGCGCCCTTGAGCATCCTGAGCACCACGTGGCCCTTCTGTCCATCGTCGCTTATCAGAAGGATGGGATGTCCTTCGGGAATTCGATCCAGATTTTCCCTCAGTACATTCTGACTCAAGTTGTTGGAGCCCCTCAGGTTGGCCTTCGAATAACTGATCGGATCACGCAGATCGATCACTATGGGCTGGGTTTCCAGAACAAAGGTTTCGAAATCCTTGGCCAAAACCGATGGGCTGAAGCCGCTGGAATGGTTCGCAGCGGTGAAGGCCGCCATGTTCACAGGTCCGTTGGGTGAATTGAATGGAGGAGCATACGCAAGGTCCAGTTCAGCCAGATCATCGATGGTCAACCCTCCTGCGATCGCGGTTGCCATCACATCGAGTCTTTTGTCGATGCCCACTCGTCCAGCAGCTTGGGCTCCCAACACCCTTCTTGTTTCCTTATCGAAGATGAGCATGAGGCTCACCTTCTCCGAACCTGGGAAATAGGCGGTATGGCTATTCTTGTGGACCACCACCGCATCGGCGTCAATCGAGGCTTCCTTGGCAGCCTTGAGGCCCATGCCCGTCGATCCTGCCACCGCACCGAAGATCTTCACGATAGAGGTTCCCGCAACTCCCTTGTAGGTTCGGTTTCCTCCAAGTGCATTCTCTCCCACGATTCTCCCCTGCCGGTTCGCAGGTCCCGCAAGAGGCATCCGTACAGTTTTTCCCAGCACTTGATGAGCGATCTCGACCATGTCTCCTGCGGCGAAGATCGATGGATCGCTGGTGCGCAACATGGAATCGACATGCAAGCCGCCGGAGTCACCGATTTCAAGACCCGCATCCTTGGCTAGTTGCAAGGTGGGCCGCACTCCAACCGAGAGCAATACGAAATCGGTATCCACCGATGTTCCGTCGTTGAGCAGAACGCGGTTGTCCTCCACCGCCTGCAACGACTTGCCCAGTTTGAGTTTTACACCATAATCGGCGAGCTCCTTGGTGAGGAATCCGGCGAACTCCCCTTCCAGGTTCGGCATCACTTGGGGAGCCATCTCAACGAGTGTGACGGTGATTCCCCGCTTCGCCAACGCCTCCACCATCTCGAGTCCGATGAATCCTCCACCAACAACCACTGCCTTCTTCGGTTCCTTGTCGGTGATGTACCGGTCGATCTTGTCCATATCGTCAAGTGTCCAGAGTTGGAACACATGGTCCTTATCGACGCCCGGAAGCGGCGGGACGATCGGCTTTCCTCCTTGTGCAAGGATCAACGAATCGTAGGAAAAGGTCCGTTCCTCTCCGGTCTTGGTGTTGCGGGCTTTCACTTTCTTGTTCGTGCGATCGATTTCCAGCGCTTCGGTGTTCGTATGGACTTTCACTTTGTACTGGTCATCGAAGGTCTCTTCGCTTGCCAAAATCAGCGACGAACGGTACTCGATGTCGCGACCGATGTAATATGGTAGTCCACAGTTGGCGAAGGAGACGTCGGCTCCCGCTTCCAACAGTGTGATGTTCACTTCATTGTCGATTCTTCGTGCTCTGGCGGCTGCGGTAGCTCCCGCCGCAACTCCACCGATAATCAAAAGGTCTTTCATCCTATACTCCTCTGTAATGTTCGAACGAATATATAAAAAAATAGATTTGCAGGGTCAAGCGGGCAAAATGGCTTGCAAGACAGGGCAATTTTTTCGATAATCCCGATTTCTTTCGCCCCAAGGCACATAGAGCCCGTTTTTCTTGGTTGAGAGTACTACATCACATGACTTCGAGGATGTGATTAAGTCACCAAGATTATCGATTGGAAAAGTGGTGAGAATACCTGTCGTCTTTTATGGGATACGACAGAACCCAGCCAAGAAATGTCGAGCGATACATGTGCAGATCGTGTACTATCCACAACAGGAGGAAACCTCATGGTGAAGGAATTGAATGAGGTGATCGAATTCATCGAAGCACATCTCACCGAAAATCCCACTCTTGGGATGATCGCCGATTATGCTGGTGTATCCGATTACCATTTCCGCAAGATATTCTTCTACTTGTCCAAGGTAACGTTGAGTGAGTATATCAAGAATCGGAAATTGTCGGAGGCCAGCAAAGACCTGCTGGAAGGATTGTCGGTTACCGAGGTTGCCTTCAAATATGGGTACCAATCGTTGGATGGGTTCACCAGGGCGTTCAAGCAATGGTGTGGCGTACTACCCTCGGAAATTAAAAAACGGGGGATTGCATCAACATATCCCAAACTGTTTTTCGCAATCACCGTCAGAGGAGGAAATTCCATGGAATTCAGGATAGAAGAAAAACCGAAGTTCAACTTGTTCGGGGTAACCGGGAGGGTTCCGATGCAATTTGAAGGAATCAACCATGCGATTGTGGCATTGGCACAGGGCATCACAGAGGACCAGCGGGCAGAAATGCACTCGTTGCAGAACATCGAACCGAGGGAGGTGGTGAACGCTTCATACGAAGCGGATGCGAATTTCCTCGAGGAATCGGGAGATCTTACCCATCTCATCGGAGTGTTGAGCACTGAGAACCGAGCTTCGGGAATTTTGGAAAGGATTGCGGTAAGCGCGGGAACTTGGGCCGTATTTCCAAATGAAGGGCCCTTTCCCGCAACATTGCAGGATACCATGGCGAAAATCTATTCACAGTGGTTTCCGGGTTCCGGTTACGAGATAATCGATAAGCCGAACTTCTCCTTCACCAGGATGAATCCTCAAAAAGAGGGTTGGGCGTATAGCGAGATCTGGATTCCGGTGGAGAAGGGAAAGTAACATCTTCGAACCATTAGTTGAAATGTGAATTTTCTTATTGCATTATTCCTTATTATTCCCTATTATTCTTTTATAAAGAATATTTAGGAGTAATTAGTCATGAAAGAGCAATACTATTCGGTTGATCAAATCGCACAACTATTGGATATCCATCCGAAGACGATCCAACGGTATATACGTGAAGGGAAGCTACGAGCTACGAAGATCGGAAAGGCATGGCGCGTCAGTGGTCACGACTTGAGTCTTTTCACCGAAGGGAACGCCAATGAACCATTCGAGTTGGAAGGCGCCACCGAAGTGGTGAAGAGCTCATCGGTGATCGATATCATGATTGTTCACAGGGAAAAAGCCTACCGCATCATCAACACCCTCAATGCTGCAATGAATGTGAAGCCTTCGGAGTATGGAGAAGCCTCCATTGCTTCACAGTACATTCATAGCGAGCATCTTTTGCGCCTCACACTATGGGGAAACCTACCGTTCATGATTGCCACATACCAAGCCATCGAAAATATCCTTGCACAGGAGGAAGAATAGTATGGAACGTGATTCGGTATTCAAATCCCCAACGGGAAAAGAGAAGATCAGACGGTACTATGATGCGATATTGGATTCGTTTCCTCTCGAGCAAAGATATGTGGACACCTCATATGGAAAGACGTTCATACTTGAAGGAGGCATGGCCAATACCCAACCAGTCGTTCTTCTGCATGGTTCCTGCAGCAATTCCGCTGCATGGCTTGGTGATTTCGAGGCTTTGATGGAAAACCATCATGTATTCGCTGTGGATATCCCGGGAGAACCTGGCAACAGTGGCGAATTTCGATTGAAGATCGAGTCAGAAGAGTATCCCAATTGGTTGCATGAAGTGGCAAATGCGATTCCCATAGCCCAATTCGTGCTTGTGGGAAACTCCTTCGGAGGATGGATTGCACTCCGCTATGCATCGATGTACCCAACCCGGATAAAGGCCATGGTACTCGTAGCTCCCTCGGGAATCCTGGTTCCCAAACAGACGTTTCTTGATCAAACGGCAAATATTACATGGGATCGGGAACATGCGAATGCCGTCACTGATGCGGTTGCAGGTGATGTTGCCATGCCAAAGGAGGTGAAGGAATTCATGATGTTGGTCATGGAACACTTCATTCCCATTACCGGAGCCCTACCCGTTCTATCCGATTCGCAGTTGCACCACATATCCATGCCTGTACTCTATATCGCAGGAACAGATGATGTGACGATGGATACGCAGCTTGCCGCCGGAAGATTGTCGCAGCTTGTCGATCATACAACGGTGGTGTTGAACAAGGGGGCACATGTCATCACCAGTGTTTCACAGACAGTCATTCCATTTTTGGAGA
>CAYZJV010000054.1:0-8204 GCA_964478945.1 uncultured Spirochaetaceae bacterium | reverse complement strand
TCCATAAGATAGTCGCAGAATTCCTGGGAATCGGAGAGGAGGAATCCACCGAGATAGGATTTCGGCTTTCTCGGTTTGGATCCGAACAGCAGGGTGATGTCACCTCTGGTGGTCTTCACGTTCACCTCCACATTGGTGATCTTCCCATTATTCAAGGTATCGTAGGTACGTTCGCATGTGATGAATTCGGAGAAATCGAAGACATGGATCTCTTCGGAGAGGGTGATCCCCACTTTTTGATGGTCAAAATCGAAAGTAAGGAGTATTCCTTCCCCGCTATCGGTGATGTACCCACGTTTTTCCACGAATTTCAGCTTATGTTTCTTCATATAGTTGAAGGCCTGCTGTTCCAACTTGCGCAGTATCTCTTGGTAATTGTGGGATGCCGATTTCCGCTTTTTCCGTCCGATGGTGAATGAATAGATGTTCACCAAAGTGAAGGCGATCAGCAGAACGAGCAGAAGATATTGGATGATCGATGTGAAATTCATAGCTGACAATACCAAGTGGGAAGTACCTTTGTAAAGGGAGACGCCTTGTGATATATTTGTCTGCTCCAGCATGGTGAAAGGCATATGTTCCAATGAAACGTGCAACATAATGATGAAACAATGAAACATGCAATGGTGTATCCATGGATGGAAGGGAAGCTGTTGTTGGATTTTATCATATCTATATGTTGATCTATGAGATAACTGTGGAAAATCTGAGGGTATTCGATTGGTCTGCGGACTTGGCACGCTAGTTGCTATATCAATTGCCAGTGGCGTGCATCGTCACCGGCAGCAATTGACTAGGGAGATTTTCCATGAATGATACACCTGTACTGGGAATACTGATAGGGGATGGAGCTGGAGTAGGACCGGAAATTATCGCCAAACTTGCGGCAAACGGGTTTCTTGCACAGCATTGCAAACCTGTGGTGATCGGTGATGCGCGTCTGCTTGCACGGGCCTTTTCCGTGATAGGAGCTTCCGTTGCACTGCAGATCATCGAAGACGTCGAGCAAGCGGATTGGGACGAAGGTCTTCCCGTGCTTGACCAGAAGGATCAGGATCCCCAGGTGGTACGGTTCGGTGAAGTGACCATCGATGCGGGAAAAGCGAACTTGCATGCGTTGACTCTCGGTGTTGAATTGTTCCAAAGGAAGAAGATCGATGGATTTTGCTTTGCACCTTTCAACAAGGCCGGTCTGAAGGAAGCTGGAGCTGATGTGGAAAGCGAACACCACTATCTTGCACGTCTGTTCAACCATACCGGGCCATTCGGGGAGATCAATGTGGTGGGAGATCTTTGGACCACCCGCACCACGAGTCACATTCCCATCTGTGAGGTCAGCAACAACCTGACGGTGGAGAGTATTCTCAGAGCTGTACGACTTGCCTACACATCCTTACGCAACAGTGGCATCGTTGCACCGAGACTTGCATTGGCCGCGCTGAATCCCCATGCGGGAGAACATGGTTTGTGCGGCCGGGAAGAGATCGATGTGATCGAACCGGCCATCACCAAAGCACGATCGATGGGAATCGATGCATCGGGTCCCTACTCGAGTGACATCACCTTCATCAAGGCGTTCCGTGGGGAGTTCGATGGGGTGGTCACCATGTACCACGACCAAGGGCAGATCGCCCTCAAGCTCAAGGGATTCGATGAAGGAATCACCATCGCCGGAGGATTGCCGGCACCCATCGTGACATGTGCACATGGGACCGCTTATGATATCGCGGGCAAAGGCATCGTGAAGACAGGTGCGTTTGAGAACGCGGTGAAGATGGCCAGTAAAATGGCCCGCAACATGCGCAAATAGTGGGAGAAGGAACCATGGAAAAGAGAAGACATCCAATATCTGTAATGCAGATCATCCCGATAGTGGGAATTCTCATATCGATCACATTCATCTACTTGGGATTCGCGAAGTATGGCTTCTGGGATGAATTCAAGGGACCTCGACCAGGATTCTTTCCGGTAGTGATTTCCTCTTTCATGTTGATTGCGAGTAGTTTGGCTCTCGTGTTCTCCTTCAAGGAGGAGCCCATCGATTGGCCTTTGGAGAATTGGCTCTTGCCGCTCAGCGTATTGGCTGTCTTGATAGCGACCTTCATCATCGGTCTGCTTCCCTCTTTGGCCATATTCGTACTGCTTTGGTTGAGGGTATTCGAAAAATGCACATGGAAGACGACTCTAACCGTATTCGCGATCATCGCAGTCATAGTGGTCGGTGCGTTCGTGCTCTGGCTTGGGGTTCCGTTTCCCAAGGGTTTCATCATCAACATGATCAACAACTGAGGAGTAGCATCGTATGGAAAACTTACTGCATTTGTTCGAAGGTTTCAGCATACTGTTCACCTTCCAAAACATCATAGTCACCATGTTCGGAGCGGTACTCGGCCTCTTGGTCGGTGCCATGCCCGGTATCGGTTCCCTGGCCGGTGTCGCACTACTGCTTCCGTTGACATTCAAATTCAATCCGACCACCGCGATCATCATGCTCGGCGCCTTGTATTATGCGAACATGTATGGTGGCGCGTTCAGTTCGATTCTCATCGGAATTCCGGGAGACGGTCCTGCGGTCATGACGATGATGGACGGGTATCCCATGGCGACGCAGAGGAATCGACCCGGTCAAGCGCTTCTGACTTCCAATCTCTCATCCTTCATCGGTGGCTTCATCGGTATGGTCATCCTTACGTTCATGGGTCCTTTGCTGGCCGATATCGGTTTGAAGTTCGGACCTGCCGAGATGACCGCCCTGCTGCTGGTGGCCATGACTTCGATCGGTTGGCTGGTGGGCGAGAATCCCACCAAGGGTGTGTTGCTCACCATGTTCGGCATTCTGTTGGCAAGCATGGGGATGGACACCCTCTCGGGCTATCCCCGGTATGATTTCGGCAATATCTATCTTCTTGGTGGAATTCCGTTCGTGCCCTTCGTAATCGGCATGGTCGGGTTCTCCCAAGTGATGAGGCTGATGAGCGAACGCCATAAGGAGACCAAGATTTCGGTGGACAAGCTCTCCATCAAGGACAGCATGATCACGTTGCATGATTTCAAACGTCTGTTCTTCCCCGCCATCCGTTCGGGTTTCCTCGGCACGTTCGTGGGAGTGCTTCCCGGTGCGGGTGCGACCACCGCGGCCTTCATGGGCTATGCGGTGCAAAAGTCCTTCAAGAGCGAGGAGCCCATGGGTTCCGGTGCGATAGAGGGAATCGCTGCTTGTGAAGCGGCCAACAACGGTGCCGCCGCAGGAGCATTCGCACCACTACTTGCTCTCGGAATCCCGGGATCTGGTACCGGAGCGGTGTTGCTCGGTGGACTGATGATGTGGGGATTGAACCCAGGACCTCTGTTGTTCACCAATTCGCCCGAATTCGCATGGGGACTGATCGCTTCGTTGTTCCTGGCCAATGTGATCACCTTGATGATCGCCTGGGGAGTGATTCCGTTCCTGGTGAAGATCCTTTCGGTGCCCACAAGATTGATGATTCCGGTAATTACGGTCATCTGCATCGTTGGTTCGTACAGCACTAGCAATTCGATGTACGGAGTGTTGATCATGTTCATCTCGGGAGTGCTCGGGTACATCCTGAACCGAACCGGGTATTCCACCGCGCCTGCGGTACTCTCATTCGTACTTGCTCCACTATTGGAATCCAACATGCGCAAGGCATTCATCATCTCGCAGGGAAGCTTGGGAATATTCTTTGAGAAACCCATTTCTCTGGTGTTCATGTTGATCCTGCTGGTGATCCTGTTGTTCCCCGCCGGACGTCTCGTGTTGACGAAACTCGGTGTATTGAAGGGAAAGAAGAACTAATGCAATTGCATACCCAATCTGAGAGGGTTTGTAAATATTCGGACAAAAGGAGAGAAGAAATGAAGAAGGTATTCTTACTCGCAATCGTGCTTTTTGTTGCTGCCATCGTTCCTGTGTTCGCACAGGGTGAGGCTGAGACCGGTTCTGAGGGATTCGTCCCTTCGAAGGACATCGAATGGTTCGTCACTTCCAGCCCCGGTGGCGGTAGCGACATCTATACAAGAATGATCGCCGACATCATGACCAGAAAAGATCTGGTGAATGGTCAGACATTCCTAGTCACCAACAAAACCGATGGTGGCGGAGAAGTCGGTCGTTTGCAGGTCAGCCGTGTCAAGGGTGGCAATATTGCCGACCACACATTGCTCACCTTCAATAGTGGTGACCATGCCCCCATGGTGAAGAACACTGCGAACCGCATCGAAAACTTCACTCCGATCGCAGTCATGGCTGTGGACAAGCAGTTGCTGTACATCGGTGAGTATTCGAAGTATGCCTCATTCGCCGAGTTCCTCGATGCAATCGCAGCTGGACAGAATTTCGTCATCGCCGGTTCCAAGGGCGACGACATCGCAACCTATGAGTTGCTGGTTGAAGAACTGGGCATCACCCAGAATCAGATTTCCTTCATCACCAACGATGCCACCAGCGATGCAATCACATCGGTCCTCGGCGGCCACGTTGACCTCGTGATGTCCAAGCCCGCCGCAGCCGACCAGTATGTCGTGGCAGGCAAGCTTACTCCGATCCTTGCACTCTCCGAGACCCGGTTCACCGGCAACTTGGCCAGTGCCCCCACACTCAGCGAAGTCGGTCCCTACGACAACGTGGAGAACCCGATCTGGCGCGGAGTCGTCGCACCCAAGTCGATGAGTGCCGAAGCCGCCGATTTCTGGAGCAATGCGTTCAAGGCTGTTTCCGAGTCCGAGGAGTGGCAGAACGAGTACATCAACAAGTACAAGCTCCTTTCCGAGTTCAAGGGCAGGGAAGAGGCATCCGCATTCATGCAGAAGTTCCAGGAGAAGACCCTGGCTGCATTGGGCAAGTAAATCTTCCGCATTCGTTTCCACACTTGGAGGATGGGGCCATGAAGTCCCATCCTCCATTCTTTTGACAAGGAAAAACATGTATTCTCAAGACAGCATGGAGGCCCGAATTTCTTCGGGCCTCACAGTACAAGTTGCGTATTGTCAGTGCTTCAAGCCATACCTGATGTAGGCCTCTTGTGGGGCATCCGTCTCCTTCATCAGCCGGACCATCAACTTCTGCATCCTGGTCACCACTTCGGGATGGCTTTGGATCAGATTGCTCTTCTGGTGCTTGTCCGCCTCCAGATCGAACAGGAAATCTCCCAAGGTATGCTGATAGGTGTTGTGGGAGGGCTTGAGGGCCCTGATCTTCAGCACCTTGCAGTTCTTGCTGAACGAAAGGGGTTCCACCAGTTCCATATCCTGCAACTCCTGTGGAGTGAACAGAGAATAGATATGGGTGGGCATAAGGGTATAATTGTACAGATTGCGATCATCGGGATTCACCGGAGCACGCATGTACACATATCTGCCGTCGGTGACATTCACATGTCCCCCATGAAGTCCAAACAGCCCCCCTTCCCGACCGTTCGGTGTACTGGAGAGGGGAATTCCCTGCATGGAAGCGGGTATCTCGATATTGAAGAGTTCCAGCAGTGTCGGTGCGATATCGATTGTCTGTGTCAAGTGGCTGCACCGTGTCCCATCGGTCTCGGGATGTCGCGGATCATGCACATAACAGGGAATACGGGCGATGTCGTCATAGGTCGGCATCCGGTTCTTTCCGAACCAGCCGTGTTCACCGAGTAGGAACCCATGGTCCGTGGAAACGATGAGCATCGTATCGTGCCACATGTCGTACTTGTCCATGAGGTCGAGGACCTTCTGTAGACGTCGGTCGCACCGTTTCACCAATCTCCTGTAGAGATGTCTCACATGTTCGATTTGTGAAGGAGTATAGGTGTCCGATGGTACGTAACTGGGCCAATCGAAGAACGGACCATCATATCCATCATCCTCATCATCCTCTTCCTCATCGTAGGGGAGGAAATAGGGTTCATGAGGATCGAACGGTTCGATCTGCAGGAACCAGTTGTCGGATCCATGGTTCGTTTCGATGAAGTCCAATCCGGCTTGGAAGGTCTTGTAAAGGGGAGAGTCGGTTGCACTCTTCATATGGCTTCGATTCACCCATTCCTGCCTCCACGAGTGCTTCATCCTCCCGATGGCGCCTTCGGGCAACACGGGATCGGCCACATGACCCTTGTACATGTCGCCTTCCTGGCCACGGAAGCCCTCCCATGTGTTGTACCGGGTATGGTAGGTGCATCCTCCATCCTCCCAATAATGGGCGTGGTCGCTCACCAGGTGGGTATACACACCATGTTCCTTCAGGATTTGTGGCACCGATTCATCGAAAGGCTCGATTGGTCCCCAACAACGATGCAGGAAGTTGTATCGTCCCGTGTGCAGTTCCCGACGGGCAGGCATGCACGGCATGCTGCCTACGTAGTGGGCATCGAACACGACCGATCTTTCACTCAGCCGCTCGAACCCATCCAAGGTCCCGCTCCCCCCGTAAGTGGGAAGGAAACGAGAATTCAAGGAGTCGAAGAATACGGTGATCGCTCGCATTTGCATTCCTCCTTTCACCAGTTCTAGCAATCAATGTATACAATTTTTGGTTCAGTATAGACGATACGTTTGGAATATACAACAATTGCCAATTGAGAAATAGTTAAATTTATATTTAAAATAATCTTATATATATTATTAATATGATTTGCAGGATGATTGGAAACATCTGCACAAGTTGGTTTCTGCATTATTATCATTCATATTCACCTCTTTTGTATACAATCAGAAGACAACTCTGCATTTCATCCCCTTCTCCGTAGGATTCTATCTTGTGGTGGCAATCGTTCCCGGGTAAGATGTGAAATCATTCGTAACGATCGAGGTGACGATGCTACAACATGTGCTTTCCGGTGCTCCCATATTCGCACTGTTCTTGGTGGGATATATTTTACGAAGGGTCAAGTTCTTTCGTGAAGAGACCATTGGGGATATCAAGAAATTCGTCACCACCATAACCCTACCCGCACTCCTGTTCACCTCCTTCCTCAATTTGGAGCTGAAGGGTACGTATCTTATCGCGGTAGTGGCAGTCTACCTCATGTGCACCCTCATGATCATGATCGGCAAGGTAGTGGCAAGGATATTCCGAATCGGCACTCCCTACTTCCCCCTCATGATGGGTGGGTTCGAGATGGGAATGTTCGGCTATGCGATGTTCATCTCATTGTATGGCATCGATCATTTGGGCAAGATCGCGTTTTTGGCGATTGGACAGTCGGTGTTCGTCTTCACCATACTCGTATCGCAGTTGATGCATCTGAGGGATGGAAAACAGGGTATGAAGGAGAAGGTGAAGGGATTCGTCACCTCACCGGTCATCCTTGCGATTGCAGCGGGAATCATTGCCGGTCAAATGAAGGGCTCCATTCAGCACAATGTGTATCTGGATGCGGCCCGAACGTTCATCAACCAGCTTGCTTCGGTGACCGTTCCACTTATCACCATCACCATCGGGTATGGCCTTACCGCCAGTCGTGAAGGGCTCGGGCTCTCACTCGCCACCATCGCCATTCGGAAGACCTTGCTGGTGGGCTTCGCTTTGCTGATCAACCGGTTCATCATAGACGGGATGCTCCATATGGGAGCCATGTACCGCTACGCCATGCTTATCCTGGCCCTTTCGCCCCCCTCGTTCATATTATCGATCTTCGCCCGTACCGATCATACGGAGGATGTCCATTACATCAATAGGACGATATCCATCGATAGCGTGGTCTCGATTTTCCTGACCATGATCGCCGCCACGATCTACAGTTGATTCAGTGCTTGAGCAGACGTGCTTTGAAGACATCCCTCGAACCGAGCAGGTGCCAGATCATCTGTTGTTGTGCCCTCTCACCATCGCGTACCTTCAGGGCCTCAATCACCATGCGATGCTCATGCAGTGTGATGCCGGGTCCACGCACCAAGCCCTTCTGATAGGTTCTCGCTTGGAATCCCGTGGTGCGCAAGGCATCGAGAATGAAGCTGTTGGATGAGAAGAGGACCACGTTCTCATGGAATTTTCGGTCCACCTCATAGTAATGGTGCACCTGTTCCTCCGGTACGGGCAGAGCGAAATCGTCGAACGCACTCGTCAATCGGTGCAGTTGTTCGTCGGTGGCGTTCTCACAGCACAATCTCGCTGCTATTCCTTCCAAACCGGCACGCATTTCGAATAGTTCGCAAAACTCCGATGCGCTGAATTCACGAATATAATATCCTTTTCTTGGACGCTGCTC
>CAYZJV010000053.1:0-19596 GCA_964478945.1 uncultured Spirochaetaceae bacterium | reverse complement strand
ATTGTCGTACTTTCAAATCGTAGGCAAAACGTATATACTGAAATCCCATGGCAAAGAAGAAATCCGCTGCTGGCCCTATGGCCTACGACGAGAGCAAAATACAGACTTTAAGCGCTCTTGAACATATCAGGTTGCGTCCCGGCATGTATATCGGGAGACTCGGTGACGGTTCTCACTTCGAAGATGGCATCTATGTTCTGTTGAAGGAGGTCATCGACAATAGTGTCGATGAGTTCATCATGGACTATGGTGCCCGTATTACGATCAGGTTGGACAATGACAAGGTGTCGGTGAGGGACTTCGGTCGTGGAATCCCCTTGGGGAAAGTCGTCGATTGCGTATCGATCATCAATACCGGGGGAAAATTCAACAACGAGGTGTTCCAATTCTCGGTTGGTCTCAATGGAGTCGGAACAAAGGCGGTCAATGCCCTCTCTTCCCATTTCAGGGTGGTGTCCCATCGTGATGGACAAACCTTCGAGGCGGTGTTCGCACAAGGAGAACTGATCAAGAGTTCCAAAGGGAAGACGGAGGAACCAAACGGCACACTCATCGAATTCATTCCCGACCATGATCCCGATATCTTCGGCAACTATTCGTTCCGGGACGAATTCATCGAAGAGCGGTTGTGGAACTACGCCTATCTCAATACGGGTTTGTCGATCGATTTCAATAGGAAGATATTCTCGAGCAAGCATGGATTGCTCGATCTGCTCGACAAACAAGTGGGTGCGGAGGGGCTGTATACGATTCTCCACCACCGCTCCGAACGACTCGAATTCGCCTTTACCCATACGCAAAACTATGGTGAGAACTATTTCTCCTATGTAAATGGGCAGCATACGAGTGATGGAGGAACCCATCTGTGGGCTTTCAAGGAAGGGATCCTCAAGGGCATCAACGAATTCTACAAGAAATCCTATACGGCTCCCGATGTCCGTGATGGACTGACCGGTGCCATCTCGATCAAGTTGCAGGATCCCGTGTTCGAGAGCCAGACGAAGAACAAGCTCGGCAACACCGAAGTGAGGACCTGGATCGCACAGGAGGTTCGCGAGGCCATTGTCGATTTCCTGATGAAGAATCCCGAGGATGCGAACAGGCTGTCTGATAAGATCGCCAGCAATGAGAAGCTCCGCAAGGAATTGGCTGCGGTGAAGGGAGCTGCCAGGGAGGCTGCGAAGAAGGTCTCGATCAATATTCCCAAACTCAAGGATTGCAAATACCACCTGAACCACAACGGTGAGAAGGGTGATGCCACCATGATCTTTCTCACTGAGGGGGATTCGGCTTCCGGGAGCATGGTCAGTGTTCGTGATGTCTATACCCAGGCGATCTTCAGTCTCAGGGGAAAGGTGTTGAACGTATTCGACAAGAAAAGGACCGACATTTATAAGAACGAGGAGTTGTACAACCTCATGGTGGCCCTTGGAGTCGAAAACGGTGTGGAGGGATTGCGGTATGGGAAGGTGATCATCGCCACCGATGCCGATACCGATGGATTCCATATCAGGAATCTGTTGATGACCTATTTCTTGACTTATTTCGAGGATCTGGTGCTTTCGGGACGATTATTCATCCTGGAGACTCCGTTGTTCCGGGTCCGCAACAAGCAGGAGACCGTCTATTGTTACAATGAGCGGGAGCGAGATGCTGCGGTTGGTCGCATCAGAGGTGCCGAGATCACTCGGTTCAAGGGATTGGGAGAAATCAATCCTTCGGAGTTCCGTCAGTTCATCGGAGACCAGATGCGTCTGATTCCCGTCTCGATCGCATCTTCAAGGGAGATGCACCTCACCATGAAATTCTACATGGGTGACAATACTCCCGATCGCCGGGAATTCATCATGGAGAACCTCATATAATGGCACACGCTGAATCGATCTTCAAAGAGAACTTCCTCGAGTACGCCTCCTATGTCATCAAGGATAGGGCCATTCCCGATATCGTGGATGGCTTGAAGCCGGTGCAACGGAGGATCCTCCATTCCTTGTTCGAGATAGACGATGGAAAATTCCACAAGGTTGCCAATGTGGTCGGCCATTGTATGAAATACCATCCCCATGGAGATGCCTCCATCGGTGATGCGCTGGTGAATCTGGCCAATACCGATCTCTTCATCGACAAGCAGGGGAATTTTGGGAACATCATGACCGGGGATCCTGCCGCCGCCTCCAGGTATATCGAGTGCAGGATTCTCCCTTTCGCCAAGAAGGTGTTGTACAACCCCGAGCTCACCCAGTTCATCGAATCGTACGACGGCAGGAACAAGGAACCATTGACGTTCCCTGCGAAACTTCCCGTCGTTCTTTTGCAGGGAGCGGAGGGGATAGCGGTTGGGATGTCGACACGTATCCTTCCCCACAACCTGTTCGAGGTGATCGATGCGATCGAGGCGGTGCTGAAGGGAAAGGAGTTCGAACTCTACCCCGATTTCGCCACCGGTGGTCTCATGGATGTCTCTTCCTACGATGATGGAGCGGGAAAGGTGTTGGTGAGGGCCAAACTCAACACCAAGGATCCGAAACGGATCGTGATCGAGGACCTTCCCTTCGGTGTGACCACCGAGAAGATGATCAAATCGGTCGAGGATGCCACCAAGAAAGGCCGGCTGAAGATTTCCAGCATCAACGACTACACCACCGACAAGGTGAATATCGAGATCGTATTGGCGCGAAATACCTATTCCGACGATGTGGTGGATGCCTTGTATGCCTATACAGCCTGTGAGCAGTCCATATCGGTGAATCCTCTCGTCATCTGCGACGGGTATCCCCGCATCATGCCGATCGCCGAGATGGTCCATTATCATGCGAAGCACTTGGTGGAAGTGCTGCAACGTGAACTCGAGTTCGAGCGCAACCATTTGTGGGACCGTTTGCATGCGCGAACACTCGAACGGATTTTCGTAGAGGAACGGATTTATAAGAAGATTGAGCAGAAGAGGACCCAAGAGGAAGTGGAGAAAGCGGTGGTCGATGGGTTCAAACCCTTTTCTGATCAGATCGCCAGGGACGTTACCTCCGAGGATGTGGAACGTTTGTTGAAGATTCCCATTAGAAGAATCAGTCTCTTCGATATTGAGAAGAACCGCCATGAGATAGAGGAGATCAATAGACGACTCCAACAGATCGAGTGGAATTTGGGGCATATGATCGAATACGCCTTGGACTATCTGGAGGATTTGAAGAAGACTGCGGATGCGGCTGCCCATGAAAGGAAGACGGTGATCGGCTCGTTCAGGAAGGTCGATGTGAAGGAAGTCGCCAATAGGGATCTCGCACTCAAGTACGATGCTTCGACAGGATATCTCGGGTATGGGGTGAAGACCGGTTCCACCCAATGCCTGGTATCCCAGTTCGATCGCGTGCTTGTCATCCAGAAGGAGGGGACCTACTTCGTCACCGATGCTCCCGAAAAGCTATTTGTGGGGAAGGGGATGCGTTTTTGTGGCTTGGCCGATAAGGATGAGTTGGATAAGCTCGTGTTCACCACGATCTATCAGGAGAAATCCCTTAAGTATCTTTTCATCAAGAGATGCAAGATCACCCAATTCATCCTTAACCGAACCTATGAGTTGCTGCCTGAGGGGAACTACAAGTTGTACACGCTTTCCCTGTTGGATGATGCGAGGATCACCATTACCTTCAAGAAAGGCAAGGGCTATCGCAACTTGGAGGATCGAACCTATTTCTCACGCTTTTTGGTGAAGGGAGTGAAGGCGAATGGTGTCAGATTGACCACCAAGGAGGCCCAGACCATCAGGATCAAGCATGAGCAGGATCCCAAGGCGAACGAAGAGGGGGAACCTTCCCTCTTCAAGGATATCGATCCATTCGATGATGAACCGGAAGGAGATGATTCCGATGCATGAACTGGATGCCAGGATACTGTATGAGGACAACCACCTCATAGTGGTCAACAAATTGCCGGGGGAATTGGTCCAAGGGGACAAGACGGGTGATGCCACTTTGGCCGAAACCGTCAAGGCGTATCTCAAGGTTGCCTACGATAAGCCGGGAAATATTTTTCTGGGTATTCCCCACAGGATAGATCGTCCCACCAGTGGGATCGTGGTCTATGCCAAGACGGAGAAGGCCCTCGTGAGGATGAATGCGCTGTTTCGTGCCAATGATGCGGTGGAGAAAACCTATTGGGCGGTGGTGGACAAATTGCCGGCCCAAGATGAGGGGATGGTGGTGCACCACGTGACCAGGGATTCCAAGAAGAACAAGACGTTCGCATCCGAAAAGGCCCGCAAGGACAGCAAGGAAGCCAGGATGACCTACAAGGTCGTGGCCGCTTCGAAATCGTTCTACCTATTGGAAATCGGACTGCTCACCGGTAGGCATCATCAGATACGTGCCCAATTGGCTGCTTTGGGTTGCCACATCAAAGGCGATCTCAAGTATGGAGCCCAGCGTAGCAATGAAGATGGTGGGATCCACCTGCATGCAAGGAGGATAGCCTTCATGCATCCGGTGAAGAAGGAGCGGCTCACAGTGATCGCACCTCCTCCCAGGGATGTGGTGTGGGATTATCTCGCTTCGGTGGCATCGGAACCAGACGGAAGAACCTGGTTCTTCGGGTGATGCGGATCATTTCTTTGTCGTTACGACTCCAAGACGGCTTCTTCCGTCCGCCTTCACGATCAACGGTTCGGCAGTTCTCACATGTTTGAAATGGGGAGTCTCATCCACCGGTTGGAACGAATCCAGTCGTGTGAAATCGAGCATCCCATCCTTATGGGTTGGATTCACCGTAAGGTAGATGGTTCCCAATGATGTGATGTTTTGGAAGAAGTGTGTTCCTTGGCTTGGTTCAACCTGGAAACCCGGAAGGCTTGTTTCGATGATCACCGCGGCATGCGATATCTGGGCCCAGACGACAGGAATCCCCAACCATGGATCACTGGATCCGAGCCTACCTGCTACCACCAGGATATAATCGGTTTCATCCTTGACGAATCTTGCATTGATTTCATCGAGTTCAAGCACCATGGTCGCCGTCTTCGATGGATTGAAGTCTTCGGCCTTGATATACACGATGTCCCTGAGCTTTTCATTGTGACCGTTGCCCATCACATGGTGTGAAACGATGAAGGCACGTTCCTTTTCCGCTCTGGTCACCTGTAGGGTTTCCGATTCCATTCCGGAGACGATCGGTCGTATCTGCAATAGGCTGAACTCCGGTTTCTTCCACTTCGGTCGATTGAGGTTGCATGCGAATTCAATCTCTATTGGGGTGTTCATCACCCTCTCTCCGAAGGTGAGCAGGTCCTTTACTATGGATGCGATGGGGAAGCTGTTGTATTTGAGGATACTGTTGAAGGTGATCACCTTCTGACCTTTTGCACTCAACTGGTCCACCATCATGCCACGCTCGGCATCGAAAGTGGATGCGATATGACGCAGGCTTTCGGGATATTTTTCCGCCTCGGTGAGGGGGAGTGCCACCAGATTCTCTGGATTTCCCTCGGGGGTATACGGGTGTTTCATGTCCAATCCATAGAATTCGGTTTGCGAACTCGATTCCATCCCTCCCAGATATTGGAGGTTTCTTTTGGGAAAGGTTGGCGAAAAACGGAATGCCATGCCATTGTCCACCACCATTTTTCCAAAGCCGAAGCAGAGCATCCCGACGCCATCCTCCGCCTTCTCCGTTCCCACAGGATAGAAGTTGAGTGATCGTGCGACGCCGGCGAAGTTGGGATACCAGTAGTCGCCATGACCACTACCGGTCACCTGTTGTATGATGACCGACATTCTTTCCTCCTCCACCATATGGTTCGTCGCCCTGAGATACTCCTTGCTCTTATTGTAGTAAGTGGAGGCATAGACACATATGATGGCATCGGCAAGAGCCTTCAACCTGACCGCCTCGGTTCCGGTATTGGGAAGCATGCAGGTTTCGTATACTCCTGCGAACGGTTGGTAATGGGAATCCTCCAGCATGCTCGAGGAGCGTACCGCGAGCGGTTCCTTGAGTATCTTGACGATCGCTTCGAGGTCGAGCATCAGCTCCCTTGGCAGGGGTTTGGAAAGAAAAACCCTGCGCAAAGTCTCATCGGGAAGCGAGGCGGCCACCACATCATGAAGATCGTTTTCGTCCATGAATTGGGTGAACAGATCGGTGGCGATCACGATCGTCCTTGGTATCGAAAGGTACATGCCGGGGTAATTGTCGATGATGTCGCTTTGTCGCAGCTTGAAGTCGATGAAGGCGAGTCCCCGTCCTTTTCCCCCCAGAGATCCCGAACCGATTCTGCTGAAGAACGAAAGTTCATCGAAACTGTTGCGGTTGAATTGGGCGATGACACCCTTTCCACGGTTGAGGCGGAATTCCTTGATCATATCCACCATATGGTCCCTCAATTCCTCGGGACTCTTGAAATCCTTCACCGAATAGGGTCTGAACAGGTTGGCGAGCACATAGAGGCTTCTGGCTTTCAGCCAACGTGAGAAGTCGTTCCGGTTCGAGTGCCAGATGAAGGATTCGATGGGAACAGTGGGCAATACATGCTGCATCTCACGTAGGTTCTCGGCACGTGCCAACTCCTTGCCGTTCATCGAATCCTTGAATAGGAATGGTCCGAAGCCATAGTTGTCGAACACATATTGCTTCAGATCATTGAGCAGGGATGGACTGAGCTTCCAGATGAAGGAGGAGTGTTCGCTTCTGGCCTTCTGGACATAATCGTCTTTGGTCGATTGGAGGAGAATCGGTAGCTCGGGATTCATCTCCCTCACATAGTGGCACAGCTTCAATCCCGCTTCACTGTCGGCGACTCCCTCCTTATCGAACGAAATGTCGGTGATAATTCCCAACAAGTGGGTTCGGAAGGTGTTGTAGAGTTCCATCGCCTCTTCATAGTCTTGGGCAAGCATAATCTTGGGTCGTCCCCGCATGCGTAGCGCGGTGGCCCACGGGTTCAGTCCCTCGCTCATGCTCATTCTTGTCTGTTGGATGATCGCGGTGTAGAGGATGGGGAGGTAGCTGGAGTAGAATCTGACCGAATTCTCCACAAGGATGATCACGGGAACCTCCGCCGCCGATTGCGCATCGTGCAGCGCGTTCATCTTGTCCTCCAGAAGTTTCACCATCGCGAGGAAGATGTTGGCGTTGCCTTGCCAGTAATAGAGATAATCGACTTCGGCAACATGATGTTTCCTGAGGTCTTCGCTGATGCGGTGTGCAGGGGATGGGGAAAGGGCGACGATTGGGATGTGGGGATATTGGTTCTTGATCGCTTGGGCGAGTTCCACGACACTCGTACTTCCCAATTCCAACATGGTGACCACAAGATCGAACTTATTGGTCGCCAGCAACATGAAGACTTCGTCGATGTTCCTCGCATAGGTGATTTTGGGAGGATTGCTCAATCCCAACTGGGTATATTCCCGGAACAGCTCCTCTTCAACCCTTCCATCCTCCTCGATGAGGAATTGGTCATACTCGCTGCAGAGGAGTACCACTTTGTAGATGTGTCGAGGCATCAATTCCCCAAAAGGGTCGCTGGCCGTCATCAGTTTTCTCATGGGGACAATCGTAGCATGTTTTGCCACAATCCCATAGTCGGAATATATGGTGAAAAATAATTCATGAATCTTGCTTCGTATATTG
This sequence comes from uncultured Spirochaetaceae bacterium, assembly GCA_964478945.1. GTDB lineage: Bacteria > Spirochaetota > Spirochaetia > Sphaerochaetales > Sphaerochaetaceae > CAYZJV01. Next base: position 11,973 of record CAYZJV010000053.1, on the reverse strand, counting down.
AAAAAGGGTATGCTCCCATGCAGGAGGACGGTATGGGAATAGGAAAATGGACGTTTCTCACGAATCATGCCCATGTGTTGCTCTGTCTTGCCAAAGACCGGTCGATGCGGGTCAGGGATATCTCGCAAGCGGTGGGCATCACGGAGAGGGCGGTGCACGGCATTCTTTCGGATCTGGTGGAAGAGGGGTTTGTGGAGGCTGTGAGGGATGGAAGAGGCAATATCTACACGGTACATGAAGAGATGTCCCTACGACACCCTCTCGAAGCGAGTGGCCGTATCCACGATCTGATTCGGCTCAATGGTGGTGTGAAGGAGCAGTGATGGGAATACGTGGAAACAAGTGGCTGGTATTGGTCTCGGCGGTGGTCACACAAACGATCCTTGGAGGAATCTACGCGTGGAGCACACTTACTCCATGGTTGTCGGTCGACACCGCGCGAAGCGGTTTCATCTTCGGAGTCACGATTGCGGTGTTCACTTTCACGATGTTGTTTTCAGGACGCCTCTTGGTACGAAAGGGTCCATCGGTGGTGGCTTCGATCGGAGCTGTGCTCTACATGGCTGGGTATCTGCTCGCTTCCATTGATTCCAGTTCATTCATACTCCTTCTGATCGCCATAGGATTTGTTTCCGGAGCAGGTATCGGATTCGGGTATGTGGTGCCGCTTACGGTAGCTTCCCAATGGTTTCCCGACCACAAGGGTTTGGTGACGGGGCTTTCCGTGGGTGGATTTGGTGGAGGGGCGATGCTCCTCTCTTCCGTGATTGGAGCGGTCTATTCCTCCGGAGTTCACGTTGATGTGTTTTTTAGATGGTATGGTGTGGCAGTTGGGCTGCTGTTGCTGGCTGCATCACAATTCCTCGCTTCTCCCGAGGGCGACAATTCTCTACGTTCCGGAAAAATTGTACGGACAGGTTTCACAAGGGTGCTTCCTCTTGGATTGCTGGGTATGTTTGGGGGAACCTTCGCCGGTTTGTTGTTGATAGGCAATCTTACCCCGCTTGTGCTTGGAAAGGGGTTCCCTCAAGAGGTGGCGATTCTTTCGGTCATTTGTTTTTCAGCTGGAAATTCGTTGGGACGGATCGCATGGGGACATCTGTTCGATCGGTTTGGAGCAGTTTGCATCCCACTCTCCCTTCTGTTGTTCGGAATGTTTGCCCTGGGGTTGTTGATTGATCCTCCTGCGGTCCTTCTGCTGATGTTGGTGTGTCTCATGGGGTTCTCATTCGGGTCGAATTTCGTCCTCTATGCGGCCGCTGTTGCCAAATCTCAGGGCGCTTCGGAGTTCACACGCATCTATCCCATGATTTTCCTTTCGTATGGATTGGCAGGTTTGGTTGCCCCTGGATTCGGAGGATGGATCGCAGAGACGACCGGAGCCTATTCCGTGGCTCTGATAATTTCCATAATGATCGTACTGCTTGTTGGAGTGGTGTTGTTTCGTGGTCGTAAAGCCTTTGAAGTTGCTAGAAAAAGTACCGATGACCACAATTGTCCGTCTATGGCAAACGATTATGCCTGATTTACCATATGATAAAAGAAATAAAAATATTCTGATGTATCCGGCAAAATAGAAATACATAATTAACGAAATCGGCTATATATTGTGTTGACAACCGAATATTGGCAGGTTACACTGTCTTCGGATGTGTCCTTTCAGAGAAAGGGCACCTTGATGAAATGGGAGGATAGATTATGTATAGATTGGAAGATTTCATGGCCGATTTGGAACGCCGCAATCCCGCGGAACCCGAATTCATCCAGGCTGCCGCCGAAGTAGTTGAGTCGATCATCGATGTGGTGAACGACAATCCCGCATATGTGAACGCGAAGATCCTTGAAAGGATCACCGAGCCCGATCGTGTGTTCAGTTTCAAGGTCGAGTGGGAAGACGATAATGGTGATGTCCAGGTCAACAGGGGCTACCGGGTACAGTTCAACAATGCGTTGGGTCCTTACAAAGGTGGTTTGCGTTTCCACCCCAGTGTGACTTTGGGAACCCTCAAGTTCCTCGGTTTTGAGCAGACCTTCAAGAATAGCCTCACCACACTTCCGATGGGGGGTGGCAAGGGTGGTTCGGATTTCAATCCCCGTGGCAAATCGAACAATGAGATCCTCCGTTTCTGTCGTTCGTTCATGACTGAGTTGCAGAAGTATATTGGACCGGATACCGATGTCCCCGCAGGTGATATCGGAGTCGGTGCAAGGGAAATCGGCTTCCTCTATGGCCAGTACAAGCGGCTGAGGGATGAGAATACCGGTGTGCTCACCGGCAAGGGACGCAACTGGGGAGGGTCACTCATCAGGCCCGAGGCCACTGGTTTTGGAGCGATGTACTTTGCCAACGAGATGGTAAAGGCCCATGGCGATACGATGGAAGGGAAGCGCATTTCGGTCAGTGGCTTCGGCAATGTGGCATGGGGAGCCGTGATGAAGGCCACCGAGCTTGGTGCCAAGGTGGTTACCATCAGTGGACCGGATGGATATATTCTCGACGAAGATGGCGTGAATACTCCGGAGAAATGGGCGTACATGGTGCAGCTCAGAGCCTCCAACAATGATGTGGTGGCACCATATGCCACAAAGTTCGGAGCCAAGTTCTTCTCCAACAAGAAGCCATGGGAGGTCCCTGTGGATATGGCTTTCCCCTGTGCAATCCAGAACGAGTTGTCACTCGATGATGCCAAGAAACTGGTTGCCAACGGGGTGAAATATGTCGTGGAGACTTCGAATATGGGATGTACCGCCGATGCGGTTCCCTACTTCCTTTCGAACAAGATTCCATTCGGACCTGGAAAGGCCGCCAACGCCGGTGGTGTCGCGGTCTCCGGGTTGGAGATGTCGCAAAATGCAATGAAACTCAGTTGGGCCGCTGCCGAAGTCGATGAGAAGCTCAAAGGCATCATGCAGAATATCCACGCAGCCTGTGTTTCACAGGGAAAGGGTCCCGATGGGTATATCAACTATGTGAAGGGAGCGAATATCGCGGGCTTCAAGAAGGTTGCCGACGCGATGTTGGATCTCGGTTATTGATGCCTTTCATTAGTGTTCCACATCCTTGCAAAAGGGTAGGTTATGTATCGGGGCCGTTCTCTTGTAAAGGGGACGGCCTTTCCAGTATCATTGCCGTATGGAAACATCTTCAGTCGCGTTGATCGAACAACTTGTGCAAGCTGTGGGACCCAGTGGTTACGAACATGAAGTCGGACGAATCATACGGCAACAGGTCACCCCGTTCGGTGTGGTCGATACCGATGCGATAGGCAACATCGTATGTGAGATTCCCGGAACCGATGCCGATGGTCCGCGATATGTGTTCGCTGCCCATCAAGACGAAATCGGATTCATGGTTTCGGATATCTTGGAAAACGGGTTCCTGCGCTTTGTTCCCATCGGCGGTTGGAACACACGTACATTGCCCTCATCCCCTGTCGATATCATCAATGAATTGGATGAGGTGGTCCCCGGAGTGATCGGCCAGATTCCTCCCCATTTCCTTCCCAAGGGTGATTCGGGCAGTGTTCCCGAGATGGATGAACTGTTCATCGACATCGGTGCGAAGGACAGTCGGATGGTGAGGGAGAAGTATTCCATCGGAATTGGTTCCATTGTGGTTCCCCACGGACGTTTCCACTTTGATGCACGCAACCACACGATGATGGGCAAGGCTTTCGATGATCGCATTGGAGTTGCCGCTTTGATCGAATTGGGACGAAGAGTGCACGAACATCCTGTTGGGGCGACGGTCCTGCTGGCTTTCACCGTCCAGGAGGAGGTGGGCATTCGGGGTGCGAAGGTGCTGTCCAACCATGTGGTTGCCGATGCCGCGTGCATTGTGGAAGGGGCTCCTGCGGACGATGTGCCCGGAGGTCCGGCGAATCCCCAAACCTGTATGGGCAAGGGAGCGCATGTGAGGATATTCGATCCGACGCATATCGGGAACATCGGTTTGCTCAAATCGATCCGTTCCATCGTCTCGGAGGAAGGGATCACCATTCAGGAAGCCGTACGCAAGGGGGGAGGAACAGATGCACGTGAAATCGCTTTGGCTGGAAGGGGTATTCCCACGGTGGTCACCGGTGTTCCGGTCCGCTACGCCCACAGCAATATCGGAATGATCTCCTTGAAAGACTTCGAACAACTGGTCGAACTATTGTTTGCCGTATGCCGAAATAGGTATTCCCAACTCGTATAGGAATGCCATAAAAACTATATCTATACACTATATATAGTGTAGGCTGTCTTTTTAATACGCTAAATATCGCTATTTTGCCTTGCTTAGCCTTGGCTAATATGCTATCGTGAGACTTGCCCGATCGGGGCATTGATCATCTACAGTGAGGGTTAGGTTTGTGGCTAAGACGAAAAATGCACTTACGCCTTTGGGGCGTAAGATTTTCTTGGATAGATATGCTCAGAAGGACGCCAAGAAGGATACGCTGAAGATCGATGATCTGGTGGTGGCGGTGAGCAATCCCCAGACCGGACAGAGGGAGATCGGTAGGATCCTCTCCATCGATGGTGATGCGGTGACCGTACTTCTCGAGGATGGTGCCGAGATCAAATCAACCAGGGAGAATGTCGACAAACCGATCGAAACCGATCCTTCCGAGATGTTGCTTCGTGTGGCCAAGGGGATTGCCGCCCAGGAGGATCCCTCGATCCGTTCCCACTGGGAACGTGAGTTCAACTGGTTGCTCGAGGATTGGAAGTTTGTTCCTGGAGGAAGGATTCTCACAGGAGCCGGGACCGATCAGAATCTCACCTACTTCAATTGTTACGTCATACCCTCTCCAAAGGACAGCAGGGGGGGGATCATCAATTCCCTGGGGCAGATGACCGAGATCATGAGTCGCGGTGGCGGTGTGGGGATGAATCTTTCATCCTTGCGGCCGCGTCATGCCTATGTGAAGGGAGTGAACGGTCGATCGAGTGGATCGGTCTCATGGGGAGCGTTGTTCAGTTTTGTCACCGGTCTCATTGAGCAGGGAGGTTCCCGTAGGGGAGCGCTCATGCTCATCCTGAATGTATGGCACCCCGATATCCTCGATTTCATCAATAGCAAACGTGAGATGGATAAGATCGTGAATGCCAACATCAGTGTGGGAATCACCGATGACTTCATGGAGGCTGTTCGTTCCGATGGTGAGTGGACGACCTATTTCCCCGACACTTCCGATCCCGAATACAACGACCTCTGGGACGGTGATTTGAAGCGTTGGATATCTCTGGGGAAACAGGTGTATCCCTATCAAACGGTGAAGGCCAAGGAGATTTGGAGCGCCATCATAGAAAGTGCTTGGGCGTCGGCGGAACCGGGCGTGTTTTTTGTCGACAGGTACAACAAGATGTCCAATTCCTGGTATTACAGCAGCATCCAGTGTACAAACCCCTGTGGAGAACAGGGTTTGCCACCTTGGGGAGTGTGCAATCTCGGATCCATCAATCTTTCGAGGTTCGTGAAGAACAGAAAGGTGCTTTGGGAAGATCTCGGACGTGCCGTTCGTGGTGCGGTCAGGTTCCTCGACGATGTGATTGACGATACGCCGTACTTCTATGAGGAGAATAGGGAACAGCAGCAATCGGAAAGGCGTGTCGGACTGGGAACCATGGGCTTGGCCGATATGCTCATAAAGATGGAACTGGCCTATGGGAGTGTGAAGTCGATCGATTTCATTGATGAATTGTACAAGTTCATCTGTGTGGAGGCCTACAGGGCAAGTTCCGATCTGGCCGATGAAAAGGGTTCCTTTCCCCGCTTCGATGCCGAAAAATTCCTACAAAGCGGTTTCATGATGGAACTGCCCGAGGATATCCGCTCATTGGTGAGGGAGAAGGGTATGCGCAACGTCACGTTGTTGACCCAAGCCCCGACCGGCACCACCGGAACCATGGTCGGAACCAGCACGGGAATCGAGCCCTACTACTTCTGGGAGTGGGAACGGGTCGGCAGAATGGGCTCCAACATTGAGCGTGTTGCCGTGTACGACGAATGGGTGAAGGCGAATCCCGGCAAGGAGAAGCCCGATTTCTTCGTGTCTGCGATGGATCTTCCGCCTGAGGGACATGTGCATGTGCAGGCGGCGATCCAACGTTGGGTCGACTCCAGCATTTCGAAGACCGGCAATACCCCGGCCGAATATACCGTGGAGCAAACCGGAAAGCTATACGAGTTGCTCTATGATCTCGGTTGCAAGGGTGGTACCACCTATCGTGACGGGTCGAGGGATACCCAGGTGCTTATTGCCAAGGCCAAGGAGAAGGCTGCCAAGAACGAAGCTGAAGAGGCGAAGGTGGTGGTTGAGGAGCCGAAATCCAGGATTCGTTCCAAGGTCCTTCATGGCACGACCTACCGTAAGGCCACTCCCATCGGTACTGCCTACATCACGGTCAATTCGGATGGAGGTCCCTACGGGGAACCGTTCGAAGTCTTCATCAATGTGGCCAAGGTCGGTTCCGATGTTTCGGCCGATGCCGAGGGGTTGGGACGTTTGATCAGCCTCATCCTGAGGATGCCCAGTCCATTGACTCCCCGTCAGAGGGCCCAATCGGTGATTGCCCAGTTGCGTGGAATTGGCTCAGGACGGCCTATGGGATTCGGGAAGAATCGTGTGATGAGCCTTCCAGATGCGGTCGCCCAGGTGATCGAGGAACATATCGGAGTGGAGCAGGACGAGACCGGGTACCCCCAACTTCCCGATGAGGATGATGTGGAGTTTGTTGCGAAACAGTTCGATCTTGGATTGGCCGCGGAGGTCGCCCACAGTGTGACTCCCGACATTTGCCCGGTGTGTGGCAATGTGACCTTCGTGAATATCGAGGGGTGCAAGAAATGTTTCTCTTGTGGACATAGTGAATGTTGATTTCCCAACGAAACGAGGGTAGCGGAACAATTGCTATTGGTCCATTACCGAGCGAGTGCAGGAAACGCAAGGATCGATACCTCGCATCTTGGAGTATTGATACCTTTCATTTGAAAAGGTAGCCCGATTGTCCGAACAACCTCCAACCTCCCGACGAATGGCGGGAGGTTCATACCGAACGTTGGATAGGAATATCCATATCCTCTTTTTGGCCAGAATCATCAATCGATTCGGTGATTTCGTGCAGATGTTGTTGGTGCTCATCCTCACCGTTTCCATCGGCATGGAGGAACATCAAGCCGGCCTCTTCACCACACTCACCATATTCGCGGCGAGTCTTGGCCAACTGTCGGGCGGGTTCTTCGCAGACAAGTATCCACGCAAGTATGTGATGGTGGTTTGCCAATTGTCGGTCGCGGTGCTCTATGTGGCCAGTGGTCTGTTGATTGTGGACTCCCCTATGGTTGTCGCGTACCTCATTCTCATCTCATCTCCTTTCCGAGGTGCCACATGGCCGGTGTCGCATGCCCTGATCGCCGACTATTCGGAAGGAGAAATGGAGCGTGCGAGAGCTTTCTCACTGCTCTATTTGGGATCGAATATCGGGGTGGCCGTAGGCCCTTTGGTCGCGGCCTTCCTGTTTTCGAGAAACCTTTTCCTGTTGTTCATGATATCGGCCGCCACATTGGTGGTCTCCGCGGGTCTGTTGGGAGTGTTCCTTCCCAGGCAACCGGAAAAAGACCATGATGTGGCCGTTGGTCCGCCCACCTCGAACTCATTGTTGCGACTGTTCTTCTCCAATCGTCTGCTTGTGGTGTATGTCGTGGCGTTCACACTCTACAATCTGATCTATGTGCAACACTCGTTCGCCTTGCCATTGCAAATGAATGACTTGTTCGGGACAAGATTGGGTACCGAAGGCTATGGATGGCTCATGACGGTGAATGCGGTGACCGTGTTGCTCATGACGGCGATCGTCACCCGTCTCACGATACACGGATCCCGTGCGATGAACATGGCATTGGGTACTTTGTTCTACGTGGTGGGTTTTGGAGCCTATGCGGTATGTTCCTCATTGGTTGCATTCCTCGGGGCAACCTTCATCTGGACTTTGGGAGAGATTCTCTTGGCCACCAACGGGAATGTGTTCGTGAACCGGCATGCACCGTCGACCCATAGGGCCCGCTTCAATTCATTGGTGAGCGTTGTTGTCGGTATCGGATCGACGATTGGTCCTACCGCTGGCGGATTGCTTCTTTCCGTAGCGGGGTTTTCCACCCTCTGGTTTTCCGCTGTCGGTGTTGCGATGGTGGTAGGGGTGTTGTTTCTCATGCTGAGAAGAATGGTGATCCGTTCGGAAGCGGGTTGTTGATTTCCAGAAATCCCCCTGCAACATGGTGTTGAGCCGTTCCCACGGTTGCAAACACCCTGGTATTGGGGTATAGTCTAGAGGTAACTGCCCTGTAGGATTACAGGGTTGTATTGTGTGCAAATGGTTGTGGCGTTTTATTGCCACAGGTAAATATAATTTCAATGGAGAGTCAATATGGGTAACAAGAAAATGGTTACTATCGATGGCAATACCGCTGCAGCGCACGTAGCATATGCGTTCAGTGATGTTGCGGCGATTTATCCCATCACTCCTTCGTCTCCGATGGGGGAGTATGCCGATTCATGGGCGAGCACCGGACGTGTCAACATGTACGGCGAGAAGGTGGACATCATGGAGATGCAGTCGGAAGCGGGAGCTGCGGGAGCAGTGCACGGATCGCTTTCCGCAGGAGCTCTCACCACCACGTTCACGGCTAGTCAGGGATTGTTGCTGATGATTCCGAACATGCACAAGATCGCTGGCGAGATGTTGCCGACGGTATTCCATGTGTCGGCACGTTCTCTTGCTGCCCAGTCCTTGTCGATCTTCGGCGATCATTCCGATGTGATGTCCTGTAGGAACACAGGATTCGCGATGACTGCCGCAAGCAGCATTCAGGAAACGATGGATCTTGGACTTGTGGCCCACTTGGCCACACTCAAATCGCAAGTTCCCTTCCTCTCCTTCTTCGACGGATTCAGGACCTCACATGAAATACAGAAGGTCGAGGAAATTTCCTACGACGATATGCAGTCCTTGGTTGAGCCCGAATACATCGAGCAGTTCCGTGATCGTGCACAGCGTCCCGAGAAGCCCCGGTTGAAAGTGGCTGCCCAGAATGAGGATGTCTACTTCCAGGGCCGCGAAACAGTGAACAAGTATTACAATGCCGTACCCGAAATCGTCCAGGAGTATATGGACAAGGTGGCGAAGCTCACCGGTCGACAGTATCATCTGTTCGATTATGTCGGTGCTCCCGATGCCGATAGGGTCGTCATCGCGATGGGTAGCGCACTCGATACCTTCGAATGGACATCCGATTACCTCAATAAAAAGGGAGAGAAGGTCGGAGTGCTCAAAGTTCGACTCTACCGTCCTTTCTCTGCGAAGGATTTCGTTGCCGCGATTCCCGAGTCTGTAAAGAAGATAGCTGTGCTCGACAGGACCAAGGAGCCCGGTTCCATCGGTGAGCCTCTCTATCTCGATGTGGTCACCGCGCTTGCCCAGATGGGTAGGTCGGGAATTTCCGTCATCGGTGGTCGGTATGGTCTTTCCAGCAAGGACTTCACACCCACCCACGCGAAGGCGGTGTTCGACCACATGAATGAAGGCAATTGGCACAACTTTACTGTCGGTATCGTTGACGATGTGACCAATTTGAGCATTCCTGTGAAGGAAAAGATCGACGTGTCTCCCAAGGGTGTCGTCTCCTGTATGTTCTGGGGCCTCGGTTCCGATGGAACGGTTGGAGCGAACAAGGACTCCATCAAGATCATCGGTGGAAACACCGATATGAACGCCCAGGCCTATTTCTCCTATGACTCCAAGAAGTCGGGCGGTATCACGATCAGCCACTTGCGGTTCGGAAAGAGTTCCGTGAACATGCCTTGGTTGATCGATAGTGCCGATTTTGTCGCTTGCCACAATCCTGCCTACATCGGCCGCTACGATATGCTTGCTCCACTCAAGGAAGGTGGTGTGTTCCTTTTGAACTCACAGATTCCATCCGATGAGGTGTTTGAGCATTTGACTGTAGCCGAACAGCAGCAGATCATCGACAAGAAGATCAAGTTCTACAATATCAATGCCCTGGCGATTTCCGAGAAGGTTGGTTTGGGAACCCGCATCAACACGGTCATGCAGGCCGCCTTCTTCAAGATTTCCGGTATCTTCCCGCAGGAAGAGGCCATCTCGCTCATCAAGAACGCGATCAAGAAGACGTTCGGAAAGAAGGGTGAGGATATCGTAAAGATGAACTGGGCTGCAGTCGATGGTGCTTCCGATGCATTGGAAGAGGTGAAGATTCCTTCCAAGGCTGGGAAGGCCTACGAACCCAAGAAGCTCATAGGTGATGATGCCGACGCCTTTGCCAAGGAGATCATCGAGCCGATCATGCATCTGAAGGGGAATGATATTCCCGTTTCCAAGATGTCCTTCGATGGAACGTTGCCCACCAATACCGCTCGTCTTGAGAAGCGTGGTGTGGCGCCTTTCGTTCCCCATTGGATCAATGAGAATTGTATCCAGTGCAACCAGTGTGTGCAATCATGTCCCCATGCTGCGATCCGTGCCAAGCAGATCGATCCCAAGGATCTTGAGAATGCTCCGGAAGGTTTCACCACACTCAAGTCAAGCACCAAGAACGATCGTGATCTTCGTTTCAAGATCCAGGTCTATCCCGAAGATTGTCAGGGTTGTGGAGTGTGTATCGAGACTTGTCCCTCCAAGGAGAAATCCCTTGTGTTCAGCCCGATCAAGGTCGAACGCGAAGCTGGTGAGACTACCAATGCCGAATTCTTCGATGCGCTTCCCGATGATGTGGTCGATGGTGTCTCCATCAATACAGTCAAGGGTATGCAGTTCAAGAAGCCGTTGTTCGAATTCTCCGGTGCTTGCGCAGGTTGTGGCGAGACTCCCTATGTGAAGCTCGTTTCGCAGATTTGTGGTGAAAGGATGATTGCTGCGAACGCAACCGGTTGTTCCTCCATCTATGGTGGAACATTCCCGACCACTCCGTATGCCCAGCGTACCGATGGCCGTGGACCGGCTTGGGGAAACAGCCTCTTTGAAGACAATGCCGAGTATGGTCTTGGCATGCGCCTCGCAGTCGATGCGAACCGCAGGCAGTTGAAGGCCAACGTCGAGAGACTGCTCGCCGCCGGTACCACCGACGCGTTGACTTCAGCTCTCCAAAAGAGCATGGAGTTGTGGAATGACAAGTCCGAGGCTTCGATCGAAGCTCAGAGTGCGACCCAATCGCTCTTGGACGAGGCCCTTAAGGCTGCCAAGAATGATGAAGCGAAATCTGCGTTGCGCAAGATCATCGAGCTCAAGGACTACTTCTCGGAGAAGGATGTATGGATCATCGGCGGTGATGGTTGGGCATACGATATCGGGTATGGTGGTGTGGACCATGTGGTTGCATCGGGCAAGAATGTGAACATTCTCGTGCTCGACACCGAAGTGTACTCCAACACCGGTGGACAGGCCTCCAAGGCTACTCCCATCGCTGCGGTCGCCAAGTTTGCGAATGCAGGAAAGCAGATGGGTAAGAAGAATATGGGCTTCATGATGATGAGCTACGGACATGTGTATGTGGCATCCATCTCGATGGGTGCGAACAGGCTTCATGCCCAGAAGGCCCTTCAGGAGGCGGTTGCCTTCGATGGTCCTTCGATTGTCTTCTGTTATGCCCCCTGTATCAACCATGGCATCAATATGATGAAGAGTCAGGTTGAGGAAAAGCTTGCCGTTGAAGTCGGTTACTGGCCGTTGTTCCGCTACAATCCTTCACTCGAGGATGGGAAGCGCTTCTCTTGGGATACCAAGGAGGTCAAGGGCGACTACCAGGAGTTCATCAAGAGCGAGAGAAGATATTCTTCCCTCTACAAGACGAACCCCGACCAGGCTGAAGAACTCTTCAAGAGAGCCGAAGAGGATGCGAAACGACGCATGCAGTTCTACAAGAATGTGGGAGAGGTCATGTAACGACCTTTACGAATTGAGATAGCGAAG
>CAYZJV010000052.1:0-19817 GCA_964478945.1 uncultured Spirochaetaceae bacterium | reverse complement strand
TCGCCGTAATGGAGAGCATCACCACCGCAGCACCTATGATGAAGTCGATGGTGGGGGTTTCTCCCAGGATGATCCACACATAGGTGATCCCCAAAACAGTCTCCAATGAATTGATCAAAGCCGATTCGGCGGCTGGAATATAGCGGGTACCGGTGCTTATCATCGTCTGACCGAAAGGAAGGATGAACAATCCGAGTATCAACAATGGGATGAGGGATTGTATGGGGATTGCAACCATTCCTCCAGTGACCAGAAAGGAGATTGTGGCGCCGACAAAACCTCCTATCATACTTGCGGCAATACGACTTACTTGTGGATTTCTTCTCAGTATTGAAAGATTGGATCCCAACAATGCCGGAGCGGAAATTGCAAACAGCATTCCCGAAGGGGATATGTTGCCGATACCATCATGATAGATGTAATAGATGCCGCCTATTGCAGCGAAGATTGCGAGTATCGTGACAAACGACGGTTTTTGGCGGTATGCGATAAAGCTGAAGGTTGCCGCGAACAGTGGCGCTAGACTGAATAGAACCAAAGTGTTGGCCGCACCCGCGGTTTGGACTCCCATGGTGAAACCGAGACCGCTAAGTCCCCAAAGGATCCCGCTTGTCAACAAAGGCCGACCTCCACTTTTCAACAGAGGCACTGCGTTTCCTCGATTTTTTATAAAGAACACCAATGTGAGAGCAATCCCAGGGAACATCGCCCGCCAGAAGGCGGCTTGGAAACCTCCAACTCCCGACATTCTGATCAAGAGGGCATCAAAACTGAATGCAACCACTCCGATCGTTGCTATGGCAAGACCCTTGAAATAGGTCGCTCTGGCATTTGCCTGATGTGCTTCGGTCACTTGGAATCTCCTCTGGTGTGTGGAATCCACCATACTAGAGAGAAGCATGAAAGGCAATATTGGAATTCTTACCCAACGGTCCTGTTTGGATGGTATAGTGGTGGAGGAGGGAACATGGCTGGTGAACAGGATTTGGAACAGCTCATACGCACACTTGGGCCGGAGCTTGATCGAAAGGCTTATGTCTACTGTACCGTTGCACATGATTCGAAGCAATTGCCCGAAGAGAGTTGGGCAACCATCTTGGAGGAGGAGGGTATTACCCTCATCCTTACCAAAGGGGAGGCCGATGCGAATGGGTTGAAGTATGAAGGATTGTGGCGACGCATCACCTGCAGGGTCCATTCGAGTTTGGATGCGGTGGGGTTGACAGCCTTGATCTCATCGCGTTTGGCACAGCAAGGAATCCCTGCGAATATCGTGGCAGGTTATCATCACGACCATGTGTTCGTACCCGAAACTCGATCGGAGGATGCGCTACATATCATGGAGAACCTGGGATATGGGGAAGGTTCTAGCGGAGATACTTGCCCATGATCTCCCGATAGACCAGACGTCCATCGAGTCGCACCGATTCCATGAGACTTACCCGCTTCGCTTCCGTGGTGATGATCGGTGAGACGGAACCTGCCAGCCGGCGCTTGTCCTCGGGATCCTTCAGCAGTACTTCCCGTCCAAGAGTGATGTGTGCGTTGTATGGCGTACGGTCGATGGGAAAGCCCGCTTGAAGCAGTTGGTCGACCAATGTGTTCCTCAAGAGGTCCAATTGTGCCTGTGGTGCCATACCCATCCACCAGATGTCACGATGGTTTCTTTTTCCGAAATAGCCGAGATGATCGATCTGCAACGTGAACTTCTCCAGTTCGACATGCTTCACAATGGATCCTATCTCCACAAGATCCTCCAACGGTCGTTCACCGATGAATGCGAGTGTGAGATGGAGGTTGTCCCGGTGGCTGAAATTACCTCGTACGGCTGAAGAACGTATCCTCTTTTGATGTGAAACGATACGGTCGATGGTGTGTGTGTCGAACAGGATTGCGATGAAAAGACGCATAGGGAATCCTTGTCGGGATCGGGTCCGTTTCCGGGCCCGATCCCAATGTTCATTTTACCGGTTTGCTTGCCAACCGTTGTACGATCTCGGGTTGGGCCGGTTGCATGCGAACCGGGGCTAGATTGCGCATGATCAGTTCGAAGTCGTCGACCAGCATTTCCCCAATCATGTGGAAGGCCTGTGGAATTCCGCCCGCCCTGTGGGGAGAGAGGATGACGTGTTCGGCGCTTCTGATGGGATGGTCGGCGGCACATGGCTCGGTGGGGAACACATCGGTGGATGCCTTGAATTTCCCTTCGGCAACCTGGGCGGTGAATTCGTCGAAATCGACGATCGCGGCCCGACTCATCAACATCACGTTCGCATTGGGACGGATGAGTTCGAACTCCCTTTTGCCGAGGAAGCCTTTGTTCTCGTTGGTGACACCGGCGAGGATAAAGATAAAGTCGTTGGTGGAGAGCACCTCATCCAAAGAGGAGGGAATGCAATCGTGTTCGCGGATGACGCTTTCGGGCAACCAAGGATCGTAGACCTTTACCGTACATCCAAATGGGGTGAGCAATGGTCTGAGGCTTCTTCCGAGAAGTCCGAATCCGATCAGTCCCACCGAAGCGCCGGTAAGCATTTGTGCGTTGTGGTTTCCCTCCAACACATACCGTTCGGTACCTTCACGGAAGCGCATATGTTCCCAAGTGATGCCTCGGGCTAGATCCAATGCCATTCCCAACGCCATCTCGGCCACCGGTCTGGCATAGACCGCACCACAGTTGAGTACGCGGATGTTTCTCCTGAAACATTCGGCGTAGTCGATGTTCTGGTAGAAGTTTCCTTCCACATTGAAAATCACCCGTAGATTGGGGGCTTTGTCGAGCCGCTCCTTCGGCATCGGGCTCTGTCCGATCACCGCAACGGCTTTGCCGAGCAGTTCGTCGAAACGTTGGGAATCGAGATGATCCCCATCCGGTCCCTCCACCTGCGCGATTTTGGTGAGCCGTTCCCAAGTCTCTTGTGAGAAAATCCTCTCAAGGGTTTGTGGATAGGGATCGGCGATGACAAGATGCTTGTCCATATTCTTCCTCCTGGTCAAAATCTTTTCCATTGGTCGGACAGTGCGCCTGAAACCGACTCGTACAGTGCGAACTTGTCATTGTAGATGGCATGGTGATGACTGTTGGGTTCGAAGGTCTTGCCCACATGTACCATCTGCTGGGCGGCTTCCCTCAGATCACGATAGGTTCCTGAAGCGACGGCCGCAGCCATCGCACAACCCAAGGCTCCCAGTTCCCCTGTGTCGATCGTCTGGACCGGCAGGGCGAACACATCGCAGAAAATTTGGGTCCAAAGATCGGATGCCACCACTCCGCCGGCGAGTCTTATCGCATCGGTGCTCACGCGATTGGCGAGCAGGCGGTTGAGGTGGACCTTATGTCCGAATGCGATGCCTTCCAACACCGCACGAACCATGTGGGCCCGGGTGTGGTGGCTGTCCAATCCGATCAAGGATGCCTTGGCTTGGGCATCGTAGTTCGATCCGTAGAGGTAGGGTAGGAACATGATATGTTGTTCATCAGGTGCCACACCCGCAGCGAGTTGGTCGCAGTGCGCATAGGGATGCATTCCAGCCTTTTCGGCTGCGATACGTTCTTCGGCAAGGAACATGTCCACGAACCACGCGTGGTTGCTCGCCGAGGTGGGGGAACTTTCCTCGATCAGGTAGTGGTCGTCCATGCAATAAAGCGAATTCATCATTACACTGTGGTCCAATACGGGTTGCTTGCTGATGTATTCGTTGATGCTCCAGGTTCCCGCGATGACCGCGATGTTCCTCTCATCCACGATATCCATGGCGATGGCACAGGCGTCGATGTCGAACATGCCTCCGGCGACCGGAGTGCCCTCTGGAATACCGGTGAGTGCGGCCGCTTCCTTCGATACCGTTCCGCACAACTCGGCCGACCCCACCAGAGGAGGCAGGGCTTCGTAGAGATCTCCCAAGCCAAAATCCCCAAGCAATTCCTTGTCGAAGCGCTTGGTGGCGCAGTTGAGTAGATTGCTGCCCGAATAATCGGTGATCTCGGCAGCTGCCGTGCCGGTGAGCCTGAAGCGGATGTAGTCCTTCACCTCGAATATCCACTTGGTGTGTTCCAAACGCTTCGGCTCATGATCCTTCATCCAATTCAAGAGCGACACAGGTTGACAGGCCAGGATGCTCTGATAGGTTTTCCCGAAAATCTTGTCGGCTGTACCGTCTTGAGCCCATTTCTTGGGATATTCCCAAGCCCTGGTATCGGTGGAGATGATGCCCCTTCCATTGGGTGAATCGTCCTTGCCCCAGAGGTAGAGTCCCTTTCCATGCCCAGTACAGGCCACTCCACCGATATGGGAGGGATCCACTTTGCTTTTCGCGATGGTTTGGGCCACCACATCCGCAGTCACAGTCCACAATTGTTCCATGTCCCTTTCGGTGAAACCGGCGTGCGGTGTGAACATGGGGACATTTGCCGCCGCTTTGGCGATTTGTGTGCCCTTTTCATCGAACAGTGCGGCCTTGCTCACTGTTCCTCCATTGTCGATGCCGAGAAAATAGGTCTTCATATCATGTGTCTCCATGTGTGATGATGGTGGGCAGTCGTAGCGTGGTGCCTCTCCATTCCATGCTGTCGTAAGGTGGTTTGTCGGTTGTGGCTTCACACCAAGCGAATTCATCGATGATCTGCGGTGGTCCTGCGGGCAACACGATCCCTTGGAGTTCGAACTTGAGGAATTCGAGTGCATCGACAGGGTTCACCGAAAATTGGGAGTAGGGTAGGATTTGTCTTTGTCCCTTTTCAGCAATCACGAAATCGCGGTTTCCCAATGGACTCAACGGACCTCCCGCATGATGGAGATGGGCCGATTGTCCGAAACCCTCCAAACCGTGTGTCTCCTCCACTTTTTTGAAGATCGGGCCAAGTGCTGCATGCAGGTCCTTCTCCACCGCACCAGCGGTGAATTGATCGGCATAGGCCAATGTGGCCTCCTGCAGGGCATGATGTACCACTAACTCCCGATGCGAAGGTGCTTCTCCAATCTTCACCAGTTGTGTCGCCGAGTGGAACATGTCGAAGTAACGGGCTCCGATCGCAATCTTGACGACCGTTCCCGGTTCCACCACTGAATCATCCTCAACCACCGGATGGAGATGTCTTTTCATTTTCGACAGCCCCAGCATCACCAGATTCAATTCCAGATGTCTTTGATGGTAGGTGTGGTAGACCAGGGTTCTCAAGTCCCACCCGGTCATGCCTTCTTCCATATGGGCGGCGATTTCCATCAGCGCTTGTCTCGATTCGGACACAAGCCAGTCCAACTTGGCTTTTTGGTTGCCTTCGGCCAATGGGGATACGATGGACCGTTCGATCTCGGCATAGTTTTCATCGAGGGGAGATGCGATTCCTTCCTCGGTGAGATCGGGTGAAGTTCCTCCATAACTGGCTTCAACTCCACATTCGTTCCATATTCCCCGCTCGATGATATCGTGCACACGATTCGATTCCCACGGTTCGCTATAAAATAGTAGCGAAGTGTTTGGTTTCGTTTCCACCACCACATGGACTGTGGTGGGTGTGTTCGCAGCGATGTCGACGACTTGGTGTCGTATTCCGGTGAGCCATCTCATCGCTCCCTCCGAACAGAGGTAGATCTTTTTCTTGCCAAGCTGTTCCAGCTTCTTTTCGAGGATGCGTATCTTCGCGCAAAATTCTCCTCTTGTTATGGATTTAGGCCGTTCCATTGACATCTCCTTCTTTGTCCACGGTAGATTGGAAATCCATGGATGTCAAGGAAAATGGTAAAGAAATCGATTGCGCAATCGATTTCATACTTGACAACTCAAAAAAGTGTGGTACTCTTGGGGTACACTATTTTAAAAGGAGAGGTGTAGCATGAAAAAAATTATTGTTCTCTTGATGGTTCTTGTACTCCTCGGTTCCTCGCTCTTTGCAGCAGGTCAGGCCGAGGCAGCGGATGATGGAAAGATCACCATCGGAATGACGGTTCCTGGACTCCAGTTCCCGTTCTTCGTGACCATGTTCGATGAGGCCGTGGCGTATGCGGATGAACTCGGGATTGAGTTGATCACCCACGATGCGCAGAACCAGTCTTCAGTCCAGATGGCTGCGGTCGAAAATTTCATCGCCCAGAAGGTTGATGGAATCCTCATTTCCCCGCTGACAACCGACTCGCTCGTTCCCGCGATCGAAGCTGCTGTCGCAGCCGGTATCCCGGTTGCTACCGTTGACAGAAAGGCCAATACCAACAAGGTTCTTGTCCATGTTGGTGCCGACAATGTCGAAGGTGGACGCGCTGCTGCCCGTTACATCATCGAGCAGTTGGGCAACAAGGGTACGGTCATTCAGCTCGAGGGAACTCCCGGAGCTTCCGCCGCACTCGATAGAAAGGCTGGTTTCGACGAAGTCATCAATGCTTCCAACGTGAAGGTTCTTGTGAGCCAGGAAGCCGACTTCAACCGTGCCAAGGCCCAGACCGTCATGGAAAACCTGATGCAGGTCTACCCGAAATTCGACGCGGTCTTCGGAGCTAACGATGAAATGATCATCGGTGCGATCGAGGCGATGCAGTCGGCCGGTGTCGATCCCGCTTCCAAGGTCACCATCGGATTCGATGCAACCACCGATGCCTTCTCCTACATGGAAGAGGGTAAGTTGGATGCTACGATCGACCAGTTCCCCGGCCGTCAGGCCAGCAGGGCGCTCGATGTCCTTGTCGACTACATCAAGAACGGTACCAAGCCGGCCAACGCAGTCGAATACATCAACCCGCTTCCTGTCACCGAGTAACGAATTCAAGAATCTCTTTCCATGGAGCTGGGCGACCAGCTCCATGGATTATGGTAGTAGGAGACCTCCATGGAACCACTATTGAGAATGTCGGGCATCTCCAAATCATTTCCCGGTGTACGCGCGCTTACGAACGTGGACTTCGACCTCATGAAAGGGGAGCTGCACGCGTTGGTGGGTGAGAATGGCGCGGGGAAATCGACTCTGATGAAAATCCTTTCCGGCTTGTACAAGGCCGATGAAGGGGATCTCTATTTGAGTGGCGAGAAGATCGTGAACACCGGGTTGGGTGAAATGATTCACCACGGTATCGGAGTCATTTACCAGGAATTGAATCTGATTCCGTATCTTTCGGTCGCCGAGAACATCTTCTTGGGCAGGGAGCCCAAGACTCCCTTCGGAACCATCGATTGGGCCAAGATGCATGCGATGACGAGAGAGGTGTTGTCCCCCTTCAAGCTCGACATAAAACCACAGCAAAAGGTAAAGGCCCTAGGGGCCGCTTACCAACAGATCATAGAGATCGCCAAGGCTCTTTCGCTCAATGCGGAAATTTTGGTGATGGATGAACCGACCGCCGCATTGACCGGACATGAGGTCGACAGGCTCTTCGAGATCATCAAGAAACTCAAGGATGACGGTGTCTCGATCATCTATATCTCCCATAGGTTGGAAGAGGTCCATCTTCTTGCCGATCGGATCACCATTCTTCGCGATGGTGAGCGGGTAATCACCAAACAACGCGGTGAGATGAACAATGACGAGATGATCAAGTACATGGTCGGACGCGTGCTCGAGGAACAGTATCCCCAGTACGACTCGAATCCCGGCGATGTGGTCCTCGAGGTCAAGGGCTTGAGCAAGCATGGCATTTGTGAGGACGTCTCCTTCTCAGCGAGAGCTGGGGAAATATTGGGATTCGTTGGCCTCGTGGGTGCCGGAAGAACCGAGATCATGCAAACGATCTATGGGTATCGCAAGAAGGATGCCGGTGAGGTTGTGCTCAATGGCAAACCCATTGAGATCAAAAGCTGTCAGGATGCCGTATTGAAGGGTATCGGTTTGATTCCCGAAGAGAGGAAGCAACAGGGATTGGTCCTGGGGATGTCGGTCTTCGACAATGCCGCCTTGAGTGTATTGGACCTGTATTCGACCGCGGGAGTTTTGCATCGTGGCAAGATCAACGACGAAGTCAACACGATGATCGACAGCATGAGCATCAAGACTCCTTCGGTCAAGCAATTGGTGAGAAACCTTTCCGGAGGGAACCAGCAGAAGGTTGTTTTGGCGAAATGGTTCATTCGGCATTGCGATGTCTATATTTTCGATGAACCCACTCGTGGAATCGATGTGGGTGCAAAGGTCGAAATCTATCGATTGATGCAGAACCTCGCGAAGCGGGGTGCCGCTGTCATCATGATATCGTCCGAATTGCCCGAAGTGATGAATATCAGCGACAGGATCGCGGTGGTCTTCGAAGGTAGGATCGTGAAGCAGTGCAAGAAAGGCGAGTTGAACGAAGAGCAGGTGATGGAATACTCCCTCGGCCTGCATGAAAAACGCAGGGCCTGAGACAAGGCGAAGAGGAGCATTGGTGATAACCATGGAAAAGAAGATTGATTGGAAACAATTATTGAAGAACAACGGAATTCTCTTGGTGTTCTTTCTCATCATAGTGGGGTTGTCGATTCTGTCTCCCTACTTCCTGACGGTGACGAATATCCTGAACATCATCAGGCAGACATCGATCTACGGCATCATAGCCGTCGGAATGACGTTCGTCATCCTGACCGGAGGAATCGACCTCTCGGTCGGCTCGATACTTGCCTTGTCCGGTGCGGTCGCGGCGGGATTGATGAAGAACAATGATGTCGCCCCCCTGATTGCCGCATTGGTGGCGATCGTGGTCGGTGGTGGCATCGGTTTGGTGAACGGGTTGTTGATCACCTTCGGCAAGATCGCACCCTTTGTCGTGACTCTCGGTATGGTCACCATCGCACGTGGATTGACACTGATCTATACCGGTGGATATCCCATAAGTGGTTTCGGCGACGGGTTCAGGCAGCTCGGAGGTGGATATGTGTTGGGAATTCCCGTTCCGGTGATCATATTCATAGCCACCGTTGCCTTGGCGTGGTTCATTCTCAACCATACCCGATTGGGACGCTATACCTACGCGATCGGTGGCAATGAGGAGACGGTGAAGCTGTCGGGTATCAATGTGAGGTTCTACAAATCGATGGTCTATGTGATCGTCGGCATCATGAGCAGTCTCAGTGCCTTGATCCTCACCGCACGTTTGAACTCCGCTGAAGCAGTTGCAGGACAAGGGTATGAGTTGGATGTCATCGCAGCTGTGGTCATTGGAGGTACGAGTCTCTCCGGTGGACGTGGAAGCATCATCGGAACATTGATCGGTGCGCTTCTGATCGGAACGATCAACAATGGAATGAATCTTTTGGGAATCTCCCCTTACTTCCAGCAGGTGGTGAAGGGAGCCTTGATCATCGGCGCGGTCATCCTCGATAGGCTGCGCGATGAAACGAACTGAGAAAATCTATAGAAATGGAGAGTGAGATATGAAGAGAAGTGAGATCCATGCCGCATTCGAACAGGGAAAGGGAATATTTCGATTGGCTCCCAACTGGGTGCCCCGCTCATTCTGTGTTCCGGGAAGAAGAATCAAGTTGCATCCCGACGACTACTACGCCTTGGGCATGAACCGTGGCGGTATCGACGAAAGATGGTTCAGTTCGACCACTCCGGCCGACAATGGTCCATTGACCGGCGAGTTCGAAGGATTGAGCTTCTGTGTCTATGAGGACAAGGGCGAAACAAAACAATTCTTGCTGCGCGATGCGGTTGATGAGTTGAAGGGAGCGCTTATCGGAGAGCGGTTGTGGAATACCTATGGGAAATGGCCGATGTTCTCGAAATTCTTCGACAACAAGGGACCGTTGCCCCACCATATCCACCATCGTGATGAGCATGCTTCGAAGATCGGTATGATGGGGAAGCCGGAAGCCTATTACTTCCCGCCACAATTGAACAACCATGGTGGGGATTTCCCCTATACTTTCTTCGGTTTGCAGCCTGGTGTGACCAAGGAACAGGTGAAGCAGGCCTTGATGGCCTTCACCAAGGGCGACAACAAGATCACCGATCTTTCCTCGGCCTACCGTTTGGTACCTGGAACCGGTTGGGATGTACCTCCAGGGGTATTGCATGCTCCAGGCAGCATGTGCACCTATGAACCCCAGATGGCGTCCGATGTGTTCGCGATGTACCAATCCTTGGTGAACGATGCGGTCATTGAGGAGGATTTGTTGTGGAAGAACACTCCTGAAGACAAGGTCGGTGATTTCGATTACCTGGTGGATGTCATAGATTGGGAGTTGAATGTCGATCCGCTCTTCGCGGAACACCACTTCATGGTTCCCAAACCGGTGAGACCGGTTGAAGAGATGCACGAATTGGGGTATGAAGAGAAGTGGATTGTCTATCGTTCTCCGGCGTTCAGTGCGAAGGAGTTGACGGTGCTTCCCGGTGCTTCGGTGACCATCACCGATGCGGCCGCGTATGGCATGTATGTGGTGCAGGGGCATGGTACGTTCGGAACATGGGACATCGAGTCTCCGGCTCTGATCCGTTTCGGTCAGCTGACCTATGATGAGTACTTCGTGAGTGAGGATGCGGCCAAGGCTGGAGTGAGGATCGTGAACCCCTCCAAATCCGATCCCATCGTAATCTTGAAGCACTTCGGAGCTGGCAACCCCGATTTGAAGCTGTAACAACAGGTCGGAGACATATGGAGGGGTCGAATGTGATTCGATCCACTCCATCCTCCGGATGAAGGAAGGGTCATGACGTCACTGAAGGATGTGGCCGCGTTGGCGGGAGTCTCGCCATCGACGGTATCGCGGGTGATCAACGGTACTATGTATGTCACCGATGAGACGAGGCAGCGGGTCGAGGAGGCCATTGCGGCGGTGAATTACCGTCCGAACCTCCTGGCCCAGAGCTTGCGCCTCAAAGCTACGCGCAACATCGGTCTCTTGGTTCCCGAGATCGCCCATCCCTCCTTCAACCTCGTGATCAAGTATATCGAGGAGAGTGCCTTCAAGCGAAACTTGAATCTCCTCATATTCAATACCCACAACAATTACGGGCGGGAAGCGTTTGCGATCGACATGCTGTTGCGGCAGAGGATCAATGGCATCATCTTCTCCCGTGTATCGGACGAAAGCCATGTGATCAACATGTCACGGTCCACGAACACTCCGATGGTGGTCATCGACCGTACATTGCACAACGAAAAAATCCCCAACGTGATACTCGACAACTATCGTGCGGGCGTCATTGCAGCCGAGCATCTGGTCGAATGCGGATGTAGGAAAATCGCCACCATCACCGGATCCTTCAAGATCGGTCTTTCGCGTGAACGGTTCCAGGGCTTCAGGGACACCTTGGAGAAACATGGTCTTCAACTCGATAGGAATCTGATCTACGAAGGGGAATTCAATTTTGAAAATGGTGTGGCTGGAGTGACGCATTTCCTTGAGGCGGGGAACTCCTTCGATGGTCTGTGGGGCCAGAACGATATGATCGCGGCAGGTGCGATCGGTACATTGGTGAGACATGGGATCAAGGTTCCCGAGGATGTGTCGGTGATGGGCATGGATGATGTGCAGTTCGCACATATGTATTGTCCCTCGATATCGACGATCGCACAGCCCTACAAGGAGATGTGCGAGAAGGCGGTCGAGTGTATCGACAAGTTGACCAAGGATGAGGAGGTGGAGCAGTTCCAGGTCCTCTATCCTCCGAAACTGGTGGTGCGGGAATCCACGGCGGAGAAGAGTTGATATGCGATTGGAAGATCTGAGGCTTGGTATATACGAGAAGGCATTGCCTGGTGCCCTTGGCTGGAAAGAAAGACTTGCCCTGGCAAAGGAGCTCGGATTCGATTTCGTCGAGATCTCCATCGACGAGACCGATGAACGCCTTGGCAGGATGTCATGGTCGACTGAACAACGGTTGGAATTGGTTGGTGCGATCCTGGAGACAGGTGTTGATGTACCGAGCATGTGCCTGAGCGGGCACCGTCGGTTTCCCCTGGGAAGCAGGGATCCGATGGTTCGGAAACAAGCATTGGAATTGATGGAGAAGGCGATTCGTTTTTCCTTGGATACGGGAGTACGGGTGATCCAGATCGCTGCCTATGATGAATATTATCGGGATTCGGATGAAGAGACCGATCGTTTGTTCCGCCAGACTTTTCTCGAATGTGAGAAGTTGGCGAGGAAGTATCAGGTGATGCTTTCATTCGAGATCATGGATACTCCCTATTTCAATTCGATCGACAAATTCCTCGATTTGAAACATGAATTCACCTCTTGTTGGACCAGCGTGTATCCCGATGTGGGCAATCTGTCGGCTTGGGGAAACGATGTGCCGCACCAGCTGGAGAAGGGGATCGATTGGATCACCGCGATCCATCTCAAGGATACCCTTGCGGTGACCGATGAGTTTCCGGGAGTCTTCAAGGAGGTTCCTTTTGGAACCGGTTGTGTCGATTTCCCCAAAGTGTTCACTGCCTTGAAGCGACTCGACTACCAGGGACCATTCCTCATTGAGATGTGGACAGGCAAGGAGAAGAATCCCGAACAAGCCATCCGCGATGCGCGTTCATTCATCCTGAAACACATGAGTGATGTCGGTTTCATCGAACACTAAACTTTGAAGGCCACCTGGGTAACCAATTCCGATTCGGGTACTTCAGCCGGATCGTTGAGGTAGAATTCGTAGACGATGCCGGAAGGTGTGATGCCATGTTCGGACATCCAATGTGTCGCAGCGGTATAGCCGTGGCCCATTTCCTTGTAGGGTCCCTTGTGGACGAAATGCACCCACTTGCCGGCGGGAATCTCCTCGGCGTTGATATCACCATACCCTGGGTATACCGTTGTAAAGGCAAAGCCCATCTCAACATCCAGATTATGCATATCCATGTTGTAGTAGGCGACATACGGCTTGCCGCTCTCCTTCACTCCCAACTCCTCCAGGT
This sequence comes from uncultured Spirochaetaceae bacterium, assembly GCA_964478945.1. Taxonomy (GTDB): domain Bacteria; phylum Spirochaetota; class Spirochaetia; order Sphaerochaetales; family Sphaerochaetaceae; genus CAYZJV01. The sequence continues at coordinate 7,002 of CAYZJV010000052.1, read as the reverse complement.
AGGAAGCGATGGTGCCATAGGCTGCCTTGATCTCCATGGGCAAGTGTTCGGCGGTGACAGTCTTACGAATCGACAAGGCTGGCAATGCACCCTTTTCAACCAGTTCTATCTTGTATTCCATAATCTGCTCCTCCTGATTCGATTGTAGCATGCGACAAACTCCCGTCAATCCTATTATGGACCTTGTCGCTCCCCTATATTCGGATTACACTGTGAACCGAACGAAACGGGAGGTAACGGGTGTTGAGAGTGGGTGCGGTGGTATTGGTGTTGAGTATTCTCTTTGCTCCGATGCTGTTCGCTGACGAGGTGCCAGATCCCAACGAGGTGAATGCCTTCGACAGGATGTTCATGTACCCCTACAACGAATCCCTGTCACTTGTGAGCGATGTGACCCAGTACTCCGCTTTCCTCTCGCCCTCATTGATCGCTTTGGCGGCTCCTCCGTCCGATTGGTTTGGAATTGGGTTGGTCTACGGTGTCTCGGGAGGGTTGTCGTTCGGTACACGTACGATAATGAAGATGTGTTTGGAGAGGGATCGTCCCTACATGTACGATACCGGGTCCTTGCCTCCCGCTACATCGACGCTCTACCAGGAATTGATTGCGGACCAGAACGATTCGTTCCCCTCGGGGCATACGATCATGGCATTCACGGGAGCAGCTTTCACCCATGCGGTGTATTCATTGCGGTATCCCGAAAGCAAGTATCGAAGGGGAGCGACTTTCATCGGATATGCATTCGCTACCGCGACGGCCCTTCTCAGGGTGGGCAGTGGCAACCATTTCGTTACCGATGTGCTCGCTGGAGCCGCCATCGGTTCCCTTTTTGGATACATGGTTCCTTACCTTGCCTGGAAGGTGTTTCCATCTTGGAAGGATGACAAGGTCACTGTAGCGGTCGGACCGACCATGGTGGCCTTGCACGTGCAATTATAAATTGAAATTTCGTAGGAGGATTGGCATGGGACAATATGATGTGCTCAAAGAGGCTGTCTGGGAAGCGAATATGGAGATACCGAACAGGAATCTCGCCATTTACACTTGGGGCAATGTCTCCCAGATCGATCGAAAGGCTGGGGTGTTTGCGATCAAGCCATCCGGAGTTCCTTATGAGAAGTTGCAGATAGAGGATATCGTGGTGGTCGATATGGAAGGCAATGTGGTTGAAGGTTCGTTGCGGCCTTCGAGCGACATGGAAACCCATCTGGTCATATACCGGAATTTCGAGAAGGTGGGAGGAATCACCCATACCCACTCTCCCCATGCGGTCGCCTGGGCCCAAGCCGGGAAATCGGTTCCTGTGTATGGAACGACACACGCCGACCATAGCCATCTTCCGATTCCCTGCACGCCGATGATGGGCAAGGATCAGGTAACCGGCAACTATGAGTACGAAACCGGGGTTCTGATCGTAGATGTGTTCAAGGATATCGATCCGGTACATCAGCCGATGGTGCTGGTAGCCGGTCATGGGCCCTTCGCCTGGGGTAAGGATGCCGCCGCTTCGGTGTACAATGCGGTGGTGTTGGAGGAGATCTGCAAGATGGCGTGGATCACTCTTGCAGTGAATCCGAAGACGCCTCCATTACCCAATTACCTGACCGATAAACACTATCAACGCAAACATGGTCCGAATGCCTATTACGGTCAGAAGTAGGTGTGTGTCTATCTCAAGTTGATGTAGGATCTGATGATTTCGGCACAAGGATTCTCATGGAATCTCACCACGCCCATCTCTCTGACCGCACTCTCGGGCGAGTCGGAGGCGTGGGCCGTGTTGACCATCACATTGCTGCCGAATTCCCGTCTCACGGTCCCTCCGGGAGCTTTGAGGGGGTCGGTGGGTCCCAAGACTTCCCTGATCTTTCCCGTCGCATCCTCTCCCTCGTAGACGAGTATCATGCACTTCACCGAACCCGGTTCTATCATCTCCTCGAGAGGACAACACGAGGGGCGTTGCCCACTCATGAATTCGATGATCTGTTCGAACTGGTCGTCGGCGTATTCGTACCCGAAACTCTCGACCAACTTCTGTAGTGTCTCATCGGACAAGACCAATTGAAGCTCGTTTTCCAGCAATTCCTTGGCTTTCTGACCGAAGACTGGGCCAAGTCTCCCTTTGAGTGCCTCTCGTACCGGTCCGTAGAACTCGAGTGCCTCGCTGATCGACATCCGGTGTACCTTCACACCCACGATGCGCAAACCTGTCCTGCTGAACATATCGATGATCGTACCGGGACGGGAGGATGCGAACTTCCAGTTGTCGGGCTTTATGATCACCAGCGTACGCTGAATCTTGTCGGGGTGGGGGTACACCATGTTCTCGATGATATTCGGCTGTCCTGGGAGCCATGAGGAGAGCAGTTTCAATACCTTGTCGGCATACCTTTGAGTCCTGGGAGTCAGTACGGCCGGTTCGAAGTAGGATATCTTCCTTGGATCCTCGGAATCGAGTATCAAGTCGGCGTATGTGTCGCGGATCGTCTCACCGGTGAGGGATTCCACCCCACGGTTCTCTGGATAGAGGGCTCCGCAGATGTCGCTCAACTTCTTGCATGCTTCGGTTCCCCTAAAGAGCAGCATGAGTGTGCGGTGCGGCCTCCCTCCCGAGGGTCCCATGTTCTGCTCTACATAGTCGCCCAAAAGCGATGCGGCACCTTTGTTGGAGGGGTCGTCCTGCTCCCGGAGGATCGATGCGTAGGCTTTCGCGAAATAGTCGTCGGCCGCTATCATCTGGGCACCGACCAATTCAAGATCCAAGCGGCTCAACAGTCTGCTCACCACTCCACCAGTGCGGCTCTTGGCAATGGTGTAGGGGGTCACGAATACATACGAGAGGGTATTTTCCATTCAGGTTCGCTCCTTGGGGATGGTTCATGATAAATCAGCATCTCCTGTTTGTCCATGGGAACTAGATGAATAGGAGCACCGAACCGAAGACCGCGACGAAGGTTCCCACAACGGCGGCCGGGGTGATATGTCGTTTCATGACAAAGCGCTCCAATGGAAGCAGCATGACCGGTGTGAGCTGGCTCAATGTCGTGACCACTCCCACGGGAGCCATCTTCAAGGCCTGAAGGTTGAGGATGATCCCCAATACCGGGCCGATCACCGCTGCGGCCAAGATGAGGAGCAACGCCTTGTGTCCCGCTTTTCCCGAGAATCGACGGAAGTCGGAGACCAACGAGCGTCGTATCGCGGCGAAGATGACCAGGGAAACGAGTCCGAACACCAACCGCACCATATTCGCCGATACCGCGGGAATGCCTTCATTCATTCCCAAATCGGCGAGAATGTACGCGACCGCCTGGGTGATCGAACCCGCGAGTGCTACGAGAACCCCTTTGGCAAGGTGGGTCTTTCTTCCGGATACTCCTGCCGAACGGTCGAAATAGACGACCCAAGCCACCCCGGCCAAGGTGAACACCACACCCATGATCTGGATACCAGATAGGATCTCATTGGCGAATATACGGGCCAAAAACGCGCTGAAAAGGGGACTGGTGGTCATGATGACCATGGTTTGTCGCGCTCCAATGTGCACGAAAGAACTGAAGATGAAGAGATCGGCCACGCAGAAACCCAACGCGCCCGAGAGTCCGATAAGTATATAGGAACGCAGATCCATTCCGATCGGGAGTATCGCTCCCTCCAGTACAAGATGCACCACCATGATGAGGGGGAGGGCAATCCAAAGCCGTATGTGGGCCGTAGTGTTCGAACTCACCTGTGCTCCCACATGGGCATAAATAAGCGAGTTTTGCGCCCAGCAGAGGGCGGTGACCAGTGCCAACAGTTGGCCTATCGTCTGTTCCATGAAGAGCATAATGGCAGAGAATCGTGTCGGTGTACAAGAGATGTATGACAGGTTTTCCATTGGGACGGTAGTGGGGAGAAAAAAATGATTCCAATTTTTCGTTTCATCGCGTACCATGCTTCCATACTGTATGATGCGTCGAGTTGGGAGGAATCGTATGTTCGATACGGACCGCGATTGGATTTGGTACGATGAACCATCGTACCGATGGGATGATGAAGTGTTGACGGTCACCACAAGAGCGGAGACCGATTTTTGGCAAGGCACACACTATGGATTCAGACGGGACAACGGTCATTGCCTTCTCACTACAGTCGAGGGCGATTTCTCGCTGGTGGCCCGTTGCACGTTTGCGGCCAATGCCCGTTATGATCAGGGTGGGGTGATGGTTCGCATCGATGCGGAAAACTGGATAAAGGCCTCCATCGAGGCGGAAACCAAATCGGTGAGCCGACTCGGATCGGTAGTGACCAATCTTGGGTATTCCGATTGGGCCACCGTCGATATCGACGCGAAGGTGACCACCATGTGGTACCGGGTGCAGAGCAAGGGTGCCGATCTGCTCATCGAAACTTCCGAGCATGGAAAACGATGGCAACAGATGCGAATCGCCCATCTGCATGCCTATCATGGCGCACTCGCCGTTGGCATCTATGCCTGTTCCCCCACCGAAGGAACAGGATGCACCATGGTGTTCGACCAGGTGTCGGTGGGACCTTCGGGCTGGACAGACTGATTTCAGACGAAGCGGGGAACGAGTAAAAAGGACTGTGCGATGGTGTGGCACAGTTGTGGGGGAAGGGGGCTCTCCTTCCACCCGCTCGCTTTACAGATCTTTTCCTCCAATGGAAGCTTCGACAACTCCTCGAGGAATTCCACATCGGCTTTCCACGGTGTTCCATCACTATCGTGGGCGGTGAATTCCAAAGCGGCGAGATACGCTTGTCCGATTCTGTTCCAGGCCATGCCGATCCTTTGGGCCTCGACGATGATTCCCATCAGCCGATCGTCATAACGGAGTTTTCTTCTCAAATCCCTTCCCACACGAAATACCGTATCCCCCAAGGCCCTATTGCCGAAGCGAAGCAGCAAATCGTCGATATGGCGCTCCAGATCCTTTCTTGTGAAGACCTTGGGATAGAGGTGGAGCAGGATCTCCATGGACTGGATCATGGTTTTCCTGACCTGTGCGAAGACCGCCTTGTCTTCAAGGACTTGGGCAATCATATGGGATTCGGGATGGAGTGCGAATCCGATGTAGGCCGCACAGGCATGGCCCAGGTTGTGGATGAACAGTTTTCTATCGACATAAGCACCGATGGGGTGGACCGGATGCAGGTCATCCACCGGAGGAATGGGGTTCAAGAAGCCCTTCTTGTCGACGATCAATTCGTTGTAGGGTTCCGCACGCACTACCAGCGGATCGTTTCCCTTCTGGATGGGGACCATCTTGCCGATGCTTGTCTCGATGAGACCGACATAACTTTTGAGCGGGAAAGTCTCGGGAAGATGCGGAGTCAACAAGCCCGTGACGAATTTTGCTCCTTCGTGGATATTTTCGGCCAATATGATATCCAGTGGCGAATCCGGACGTGTCTTGTGTCTCCTTCGGATCGCATGCGACAATTGTTTCGCGATGAAGGGCCAGGCGTTCTTTCCGACCGACACTCCCATGAGATCCGCTTCAACGATGGCCTTCTCCACCTCCTCCCGTTGGTCGGCGTGCAAGGCAGAGACATCTTCAACCTGCATACGTTCAAGCCCGTCCCGGGAAACCGCCTCCACCACATATCGCTTGTGATGATTCAATTCTTCGACCAATTTGCTGTCGATGTCGATGAATACGACCCTATAGCCGCTTCTGGCGAATACCTGCCCTATGAAGGAGCGACCGATATTGCCACCACCCCATTGTACGAACAGTGGTTTCATCTTCATTTCCCTATGGATTCTTTGTAGGAGCGGACCACCGGCGCAAGCAGATCGGCCTTTTCTCCGGGTCTATTCTCATGGAAGGTGCCCCCGTGATAGGTGCAGGTGAATCCTCCCGATGATGCTCCCCATGCGCAGATATCGATCATGTCGATTGGAGTATCGTGCCGATGTTTGAGTTGGGATGCAAGCGATACGAGTACTCCACCCACGAAGTTGTCGCCACAACCGGTGGTATCCTTTCTCAAGGAGGGGTCTTTCGCCATCATTTCATCCATATGGGCGCTGACCGGCAGGTGGGAGAGTTTGATGGGGGCGATGAGCGGGCCATTGGACCAGACCAACATGTCCAATGCACCCCGGGTGATGATGAGGGCCCCGATTCCGAAGGAGATGAGCGCATCGGCCGCCTCCTTTACCCCATGGGTACCGGTGAGACGCAAGGCCTCCTCTTCATCGGTGACGAGGAGGTCGATATGTTCGTAGGCGCTGTCGTCCCCCAATGGCCATCTTTTGTTGGGGTTGGCCTTTTCGTTGCGGAAATCATAGACGGTTCCCACCACCGTCATGCAGCCCTTATCCTTCGCCCGTTTCAATACGGTGTGCAATCCATCGTGGAGTTTCGGTACGAGGGCGGTTCCGCCCAACAGCAGGATATCGGCATCATAGAAGTGATCCGGAAGGTCTTCAGGCCCGAATTCTCCGGCGGCCCCGATGGTGTTCACGAACGATCTTTCACCCTTGCCGTTGCGCTTGGATGGGTCGTCGAAGACTTCTGTGGTGGCTGTCGGTTTTCCCTCCACCGTTTTGAAAACCCGTTTCAACGGGGTATTGTCGATTGTGGAACGCACGATATCGGCATTGTTGTCGGTGCCCAATGCGCCATAAAAGGAAACCTCGACCTTTTCGTTGGCGAGTATCTGGGCAGCATGCACCAATGCCACCACCGCGGGGCCTCCCAAGTTCACCACATCCGGCTGTCTGCCTTTGGTGATCGATTGGAGGATTTCCGTTCGTTTCATGCCAGTGTAGTGCTCCAAATCCTCACCGAACACCAATCCACCTTCGATTAGTCCTCCATCTCCCCTATTTCTACTCCAAAGGGGCGAAAAGGCCTCCTCACCATAGGAACAATTCATGTAGATCGAATCGATAAGACAACATCCGGCTCCATGTATGCGCATCGGTGCACCTCCTTTTCTATCGAGTATAGGACAAAAACCTAGTTGTTAGAAGTGTGGATTTTTTCT
>CAYZJV010000051.1:0-20240 GCA_964478945.1 uncultured Spirochaetaceae bacterium | reverse complement strand
ACTATCGTGTCGATGGGCAGGAGTGCCCCGCCCTCTATTTCGATCCGTTGATCATCGTGGGTGGCGATACACAGAAGGAGGATCCCCTCAGCCCCAATTATTGCAGCAGATGTGACGAACACCACTATCTTCCTGCCAAGGAGTACACCTTCTTCCATCTCAAACCGTTGGGAGAGAGGGCTGTACGGGGCGATGTGGAGCCTTTGAAACAAGAGCTGTGGGCTTTGACCCATTCGGTTGGGGAATCGGAGCTCCACAAGCATATGGAACAGAGGTATGGCAACCGTCCCGATGCACAGATATTCATGAATGCGCTCAAACCGGGATGTCTGGCGGAGAAGGCGCTCATTTATCTATTCTGTGAGCAAAATTTGCTTCCGGAAGATCTGCTCGTACGTCTTGTGTATGGGTTGGGATTGGATAGGAATTATATGACCAAGGTGCTCAGTGACAATCTAAGGCCGGTCTCCTTCGACCAGCCTCTGCTCTCCATTGTCGATTGACGGTCGGTAAAATCCAAAAAGAAGACGACTTTCACAATTGCGTTCAGATATCGGAACATGCAGGATTGGGGTATGAGCACATGTTGTCTGCAGGATTTCGGAGGAATATCGGATGGAGTGTTCGACAACACCGAAGTCTTCATCAAGGCCATTTCCCATTTGCAGCAGTTGGGTGGCGGGACGCTGTTGGTTACTCCAGGGATATGGCGTACCGGTCCGTTGACCCTGTTCAGCAATTGTATCTTGGAGATTGCCGACGGAGCGACGATCTCCTTCATCGGTGAGTTCCATCGCTACCGTCCGGTCTGGACGAGGTGGGAGGGGGTGGAATGCCATGCCATGCAACCGTGCATACAGGCAAGGGACGCTTCCCATGTGGTGATTGCCGGTGGAGGGACAATCGATGGGAACGGACATGTGTGGTGGCAGTACCGGAACATGATTCGATCCAATGCTGAACACACCCCTTCTTTGACCATCGAAAAGGAACTTGCCGGCTTGAATCCGGGCTATCGAGAGCAACCGGGAGGAGGTGGAGGACGTCATTCGCAATTTTTGGCTCCCCCGGTAATCCAACTCTATCGTTGCACCGATTCGGTCATTGAGGGGATTTCCATTGTCGACTCCCCATTTTGGACCATACATCCGCTGTATTGTCATACACTCCGTATTGAAAGGGTGAAGGTCTTCAATCCCTCTTCAGCTCCCAATACCGATGGATTGGATATCGATTCCTGCAGTGATGTCGTCGTGTCCGATTGCCTGTTCGATGTTGGGGACGATGCGATCGCACTGAAGTCGGGATCTGGTACCGATGGAATGCGTGTCGGCATCCCCACCAGGAACATCAGGATCACAGGATGTGAATTCCATAGGGCCCATGGAGGTATCGTGGTGGGAAGTGAAACGGCGGGAGGGATTGCGGATGTGGTGGGATCCGACTGCAGGTTTTTCGATACCGACAGGGGTGTCAGGATCAAGACCCGGCGTGGCAGGGGAGGTATCATCGAGAATTTGCGATTCACCCGTATGACCATGGAAAGAACCCTCTGTCCGATTGCAATCAACATGTACTATCGTTGTGGAATTTTGCCTGAAGAGGAAGAGATGTTCTTCTCCACGACTAGAGAAGCGGTCGATCCAACCACTCCTCAAATACGGAAGATCGTTGTGGAGGATCTGCATGCGAGCGGGTGTAGGTCTTCGGCCGGTTTTTTCGTCGGTTTGCCGGAAAGTCCCATCGAGGATCTTTCCCTGGTCGATTGTCATATCGATACCCATTCCGACCAGAACGTTTCTCCCGGGGAATCCGAAATGTATTCCGGATTGCCCCCGGTATCCACAAGAGGGATCAGATTTCGCAACTGTCGCAACCTGTCCATGGAGCAGGTCATGGTGGATGGACCTGTTCCTCCGATTTTGGTTGAAGAAGGAGTCGAGTTCCTCTGAAAAAGGGTATATGATTGGTATAGCATGGGTTATGTTCGTTCAAGACCATTACGAGTAGCTCTATTGCTCGCATCCATCCATACCGGTTCATCGGAGTCGTTGTGGACATCGATAGCAGATATGGCCGAGGCTTCGGGCAATGCATTGTTCGTATTTCCCGGCGGTCGGCTGGATGCTCCAGGGGAATTCGAATATCTGCGCAACAGCATCTACCGTCTTGCGAATTCGGCGACGGTTGATGCGTTGGTGAGCTGGGGCTCAAGTCTCGTGGGAACGGTGGATGGAAAACGGGCGATTGAGTTCCACCGCAACTATGCATCGTTGCCGATGGTGACCATCGCCTTGCCGATCGAAGGTGCCGATATGGTTTCTTTCGATGCCTATCGGGGGATGAAGGCTCTTGTATCCCATTGTATCGAAATCCATGGTGCCACGCGGATCGCCTTCATCCGGGGACCTGAGAACCATGTTTCGGCGGAACAACGGTTCCAAGCATATCGTGATGCACTTGCGGAAGCGGGAATTCCGATTCTCGAGGAATTGATAAGTTCCCCTTTTCCTTGGCACAGGGGGGAATCGGCACTTCGGGAATTGCTTGACGATCGTCATCTGAGACCGAAGAAAGATTTTTCGATGATTGGCTGCGCAAGTGATCTGCTCATGCTCAATGCGGCGAATATGTTGGAGAAGCGGGGGTATCGCATTCCCGAGGAAGTGGGTATCGTCGGTTTCAACGATTCCGCCGAGAGCAGGTTTCTCTCCGTTCCCGGGACTACCGTGAGGGTACCCTTCGGGGATCTCGGTAGAGTCGCCTACCAAACTCTCATCCAACGACTTTCAGGTGCCCCGGCGAAGCAGGAGGTGATGCTTCCTGCTCAACCGGTCATCAGGTGTTCCTGTGGCTGTTCATTTGTTGAACAGTGGCAAGACAATGGTTGCCGAATATTTGGAAGGGAGCAGTTGCGCGATTGGATGGTCCGGCGCTTCTCCATGGACCAGGAACTACAACTCACCTATCTTGATCCACTGGTGGAAGCACTATATCGAGGCCCGTGTGACAATATGAAATCCCTATTGTCCATGGCAGGTAAGGTTTTGGAGCGGTATTTCCTGAACGAACCCGACAGTTCGGCATTTCAGAGGACGATGGAGGCCCTCTCGCATGTCGAAGACCTTGACTCGACATATCTTTCACAAGTGGTGCATAGGTGTAGGAATCTGGCGCTTGAGACCCAATCCAGAATCGCGAATCATCAAAGTTACCGAAATATCCAACGTGCCGCCATGCTCGATGCCTTCAAGTGTGATTTGTTGAGGGCATGGAATCGCACATCGATCGTCACCATCATGAAACAACATTTGCGGAACCTGGGAGTTCGACAATCGTTTCTGATCATGAATGAGGGTGAGGATTTGTTCAGATTCGTGGGAGGATTCACAGGTGAAGAGTCGATCGAAGGTACCGGTGAATTGTTTCCGATCCACAGGATCCTTCCACAACGACTGGAAGCGACCATAGGTGCGGGGGTACATTTGGTGCTCCCGTTGTTCATCGAGAATCAGGTGCTTGGACATGTTGTGTTCACCATCACGGATCGTGATGCCTTGAAATTCGAGGAGTTGCGTTCCTCGATAAGCAGCGCATTGAAAGGGGTGCTTCTGTTCGAAGAAATGGCCAAAGCCAAGGAGATCGCTCAGAAGGCGGAGCAAGCGGAAATGGAGTTCTTCGCCTCCATGGGTGATAGCCTGAAGGAGCCCTTGAGAGCTTTCGTCGCAAGGGTGGAAGATCTCGGTACACGTATTCCCCCCTCCCTATTTTCAGATGTAGCCCGGTTGGAAACCGATATAAAGGAGCATCTACATCATATCGGGCTACTGTTCGACCAAACCCTGGCCCAAGTGGGAGCTTTGGAGTTGGACCGCATATTGGTGTCCCCCGATCGGATCCTGCAAAGTGTGTGCGATGATGCCAAGCTTCCCTTCTCCATATCGGAAGCGATTCCCTTGGTTTTGGCCGATCCCAAACGTTTGCGACAGATTCTTTCCTTGATCATTGCTTCCTGTGCGAAGGCTTCTTTGGAGGTGACTCTTTCTGTGGAACCTTCTCTTGATGGTTTGCACATCATGTTCACGAATGTTCCAGAGAATATTCCCCCTTTGGTGGAAAGTCTGGTGCTTTTGCATGGAGGCTCCTACGTAATGGATGGAGGTGTCCTCATGCTCCGCATTCCTTGGCCCCGACTCAATGAACATCCGGTTGCGAAAGAGCCTGTGCCTTCAGGTACGTTGTTGGTGCTCTCGAAAGGTGAACCAAGGGGGGACGTGGAACGCTTTGCCTTATCCCATGATCTGGAAATCAAGAACCTTGCAGTGGAGGATATACTTCAGGGAACAGGGGATGGAAAAGGAGGTTCCATTCTCGTATTCGATACCGAAGGGGCCGACGTCACACACTATCTGGCGATGGTGAAGCTGCTTCGCTGTGAGGCTTTCCTCCATCTTCATGTGATGGTGTATGGTACGGTTCTGGAGGGAGGAAAATCGGTGGGCTCCGCGATCGGACGGCATCTTGGATCGCTTCAGAAGGCTCCCGTGCTCGTGTGGGGTGATGCCGCCCGTCTTGCGATGTGCAGGGAGCTGTTGACCGAAGTGGTCGCCGTCACCGATTCGGAACATCTTGCGGAAGTGGTGGCCGAGGTTTCTCCAGGATGCATCGTCATGCATGATCCCGATATGGGGACGATCGCTGCGATACGTGAAGAAGAGGGGTGTGGTTCCATACCACTGGTCGTGATTCTCAATGAATTTCCCGACGAAGCGGAACTAGAGCGGTTGGGCAGGTATTCCCGTCTCATTCTCTGTCACTCCTTGGTGTGCGGTGATGGTGGATTTTGTGAGAGGGTACGTGAAATTGCTTCTGGTGGCGACGTGTTGCCCTCCTACACCGGAATTCTGGTCAAACGGGCCCAAAGCTATATCGTGGAACATGCGAATGGTCCGATCGCACGATGGAAGATGGCCGAAGCGGTCAACACCAGTGAGGATTACCTCACCAGAATATTCAAACGGGAACTCGGCATGTCCCCTTGGGAATACCTCAACCGATTTCGTATCGAACAGTCGGTTTGTCTGTTGAAGGAGACCCAACTGCCTCTTTCCGAAATAGCCATACGCTGTGGTTTCCAAGATCAAGCCTACTTTTGCAGGGTCTTTAAAAGGCTCAAGGGTACCACTCCAACTACTGTCAGATCGGGTTGAACCCGTGATGTCGGAAAAGTACAACGATTGCTCTGAATAGTCCCTGATGCAAGGCGTATCCTTTGTCATGGAGAGGTTTTATCATGATGGGAAATAGTGGTGGTCGTCGAAGGACTCTTCTCAGGGATGTGAAACGACATGGGGCTTTGTATGTATTGCTCACCATTCCTGTAATCTATCTCTTCATTTTCAAGTACCTGCCGATATTCAATGGACAGATCGCATTCAAGGAGTTTATGCCGAGACAAGGTGTCGTGGGTTCGCGTTGGATTGGGTTCGCCAACTTCAGGGAATTCTTCAATTCCTTTTACTTTTGGGAATTGTTGAGGAACACCGTGATGTATAGTGTCGGGAAATTGCTCATCAGTGTCCCCCTTTCGGTATGCCTGGCGATCATGCTCTACGAATGTCGGATCACTGCTTTGCGCAAGACTGTGCAGACATTGGCCTATCTTCCCCATTTCCTTTCCTGGGTGATCATGTATGGTATCCTGTTGGTCCTGCTTGCTCCTGGTGATGGGTTGCTGAACGATCTTGCCAGATTGCTCGGTGGTACCGGCATCGATTATCTGACCAATGTGAAGTCATTTCCTTGGGTGGTGTTGTGTTCCGATGCGTGGAAAGAGATGGGGTGGGGAGCGATCATCTTCATCGCCGCGCTCATGGCCATCGACCCCACGCTCTTCGAAGCTGCGATCGTGGAGGGTTCGACGGCTTGGCAACGTATCCGCCATATTACGATTCCCTCCATTCTCCCAGTGATCATCATGGTGGTGCTGCTCCGTATCGGTACGATACTCAGTGGAGGATTCAACCAGCTCTACATGCTCTATTCACCTTCAGTCTACAGTGTCGGCGATATCATAGACACTTGGGTCTTCAGGGGACTGCAGGAGGGTAAGTTCGCACTGGCCACCGCGGTAGGGTTGTTCAAGGGCCTCATGGGCTTGCTTCTGCTCGTCTTCTCGAACCGTATGACCAAGAGGGTCAACGGATCTTCGCTCTACTAGGGAGGAGCAAGATGGAGACCAAGGTGCGCACAAACCGTGTCGGACTCTGCTCCGCCGATAGGATATTCTATGCAGGTGTGAACGCAATGCTTGTAGTGTTGTTGGTCATCATCGCGGTTCCGCTTTGGAGTACGATCACCCTCTCGTTCCGTCCCAATCATTTCATCGGCACGAATCTGGAGGGGATGTTTCTTGCGCCTTGGCTATGGTCCACCGCAGCCTATGAGGCCTTGTTGGGAAACAATGGGTTCATCATGGCCTTTGCCAACAGCATCAGAATCATGGTATTCGGTGTCGCTTCGGCTTTGTTTTTGACGATTCCCCTGGCATATGTGCTTTCCATCCGCACGTTGCCCGGAAGAACGTTCCTAGTGGTGCTTGTGCTCATTCCCCACATGTTCGATGTCGGAATGATCCCCAATTTTCTCATGGTGAAGGATCTTGGCTTGATCGATAAACTTGCCGCGGTGTTCCTACCTACTGCGGTGAATACCTACAACTGTCTCATCATGAAGGGGTTCTTCGAAGGTATTCCCGATGAGTTGAAGGAATCGGCACGCATGGACGGCGCTACGGAGTTGAACTTGCTGTTGAAGATTGTGCTTCCCTTGTCAAAACCGATCGTCATGTCAGTGGGGTTGTTCTACGCGGTTTCATTCTGGAACGATTTCTTCCATCCCATGTTGTATCTGAATTCCAACAATCTCATGCCGTTGCCGATATTGCTCAGAAACATCCTCATGGCCAGCGGCATGAACGAGTTTGTGGAGGTGAGCGCCTTTGGTGAGGCCCCGATCCAAGCGATCAAGGCAGCCAGTGTGTTCCTTGCCGCAATACCTATGGTTATCGCTTATCCCTTCATCCAGAAGTTTTTCGCCAAGGGAACACTCCTTGGCAGTGTGAAAGGGTAATGGTGAAATAAGGAGGATAGAGATGAAGAAGAGAAGGTTGTGTATGGTCGTCGTGTTGGCGATCATGGTGCTGTGCGTACCATTGTTCGCACAGGGCCAGAGGGAGGGAATGGGAGGACCTGTGGAGATCGATCTCTGGTATGGGTCCGCCATCACGGAGGCTGGGCCTCCGCCGGAGGATTGGGTTGGTTTCGATATCATACGGGAAACACTTGGAATCGAGCTGAAGCTCACCGCCTTGCCTTCCAATGAAGCTGATCAGGATGTGAAGATTTCGGCAGCTGCCGCGGCCGACAATCTTCCCGATATCTTCATGGTCAGACGGGAAGTTTGGTTGCGTCTGGTGGAACAGGGGCTGTTGGCCCCGGTGGACGACCTGTATGCCAAGATGCCTGTCCGGACCCCATTGCAATATGATGCCGACAGCCGTGCGTTCACCACGATCGATGGGGTTTCCTATGGTTTGGCTTCACCGGGATCCATTCCCAGGAATGAAGGTGTGCTGATCAGGAAGGATTGGCTGGACCGATTGGGTTTGTCGGTGCCGAAGACATTGGATGAGTTCTTCACCGTCATGAGGGCCTTTACCTTCGACGATCCCGATGGGAACGGAAAGCAAGATACCTATGGATATGGAGCCTTCATAGAGATCAACAATTTCGAAGAGGGGCTCGGTCGCAGGCTCGATCCTTTCTTCGGTGCATTCGGTGTGGCGGGCACATGGAACATGACCGAAGCCGGTTTTGGGCTCAACGTTCGCAAAAATGCCTACTATGACGCATTGTCGTTCGTGAAGAAGATGGTGGATGCGGGAGTGATCGACCCGAACTGGCTTGCCTATAAGAAGGATGATTTCCGTGCAGCGTGGAAGCAAGGAAGATTCGGGATCATGCGGGAGCAGAACGCAGCCTACGCGGCAACGAGCAATTATGCTCCATTCGATAAGAATTTCCCCGATGGGGAATGGATTGTCATCGATCCTCCCATCGGTCCCACTGGCAAAGGTTCGGTTGGCGTGTACACCAGCCAGTATCGTGTATATGCGCTTCGCGATACGATCTCTCCTGAGGAGAAGGATGCGGTGGCCCGCTTGTTCGATTGGATGTCGAAAGATGAAGGGTATTTCCTGCTCGGCTGGGGTGTGGAAGGGGTGAACTATGTGATGAAGGATGGAATTCCGGTTGCCGAGGGTGTTCCCGATCCGGAATATGCCTTCACTGGTCCCAAGGGACAACCCTATACCCAGCTTAGGAACATGGTGTTCTACAATGGTGAGGTTGAATTGACCAGCCGGTATCCCACCTACATCACCGCCACCAGTGGAAAGGAGATGAGTGCCTTGAGGGTATTGCGGGATATGCAGAAGAGGCCGTGGACGGCTGCCATAGGTTCCGACACTTTGCCGCCTCCGGGAACCGATCTGAAGCGATTCTATGAGCAGGGTGTCACCGAGTTCATCACCGGCAGGAGAGTCTTGAACAAACCCAACTGGAGTGCCTGGGTGGCGGAATTCGACCGCCTTGGAGGAAAAGCTTGGGAGGATGATGCAAAAGCTGTGGCAAAGGCGAATGGGTTGTTGCGCTGATACTGCAACAGGTGTTCTTCGACGGGGTGGTCGGCGGTAGGCCGACTGCCCCGAATGTGTACAAGGTGATGGGGATGGAAGCTGACGAGGCCCATGCGATAGCCGACAATTTCGTCAGAAGCATCTTTTCATGGTATAGTCCGCATTCGATGAGATGGCATTACGAGGATGGGGTGTTCCTTCATGCCGCGTATTCGGTGGCAACAAGGAAGCACGATGATACCATGATCGAGAGGATACGCAGTACTTGCGATTCGGTAGTCTCAAAAGATGGAACGATAGCCGATTATCGTATGGAAGACTATAATTTGGACAATATTCGTTGTGGAACGCTATTGTTCGATCTGTATGACCGCTTTGGAGAGGAACGGTATCTTCTGGCCGCACATGCTTTGGAGAAACAGCTTGCACTGCAACCCAGGACACTTGGTGGAGGTTTCTGGCATAAGAAGATATATCCCCACCAGATATGGCTCGATGGGTTGTATATGGCACAGCCCTTCCGATGTCGTTTTGGAGTATATGCCGGCGATGATGCGGTTCTTGCCGATGTGGTGGATCAGCTTCTTTCGATTGAAAGGAAGTGTCGCGATCCCCATACCGGTTTGTTGTACCATGCATGGGATGAGGCGCGGCGACAGATGTGGGCCGATCGTGACACTGGATGTTCTCCCCATTTCTGGGGAAGGGCCATGGGTTGGTACGCCATGGCTTTGGTCGATGTTGTGGAATTGCTGCCGGAAGGCATACCGCGTTCGGAAGAGTTGTCGGCTGCCATATGCCGCTTGGCCGAGGCGGCATGTGATTGGCAAGATGGTGGTGGCTTGTGGCATCAGGTGCTCGACCAAGGTGATCGGGAGGGCAACTATCTGGAGTCCTCGTGTTCGGCGATGTTCGGGTATTTCCTGTTGAAGGCATACCGGCTGGGATTTCTTGGTGAACGGCACTTGGCGGCAGGTCTGCATGCGTTCGAAGCACTTGTCGCACAAAAGACCAGTGTGGATGCCGAAGGGATGATCCATCTTCACGATGTGTGTGCCGTGGCAGGCCTCGGCGGAACTCCCTATAGGGATGGTTCGTATGGTTACTATGTGGCTGAACCGGTGGCAAGCGACGATTTCAAGGGTATAGGTCCCTGCATACTTTTGGCTGAAGCATATGCGGAGACGAAACTCGGAAATCTTACGACATTGGTTTGACAGTTGAATCATGGAGGGCTACAATACCGTATCATTATTATGATAAGGAGAGTTCACATGAAGAAGTCACTAGTTGTTCTTTGTGTACTGTTGCTCCTCGGCTCGGTGGTTTTCGCACAGGGCGGAGCAGAAACAGGAAAGAGTTTGCTCAAGGTCGGTATGGTAACCGATGCGGGCACCATTGACGACAAGTCGTTCAACCAAGGTACGTGGGAAGGTATCCTTCGTGCGAAGAACGAAGGTCTTGTGGAAGCGAAGTACCTCAAGCCGTCGGGAACCACGGAGGCCGATTACCTCAAGGAGATCGGAAACCTCTATGATGCCGGGTATCATTTCATCATTACTCCCGGGTTCAAGTTCGAGACTGCGATTTTCCAAGCCCAGGACAAATATCCCGATGCGAAGTTCGTAATTCTCGATGGCGAACCCCACTCGGCCGACTACTCGGTCTTCAGGATCGAAGACAATGTGGTCGCGGTCTACTGGGCCGAGCATGAATCGGGATTCCTTGCCGGAGTCGCGGCGGCATTGCAGATTCAGGAAGGTGAGTTCGGATTCATCGGTGGCATGGAGATTCCTGCAGTCCAGAAGTTCAACTGGGGCTGGCAACAGGGTATCAAGTATGCCAATGAAAATTTGGGCACCAAGATCGTGATCAAGGGCGAGAACGTCATCTACCAAGGTTCATTCGACAATGTGGCAGCAGGTCAGCAGATCGCCGCATCGATGTATGACAAGGGTGTCGATGTGATCTTCGCGGCGGCCGGTGGTGTTGGAGTGGGCGCCATCAACGAGGCGAAGGCACGTGCCACGGCTGGACAGAAGGTCTGGATCGTGGGAGTCGATGTCGACCAGTATCCCGAAGGATTGTTGCCCAGCGGAAAGTCGATCATCCTCACCAGTGCGATGAAGTATCTTGACAGGGCTTCCTACGACATGATCGAGCATGAATTGGCCGGAACCTTCCCCGGTGGTGAAATCCTCCATTTGGATGCCACCAACGATGGTATCGGAATTCCTGTGGAGAACCCGAACCTCTCCGCCGAAGTCGAAAGCCAGATCGACAATCTCTATGCCAAGCTCAAAAGCGGAGAAGTTACCGTCGCTGCGGAACAACTTCCCGGATTGTTCAAGTAAGCGGGCCTGGAAAATTTCACACAATGGGACAAGGGCCGCCTTCAGGCGGCTCTTGTCGAATCCGGGTATTCCGTATGTCGTACGGTTTTCCGTACCCTCAAGGAGGCTTGCGCCCAATGAGTCATGTGATCGAGATGTTGAATATCCGCAAGGAGTTTCCTGGTATCGTTGCCAACGATAACATCACCTTGCAGGTTGAGAAGGGTGAAATTCATGCCATACTTGGTGAGAATGGAGCCGGGAAGTCGACTTTGATGAGCATTCTGTTCGGTTTGTACCATGCCGACCGGGGAACCATCAAAGTGAGGGGGAAGGAGGTGCATATCGCATCTCCCAACGATGCCACCGACTTGGGTATCGGAATGGTCCACCAACACTTCCAGCTGGTGCAGAATTTCACAGTAACCGAGAATATCATCCTCGGGATGGAAGGCGGTTTCGTACTCGATAGGAAGAAGGCGGGAAAGAAGATCAAAGCCCTTTCCGAACAATATGGATTGAGCATCAATCCCGAATCGGTGATCGAGGATATCACCGTGGGGATGCAGCAGCGCGTTGAGATTTTGAAAATGCTCTATCGCGATGCCGAGATCCTGATCTTCGACGAACCCACCGCGGTGTTGACTCCACAGGAGATTGAGGAGTTGATGCAGATCATGCGGAACATGGTGAAGGAGGGCAAGTCGGTCATCCTGATCACACATAAGCTTGAGGAGATCAAGGCCGTCGCGGATCGATGCACCATCATCCGTAGGGGAAAGTTGGTGGATGTTGTGGATGTGGAGTCCACCTCATCGGCAAAGATGGCAGCTATGATGGTCGGTCGACCGGTCAACTTCAAAGTTGCCAAGGAGGCGATGACAGCCGGAGATGCGGTGCTCAACGTTGACCATTTGCATGTACTCAACTCCAAGAAGCTTCCTGCTGTGAAGGATTTTTCCCTTCAGGTCCGTGCCGGGGAAATAGTGGGTATCGCGGGAGTCGATGGGAATGGTCAGTCGGAGTTGGTGGAAGCGATTACCGGTCTGCGACACATTGAATCGGGAACCGTATCGATCCATGGCAAGGACCTCACCCACGTATCCATACGGGAGAGGAATGAAGCCGGTATCGGCCACATACCCGAGGACCGCCAGAAGCGTGGTTTGGTGATGAATTCGGCGCTTAGTGCCAATATGGTGATCAAGGAGTATTATCGTGCTCCATTCAGCAAGCATGGGATACTGAACGAAGATGTGATCGAAAAGCATGCCCAGGATATTTGCGATGCGTTCGATGTGCGTTCGGGAGAGGGAATCCGTTCCCATGCGGGAAAACTTTCCGGAGGGAACCAACAGAAGGCCATCGTGGGGCGTGAGATGGCATTGGAACCCGATCTCATCATTGCGGTCCAGCCTACCCGTGGTTTGGATGTCGGGGCAATAGAATATATTCACAAAAGGTTGGTGGAACATCGTGACAAGGGAAAGGCTGTTCTGCTCGTTTCCTTCGAACTCGATGAAATCTTCAATCTCTCCGATAGGATAGCGGTCATGAACAGTGGTGAGCTCATCGATATCGTGGAAACGAAGCAAACCAATGAAGAGGAGGTCGGTCTTATGATGGCTGGCGTCAAGAACAAGGAGGCTGCCCGATGAAATTCAAGAGCAATGCCTTTCTGATCGCCCTCTCCGCCGTGATCTTGGGATTGATCGCTGGTGGTGTGTTGATGATGGCGATCGGCAGCAACCCGTTCGAAGGATTCTTCTACCTCTTCAGAGGTGGATTGATGAACATGGAGCGTATCGGCAATACGATCGCGACCGCCATCACGCTCATGTTGGTGGGGCTTTCGGTCGCATTCGCATTCAAGACGGGACTGTTCAATATTGGAGCTGCGGGACAGATGCTCATCGGTGGATTGTGCGCCACTTTGGTCGCCCACTATGTGTTCCTTCCCCGTCCTCTGTACCTCATCGTGATCATTGCCGCGGCCTTCTTGGGAGGAGCCCTCTGGGGTGTGATCCCAGGTTTGCTCAAGGCGAAATTCAATGTACATGAGGTTGTGGCCACCATCATGATGAACTGGATTGCCTATTGGTCGATCTACTATTTCGTTCCCGCGTATCTGAAGGGACCCTCTTTGGAGACCGAATCGAAGTCGATCGCGATTGAGCAGACTTTGCGTTCCCCTTGGCTCACCAAATTGTTTGATGGTGGATACATGAATCTCGGTATTTTCGTGGCCATAGCCGCTGTGCTGGTGGTGAAGTTCGTTCTCGACAAGACCACGTTGGGATTCGAATTGAAGGCTGTCGGTTCGAACCGGTTCTGTGCGGAATATGCGGGGATCAGGGTGAATCGCAATGTGATCATCTCAATGATGATCGCAGGTGGGCTCGCCGGACTTGCCGGCATGACCTATTACACCGGCTATTCCAGGAATATCCAGATCGGGGTCTTGCCCTCGATGGGATTCGATGGAATCGCGGTGGCCCTGCTCGGAGCAAGCAATCCCATTGGAGTCTTCTTCTCCGGTCTCTTCTTCGGTATGCTGCAGTCGGGAAAAGGCTTCATGAACGCCATGACCGAAGTGCCTCCCGAGATCGCCGATACGATCATTGCGACGATCATCTACTTCACCGCCACCAGTGTCCTCTTCAGCAAATTCTGGGACAAGGTGGGTCGGAGACGAAAGGAAAGGGAGCAGAGTCGTACCGGCACCGCTGGTGAAGTGAAGGAGGCCAAGCATGAGTGACCTGAGAGCAAAACGCTTTTTCACCTCCCGATGGGGAATCCTGCTTCTGGTGGCCATCGGTTTGATCCTTCTCGCAATCCTGGCATCGATCAGTCTTGTGGGCAGAATCCTTCCCTATGCGATCGCCTACACCATACCGTTGTTGGTCACCGCCCTCGGAGGGCTGTACAGCGAGCGAAGCGGTGTGACGAACCTCGGTTTGGAAGGTTTGATGCTCGTAGGATATTTCGCTTCGGCGCTGACCATTCGGATGACCGAGCAAACCTTGCTTGAGAACGCATTGCCGTTGGGACTGCTTGCCGGAGTGGTCGCTGGAGCGCTGTTCTCCATGTTGCACGCCTTTGCCTCGATCAATCTGAAGGCCGATCAGGTCATCAGTGGAACCGCCATCAATATGCTCGCCAGTGCCTTGACCGTCTATCTTGCCCGTACCATTGCCGGTAGCGGCAATGTACGGATCATGCTGGGCATCGTAAGGAAGAACATTCCCGTCCTCTCCGACATCCCGGGTATCGGGACACTGTTCTTCACCCAATCCTACTGGAGCACCTGGGTGGCACTTGCGGTTTGGGGAGCGTCATGGTTCCTCCTTTACAAGACCTCGTTCGGTCTCAGGCTCAGGGCTTGTGGAGAACACCCGTCGGCTGTCGCCTCCGCAGGTGTGAATGTGTATAGAATGCGGTACTTCGGTGTAGGCATGTCGGGAGCCCTGGCCGGTTTGGGAGGAAGCATCATTCTGGTGACCTACTCCGGAGAGTTCAACGGAACCGTTGCCGGTCTCGGATTCCTCTCCATCGCGGCATTGATTTTCGGGCAGTGGAAACCGTTGGGGATCTTGGGTGCGACGTTCTTCTTCGGAACGGCGACCACGATTGCGAATGTGTCCCAGGTCATACCGCAACTTGGAGTGATTCCCCCGGTCCTGTTCAAGGTGTTCCCCTATGTGGTGACCTTGTTGGCACTGGTGGCGTTCTCGAAGCGTTCCGCTGCTCCGAAGGCTGTGGGAGAACCGTTCTGACCGAAGATGAGGAGACTCTATGGAAGATGTGATGAAACGTTTGCATGAAGCGGCTGCGTATGTGAAGGGACAAATTGGCGAGGATCCTGTTACGATAGGAATGATCCTTGGCTCCGGGCTGGGGGAACTGGCCAATGAGCTGGAGGATTCCATCATTGTTCCCTACAGCGACATTCCCCATTTCCCCGTATCGACCGTACCCGGTCATGCCGGTCGTCTGGTCGCAGGACGCTTGGGTGATCGTCGCGTTTTGGTGATGCAGGGACGTTTCCACTACTATGAAGGGTACTCGATGGAGACTGTGGTGTTTCCAGTTCGGATGATGCGGGTGTTGGGTATCATGAACCTGTTGGTCACCAATGCAGCCGGATGCGTGAACACCGCGTGGAGTCCGGGGGATCTCATGTTGATCAGCGACCACATCAAATTGGTACCCGACAATCCCCTGAGGGGAGCGAATATTGACGAGTTGGGAGAACGCTTCTTCGATATGAGCACAGCCTATTCGGAAACCCTGCGGGCCATGGCGCGGGAACAGGCCTCAAGACTTGGTATCATGGTGAGGGAAGGGATCTACCAATTGTTCACCGGTCCTTCGTTCGAAACCCCTGCCGAGGTGAGGTTCGCCCGTGCCTGCGGAGCAGACGCGGTGGGCATGTCCACGGTTCCCGAAGTCATCGCGGCCCGTCATGCGGGAATGGATGTGTTGGGAATCTCTTGTCTCACCAATATGGCCGCGGGAATTCTCAACCAACCGTTGAACCATGAGGAGGTCTTGGAGACGGGAGAGAGGGTCAAATCGACCTTCTCCGCATTGGTGAGGGTGATCGTTGCCGCATGGCCAGTCTAACCGCCGGGGAATTGATCGATCTCCTCGCCCTCGAACCGCTTGAGGGTGAGGGAGGGTATTATCGTAGGGTTCATCTCTCGGAAACACCGGTTGCCACAGCCTCCTTGGGAAACTTTTCTTCTTCCCATTTGCCCCTTGTGAGCACCATCTACTACCTGATGACCCCGGACAGTTTCTCAACTCTCCATCGTCTCGCAGGAGTGGAGATATGGACATGGATCGCAGGTGATCCGGTGGAGCAAGTGGTGGTCCTCCCTTCGAAGGAGATGGAGAAGCGGGTGATTGGCCCTCCGCACCTATTCCCTGCCATCTCTGTGGTGGAAGGAGGCTGCTGGCAAGGTTCCAGACTCCTCCCCGGTTGTGAAGCAGGATACGCGCTTTGCAGTACGGTGATGACACCTGCCTACGACCAAAAGGATTTCATTCTGGCCAAAGGGGACTTCTGTGACGATTTTCCTGAACACGAAGGGTACCTCCACCAATTCATGGCAAAAGGGAGGATATGATGGATTTCGATCTCAGGAAAAAACATGCCTTGATTACGGGAGCCGGTGGCAATCTCGGTGGTGCGATCGCTACTGAATTGGCCATGCATGGAGTGTCCGTAGCTCTGATGTATGGGTCCTCCCAGTCCGAAGAGAGGACCAAACGCTTGGCAGAGAGGCTCTCTTGTTTCGATGATGTCGATGCATTCGCGATCCATTGCGATATAACCGATGCAAAAGGTGTGCATGATGCGATCCAAGCATGCATCGAGCGGTTCTCCTCAATAGACATACTGGTGAACAATGCCGGAATATTCACCTCTTCATCGCAAGAAGATCTGGCGGAAACAGATTGGGATGCGGTTATGGAAATTAATGTGAAGGGCGTGTGGCGTACTGTTCGGGAATGTTCGCAAGCTTTGAAGCAGAGTCGGGGTGTGGTGGTGAATGTGTGCAGCATCAACGCCTTTCGTCCGGGATTCGGCAATACGGCCCACTATGATGCCTCCAAAGGCGCAATCGCCGCCTATACCAGATCACTTGCCGCCGAATATGCTCCGTATGGAGTCCGTGTGAATGCGGTTGCTCCCGGGCTTCTGGATTCACGTTCATTACGTGAACATGCCCCCGATCTTGTCGGTCTCTACACGCAGAGGGCTGCATTGAGGAGGCTTGTCTCACCACAGGAGATTGCTTCGATCATCTGTTTTCTTGCCTCCGGGGCATCATCGGCGATGACTGGGGAAATTGTTGCGGCCGACTGTGGGTATGCTATGATGTAGCGATGAAGATACTTTGTGTTGCCGATGAGAAGGATCCTTTGGTCTATTCCGACAATGTGGTGAAACGGTACGGTGATGTCGATTTGGTGATCTCCGCCGGAGACCTTCCTCTGAAATATTATGAATTCATCGTCTCTTCACTCAACAAACCCTTCTATTTCGTGTTCGGCAACCACCATGTGGAGGATCTTCCCAAATTCACCAAAAGGAGAACGATGGACAACCCCTTCGAATTGAGGTTCGAGAGGTCCCGGATGGGTTGGGGGGTAGGAGGCGATTTCATCGATGGTTTGGTGATGCGCGACAATTCTTCGGGCCTTCTTCTTGCAGGGCTCGGGGGATCGATGCGTTACAATCGGGGTGACCACCAATTCACCGAGTTCGAGATGTATTTGAGAATCCTGGGAATGGTTCCGAAGCTGCTGTTCAACAAACTTCGCCATGGCCGCTATGTGGATATCCTGATCACCCATGCTCCTCCCAGGGGATTGGGGGATCGGGAGGATCGTTGCCACATGGGATTCAAGGCCTTCCTTTGGTTTATTCGGAAATTCAAACCGAAGTATCTGTTGCATGGACATGTGCACTTGATTGATCTTAACTCTCCTCGGGTTTCACAGTATCATGGGACTGAGATCATCAATGTATTCGGAAGTTATCTTTTGGAGAAGGATTGAGGGTATGGGGTTCTCCAGTATCACAAGTAGGGAAGATTTTTCAAAAGCCCGCAAGAAGGCGAGGATGCAGGAGCTGCTCTCCACGTTGCGATGGAAGAACAACGAACTGCTGTCATTCTACGACGTCACCAAATTGCTTCGTCCCAGATTGGAAACGTATCGTGGCCATATGGCCATTCCGATCAAGGACATCATCGGCAGCGAGGGACGTTACCACGATTTCACCTTGGCGTTCTATCCCCGCAAGGAGATGCTTCGCTCAAGATGGCAGAGCATTGACGAAGCACACCTTCAGCAGGTCAATTTGCCTCCCATTAGTGTCTACAAGCTCGGGAACTACTATTTTGTTCGTGATGGCAACCATAGGGTTTCGGTAGCCAAGATGCAGGGAGTGGAATTTATCGATGCCGAAGTGGTCGAACTCGATTCCCAGATCACATTGGAACCTGGACTGACACCCAAACAATTGGTGAAACGGGTGGTTGCGTACGAGAGGGATCGATTTGTGGAGGAATATGGGTTCGACTCCTTCATGGACATGGATTTGGTGAAATTCTCTTCACCGGGTATGTATCCCGAGATCCTGAACCACATCATGGTCCACAAGTATTATATCAACGAAGGGTTGAAGGAAGAGATTCCATTGGAGGATGCCGCCCAATCATGGTACGAAACGGTTTTTCTTCCGATCGTGAAACAAACGAGGGAGGATGGTCTGCTGAGGTCCTTTCCCGGAAAAACCTATGGGGACCTGTATCTCTGGATCGTACGACATTGGGACTATCTGAAAACCGGAGTTGAGGATGATGTCACCATAGAACACGCCACAGGCGATTTCAAGAATCGCTTCGGTGCGGGCTGGTTCAAGCGCTGGTGGAGTTGGATGAAGGAACGCTTCTCAAGAAATTACCAATAGTGTCTCATTGGGCTTGGAAGGAGAATGTGATGGTGTCGCGATAGTCGCCCTCGAGAGCCAATTCATCGTCGACGGTCTCGAAGGAAAAGGTTCCCGCGATATCGTACCCGTTGTCGAATCCTCCCATGGACACTGGAGCTCCCTGTAGTACAAGGGTCTCTCCCAAAGCTCCCAGACCGGAAAAATCGAAGTACATGCGATAGGTCATGTAGGCTTCGGGTACTTCGATATGCTGCATTCGCATCGTCCCTCCGGCGCTCGCATTCGCACTGGTGATGGTGAGGGACATCTCGGTATTCGCCACAAAGGTGTAGGTGTTCCTGTTGTTCTCACGCGACACTCCGGGTATGATGGTCATCTCGGTTGGACCGGTGATGGTGAATTCGCTTTCCGCCAATACGGTGGTTCCCAAGACAAGCACTTCCTCCTGTAGGGTTCCTGTAGGTAATACTGAGTAGAGAAGGGGCTGAACGGCCAGGAAGACACATGCAAGCAGCAACCTGAAAAAAGTTGCTGAAAACATTTTGGGTCCTTTG
Source organism: uncultured Spirochaetaceae bacterium (assembly GCA_964478945.1). GTDB lineage: Bacteria > Spirochaetota > Spirochaetia > Sphaerochaetales > Sphaerochaetaceae > CAYZJV01. The sequence goes on along the minus strand of CAYZJV010000051.1, from coordinate 1,187 downwards.
GCTGTGTTCTCGCTTCGATTCATGGAACAACTCTACCAATCGTTGCCACTTGTGTCAATAGTTAATGTGATATGCGTTACACAACCGATGATCTTATTGATTATTATGTTGGATTTTTAATTATATATAATAGATTTATTTAAAAGATAAATTTTACCAGTATTACAACAATTTTCACTTCTGAAAATTTCTCATTCGCCAAGTAATGGAGACAAGAAGTTCCTAAAATATTACTTCTTGTGACAAAAGATAGTGGAAAGGGTACCTCTCATTGCAGGAAATTCTTTACTAGTATCCTTTTGCAGGAAAATGTGCAATACTATTCATGCCATAGGAGATTTTCGTTCATGATAACAACATTCAGTTCGGAGACCAAATCCGCTCAGATAGCAAGACAGATCGAAGAGATGATTCTCACCAAGGTATATCAGGCTGGAGAGCCATTGCCTTCGCAGCAAGAGCTCGCCACCGAATTCAACGCAAGTTCGCGTTCGATTCGTGAAGCATTCAAGCAACTTGAGGCAAAGGGCTTGGTCACCATAAGTCAGGGAAAACGGGCGATGGTGAAATCCAACAACCTCGAGCAGTTCGTCGCATCGCTTTCATCCACCCTCATCAGCAACCATACAACCGACAAGAAGCTGTTGCTGGATCTCATGCAGGTTCGTACCACAGTCGAGGTTTCAGCGACAAGAGAGCTTTCCAGAAGTGACCAGCGTAGTATGCTCGTTCGTTCCTTGGACAACCTCACCACGAAGATGGAGAACCTTTTGCCGCGTTTGAAAAATGGTGAACCCGATTCCTTGGTGCAATGGAATCGCCATGACTTCGATTTCCACAAGACATTGATCGACTCCAACGAGAACGTGATCCTCACCGCGATTTATGAAAACCTCTCTCCGCTGCTGTATCAGAGCATGGATCAAATCACCAACACTTTCGCCGAGTTGGAGAAGAGTACCCGTGAACACAGATATTTGGTTGAGGCGCTGGAGCAGGGTCAGACCGATCTGGCTGTCGCGCTCGCGCTTGTCCACTTGACTGCGATCAGAGGGAAACTTGAGGCAACCATCATCTGAAAACTGATATATCGTAAATGTACAAGGCAGGGGAAGGCTTCTTCTCCTGCCTAATTTATGGTTCATGCACGAAAGCTGTGTGAAATGAAGGATCTGTTCTTCGGATGT
>CAYZJV010000050.1:0-20636 GCA_964478945.1 uncultured Spirochaetaceae bacterium | reverse complement strand
TTCATTTGGATAAATCGGCAAGAAATTCCAATAGAATGGAACTGCACTCCGCGGTATGTGTCTCCATGGGAATATGGGCCGCACCCTCAATCACATGAAGACGCATCTGTGGAAGATGGACTCCGATCACACGGGAAGCTTCCAAGGGAACCACCGTATCGCGATCGCCCCAGATCGCCAAGACCGGCATATCGAGCTCGTCGAGGAGTGAAAGGGGAACTGCCTTGGAGCTCTTGGCGAACCCAGTCAACGCCCTTGCTGTTCCTGGAATTAGCAAAGGATCCAGATAGGCCTTCACCTCCAAAGAAGACGGACTGCGTCCATACGCCTCATGAAGGATTTTCACAATCCTTTCTTCCTTGAGCAATGAACGCTCGATGAAGATTTGGGTCCATCTCGCATAAGGGGGAAAATGTAGTAGCGACATAAGCAGACCACCATTGTTTTCCAATGCCCCCGCGATAAGCGTGAGGGAAGCGGTCCTTCCCGGTTGCGCCACAGCCATCGCGGCCACCGTTCCTCCACCCATGCTGTGACCAATCAGATGCCATGCTTCGTTCTTGGCGAATCCCTCCAGATTATCCAACAATTCCCAAAGGTATTTGGCCCGATTCGCTTGCCCATGGTCGAAATCCAGGGTTCTGTCGCTGTATCCGAAGGCAGGGAGGTCGACTGCCACCACCACATAGCCCGCTTCGACCAAAGAGGGCACCATCCCATCGAAAGTGAAGGTCGAGCCACCCAATCCATGGACAAGCAGGATGTACCCCAGCGGTTTGGAGTTTTTCGGAAACGTAACGCGGTAGTGGAAGGAGACTCCCTCCACCTCCATGAATCTTGAATCCCGATACGGTGTGGCGATAGGGACCTCAACCGTTTCGGATACTCGAATCGCATACGGAAGGAGACAAGATGCCAGCAAAAGTATCGACAGCAGTATCGCGATTGAACGAAACACCTTCATCGCTTGATCTCCCTTTCTATCCTATCCACATAGGATTTGATAGCGAACTTGCGCTCCAATCCCCTATCGTTCATATAGCGAACATTACCGAATATAGGCCGTTCCACCCATGGACGATCGTGCTTTCCAAAGCACCAGGCCACACCTGCATACCCATTGGGATCGCGACCATCAAGTTGATACCGGTTGTTCAATTCCAAAGCAAGGACAAAGGCATTCTTGGGAGAATTGCTCCATTCCAAGATCTTCTTTCCCCAATACATCCTCATGTAGCCATGCATGGTTCCAAGTTGAACCAATTCCTTTTGGGCCGCATTCCAGTAGGGATCATGGGTCTCTCCATGTTCAAGCTCCTTGGTTGTGTACTTATATTGGCGGGGATCGACCTCATGTGCTTCCAAACTTCTCCGTGCCCATTCGGGCAATCCTTCGTACCGGTCGTACAGAGGATTATAATACACGAAATTCATCGCAAGTTCACGTCGAACCACCAGCTCCTCGAGAAAAACCGGAACATCCGGAACCTTCCTCCGTGCCACCTCCCTGTAGATGGAGATTGGGGAAATTTGACCGAAATGAAGATAGGGGCTGAGCTTCGAGACGTACGGATTCGCCGGATCGTTGTGGCGTTCGGCGTAGCCTTCCAGACGCTCCTCCACAAATCTCTGCAGAACGGAGAGCGCGGGCTCCTCTCCTCCTGGGATCCATGTGCAATCGGGTCCGCCACTTGAGAAGGGGAAGGCCTCCAACAATTGGTCCACCGAATCGAAGGACAATTCCTCGATCCCCAAATCGATATCCTCTGAAGGATAATCAACATCCATATCTGGAACCCCATGTGCGAAATGGGCTATCATCGGTTCAATCTTTCTTCGTAATGTAGCTGCTGAATATTCTTCCTTCGTGCTCGCGGTTTCGATCGGTACGATCACATTCGTCTCCACTTGCACCAACTTGCATGGTATCGAGGAAGCAACCTTGCTTCTCCAAGTTCGCTCTACCCTTCCATAGGTCCGATCGGTCACCACGAGTGCCGCGGAACCGGCTATTTCGGCTACTCCCTCCACAGGCCCCTTGGGACTCAGGATGAAGCGAATCCTCCGTTCGAGAAGGTGTGTCTTGATGCTGTGCAAACCTTCGAACATGAAACGGTAGTGTCTTCTGGTGGCGAAAGGGAAATCGGCGGTCAATCCGAAGCAAACGACCAATGGCTTGGCAAGACGATTGGCCTCGATGATCGCATGGGCCAAGGCGTGGTTGTCCTTTATCCTCTGGGAAGCCTGCATCCAATAGAGCACAAAGGTCATGTCGGTACGTATCGGCTTGTCATTGAGGAAATTCACCCGTTCCTTTGGTATCATAGGAATGCCTCCACGAACAGTATCGCCTGAACAAGGGTATTCGGGCAACCATAACCACATTGAATTTCCGGACCTTGCCTTGCCAACGCATTTTCCTATATAGTGGACGTCTATGGAAGACCCGTTACCTAGTACAGATCCACAGGAGCCCGAGAGTACGGACTCGTCACATAAACGGAAGCATCGGAGGACAGCATGGGCCTCCATATAAGTGCAATCGTCATACTACTGTTCCTATCGGCATTCTTCAGTGGTTCCGAGACAGCCTACACCTCCCTTTCATTCCTCCAGATCAGAGAACTCGAAACCGACAAACGTCGTTCGAGCCGTATCGCCGCGAAACTGGCGAATACTCCCGACCTGTTGCTCACCACAATCCTCATTGGCAACAATATCGTCAACTTGACCGCATCGGCCCTCACCACCACGTTGGCGCTCTCCGTTTGGGGGAACACCGCAATCAGCATTGCCACCGGTGTGCTCACCTTCCTCATCCTCATATTCGGAGAAATCACTCCAAAGCACCTTGCGATCACCTACAATACCGGTATGGCGAGAATGGCCGCCTATCCCATCAAATTCCTCACCATCATCCTCTACCCCATCATCATGGTGGTGAAGTGGCTCAGTTCTCTCATCACGCGCATGTTCTCCACCGGCCACAAGGCCTCACTCTCCTTGGAGAGTCTGATGCATGTGGTGGATGTGGCCGAGAATGAAGGTATCGTAGATGAGTACGAAACCAGTTTGGTCCAACGGGTCCTCCATTTCAGTGAAGCTCCGGTGAAATCGATCATGACCCACAGAACCGAGGTGTTCAGCCTCCCCGACACCATTTCCCTCAGGGATGCGTTCCCTCCCATCATCGCAAGTGGATATTCGAGAATCCCCATCTACCATGAAAGTCCCGAGGACATCACCGGCATCCTTCTTGTCAGGGATGCCCTGATCGCAGAAGTGGAGGGCCGACTAGATGAACCGGTGTCCAAATTCTCGCATACTCCAGTCTTCGTTCCGGAAACACGGAAGGTCGACGACATGCTGTTTCAATTCCAGAAGGGAAAGCTGCAGATCGCTGTCGTGCTCGACGAGTACGGAGGATTGTCGGGCATCGTATCGATGGAGGATATTGTCGAACAACTGTTCGGCGAGATCTATGATGAACACGAAACCGGTGAACTGTTGAGGATTCGGGACGAAGGGACGGGATCCTACCTGATCAAGGCGGACACCACGATGCAGCAGATCAAGGACGAACTCGATCTCGAAATCGATCGCACCGATCTATCCTGTACCCTGGCAGCTTTCCTCATCGAGCATTTGGGAACCATCCCCGTGTCCGGGGAGGAGTTGTCCTTTCCCTACGGAACGTTCGCCATCGTGTCCATGAAAGGGAAGAGGATCGAATCCGTCCGTCTCGTTCCCGCCTCCTCCCACACCGAAGAGCAGCACAACGGCTTCCATTGACACCCTTTTGCGACGGTTGTATGATGCGCGCATGAGCACGTACCCATTTGGCGAAATTGAGAAGAAATGGCAGAAGTATTGGGAAGAAAACCAAACCTTCAAAGTAGTGGAAGACCCCTCGGTCCCTCTTGAGAAACGTACCTATGTCCTGGACATGTTCCCCTATCCTTCGGGTGCGGGACTCCATGTCGGACACCCTGAAGGATACACTGCAACCGACATATACTGCCGTTATCTGCGGATGAACGGATACAATGTATTGCATCCGATGGGATTCGATTCATTCGGTTTGCCGGCCGAAAACTACGCCATCAAGACGGGTACCCACCCAAGAACCACCACCGAGAGGAACATCGACAATTTCCGCGACCAAATCAAGAGCCTGGGGTTCTGCTATGATTGGTCACGGGAGATATCGACCCATACTGAGGAATACTACAGGTGGACCCAATGGATCTTCCTCCAACTCTATAAAAAGGGATTGGCCTACGAAGCCGAGACTCCCATCAACTGGTGTCCCAGTTGTCTCACCGGACTTTCCAACGAAGAGGTCAAGGATGGCAAGTGTGAACGATGCGGAACACTGGTCACGAGAAGGAACATCCGCCAATGGATTCTCAAGATAACAGCCTATGCCGATAGATTGCTGGAAGATTTAGATACTTTGGACTGGTCCGAGTCCATCAAGACCATGCAAAGAAACTGGATAGGACGTAGCGAAGGTGCGAGCGTGAGGTTCAAGCTGGAGCATCTCGACGAGTATCTTGAAGTCTACACCACTCGAAGCGACACCCTGTTCGGAGCAACCTATATGGTGGTGGCTCCAGAACATCCGCTTGTGGAGAAATTGACCGGTGACGACCAACGGAAGGAAGTCGAGAACTACATCCACCAGGCTTCCCACAAATCGGATCTCGAGCGAACCGATCTCGCGAAGGACAAGACGGGAGTCTTCAGCGGCAGCCATGCCATCAATCCGGTGAATGGAAAGAGGATTCCAATCTGGATCGCCGATTATGTATTGGTATCCTATGGTACCGGAGCCATCATGGCGGTTCCAGCCCACGATACACGCGACTGGGAGTTTGCCAAGAAATTCGATCTGCCGATCGTTGAAGTACTCAAGAGTGAAGTCGATGTCCAACAACAGGCCTGGACCGAAGACGGAATCCACGTCAATTCCGACTTCCTGGACGGATTGAACAAAGAGGACGCCATCGAAACGATGAATCGTTGGCTTGAGGAGAAGCAAATCGGCGAAAGGACGGTCAACTACAAGCTCCGCGATTGGATCTTCAGCAGACAACGATACTGGGGGGAACCCATTCCATTGGTCCATTGCCCTTCATGTGGAACAGTACCCATTCCCGAGGACCAACTGCCTCTCACCCTACCGGAAGTGGAAACATATGCTCCTTCCGGTACGGGGGAAAGTCCTTTGGCAACGATTCCCGAATGGGTTGAAACCACATGCCCCGAATGTGGAGGTCCGGCAAGACGGGAAACCAATACCATGCCGCAATGGGCCGGATCCTGTTGGTATTACCTCAGGTACCTCGACCCCCACAATACCGAAGAACTGGCAAGCAAGGTTGCCATCGACTACTGGATGCCGGTCGACCTCTATGTCGGGGGAGCCGAGCATGCGGTGCTCCACCTGCTCTATGCGCGCTTCTGGCACAAGGTCCTGTACGATCTGCAAGTGGTGAACACGGTCGAACCGTTCCAGAGACTGGTGAACCAGGGAATGATCACTTCATTCGCTTACCAAAGGGCGGACAAGACCCTGGTTGCCACCGATGAGGTGGAAGAGGTGGCTGTCGACACCTATGTCGAGAAGGCCACCGGAGAAAAATTGGAGCGGGTGGTCGCGAAGATGTCCAAGAGTCTTAAAAATGTGATCAATCCGGATGAGATCATCAATGACTATGGTGCCGATGCGATGAGGATGTATGAGATGTTCATGGGTCCGCTGGAGGTATCCAAACCATGGGCGACCACAGGCTTGTCTGGCGTGTTCAGATTCCTTGATCGTGTGTGGCGCTTGACCGAACGTCCCCTTTCCGATTCCGAACCCGATGAAGCGATCCTCAAGACATTGCACAAGACCATCAAGAAGGTCACCAAGGATACCGGCAGCCTGGATTTCAACACCGCGATATCGCAGATGATGATACTTGTGAACGAGCTGTACAAGATCGAAGACTTGCCCCGTTCGGTATGGGAACCGTTGATCCTCATGTTGGCCCCCTACGTACCTCATCTGGCGGAGGAATTGTGGGAGATGGCCGGTCACGAAGCCTCGGTGGCCAACCAAGTGTGGCCAACCTATCGCGAGGAGCTCACCATCGATGACGAGGTAGAGATCGTCATCCAGATCAACGGCAAGCTAAGGGCCAAGATTCAAGCTGCGAAGGGAACCGACAGGGAGACGATCCTGTCCGAGGCGATGGCCCAGGAAAGGATTGTTGAATTGACGGAAGGAAAAACCGTAGTGAAGACGATCGTTGTTCCCGACAAGCTGGTGAATATTGTGGTGAAGAACTAGTTCTTGATGCGCCCGAGACCTCCGAGCGAGGTCTCGCGATAGAGGGACGGAAGGGCCTGTCCCGTTTCCATCATCACCTCGATCACCGAATCGAATGAAACCTTATGCCTTCCGTCCGACAACAGGGCGTAACTTGCATGGTCCAATGCCCGCATCGCACCAAGGGCATTCCTTTCGATGCAGGGGATCTGGACCAGTCCCATCATGGGATCGCACGTCAATCCGAGATGGTGTTCCAATCCCATTTCGGCCGCATACTCGATCTGATGAATCGATCCTCCCAACAACTGGGCAACCGCTCCCGAAGCCATGGCGCACGCGACGCCAACTTCTCCCTGGCAACCGACTTCGGCACCACTGATCGATCCATTCTTCTTCACAAGATTGCCGATGAGCCCGGCGGTGAGCAGAGCTCTGAGGATCTTCACCTCGGGAAGCTTGTATTGGTTCCGGACATAATAGAGCACTCCGGGCAACACCCCGCAGGACCCACAGGTCGGTGCGGTCACTATCCTTCCTCCGGCGGCATTTTCCTCCGCCACCGCAAGCGCATAGCTGATTGCACGGGTAGGAGTTCCCACAGGGCCCGCCATGTCCTTCGCTTGGGCAAAGTATTGGGAAGCTTTGCGTGGAAGTTTGAGCCCTCCCGGCAATACTCCCTCCTGATCCAAACCTCGGACCACAGCTTCGGTCATCACGTGCCACACCTCTTCGATGAAATCGAATATATCCTGGCCTTCGTATTTGACCACCAGCTCCCACAACTGTATCCCCTCCTTCCTGCAGTAGGCGAGGATATGATCCATTTTGCCCAAGTACTGGGGATATATGCTTCTGGTGGACGACTGTTCGGCACCTTCCTCGACCACCTTGCCTCCACCTACACTGTAGTACGTCTTTTCGCTCAAGAGCGACCCGTCGACAGCAAAGGCACGCAACGTCAAGGCATTCGGGTGATGGGATTTGTAGGTTTCGGGAAACCAGAGGATCGCCAATTCCTTGCCTACCGCTCCGAAGACCTCCCTGAGTGTGGCATCGGTGAGGTGTCCTTTTCCGGTCGCGGCCAGACTTCCGAACAACTCGGCTTCGAAACGATATGCCCCACCGTTTTCCGCGAGAAATCGTGTGGCCGCGTTTCTCGGTCCCATGGTGTGGCTACTGGAGGGTCCGTGTCCAATCCTATAAAGTTCCCGAATAGATTCCATGGCCGTACTGTACCGTTTTACCCGTGTTATGGGAAGGTATTCACTCGCTCCAGTAGATCCTGGTATGCGGGTTCGGAGATCCTCAACAGGGTTTCCAAGGGAACCATATGCCAAAACACCTCTTCATCCTCTCCTTCTGGAATCACCACACGCAACTCCATCTTCGCCGACAGATTCACATAACGGAACACTCCAGGAGGAAGAAAACCCAAATTCGACTCGATCCCCATGAACGCATGGAAAGACCGGATAGCTTCGGTCTCGGCTGTCCATCGGCCCTCCACCACATCCGATAGCATCACCTGACGGGTGGCAGAGGTCTTCAACGAACCGTCATCCAACCCACCGTTGACGATATCCCTTGCCATACGATTCCAATCGATTGCCATTGAATTCCCCCCAAGAATCTCCAGCTCATGAGAAAGTTTGGCAAAATTGAGACGCGATACCGGCTTCGGCCAAGATCTTGCGATCTGCAAAAGAGCGTCGGCAAGCGGTCCGTCGCTCATATGCAATTCCACCATGTTATTTTCATTGCCCCTCTGGTACGCTCCTCCAAAAGGTATTCCTTTCCCCAATGGATAGGCTGCGACCACACAAGTGGAAGCGGTGGGAATCGCTATCCTGAACGAACGCACGCCAATGGATATTTGCCGTTGCTCCACCCCTTGGGAACCAAGAAACAAAATGGTATACCAGAATCTTCTTCCCGATTCCGCTTCCCATGGATGGTCTTCCATCAAGGTGACATCCACCCAAAGACCGAGTTCACAACCGCACAACAGCAACAGTAGGGAGAATAAGGGGAGACAGTACCGCTTCATATTCATATGACGCGGGAACCCATCTCAATGCTTCAATTGTTCCAGATATGACGATCTGAGTCGTGCGAACAAGGCCTTGAACCGCTCGCTCGCGTAATCGGCATAGGTCCATGGAAAGCTTTGGAACTCCTTGTTGCGGTACATAAGGGTTACCTCGGCATAGATTCCCTCCGAAAGGGGAATCCTATGGCTACGATTCTTGGTGGTAGCGAGGATAAGGTTCTCCGCCGAAAGAATTCCGGGATCGAGATTGATCTTCCGCTTGCCTTCGACAGAAAACTCCATTTCGATTCTATTGGAAAGGAGTTTGTAGGAAGCAAGTTTGGCAGGATCGACAAGATCTCGACATACGATGAAAAACCGCATCGGATTCGCTCCCATCTCATCATCGTAATAATCGGTGAAGGTGAAGGGTGTCGCTTCGGTTACCATTTCGATCGGACCAAAAGCCTCCTCGATAACCGCAAACAGGCGCCCATGCGACTCGGATTGGGTGGAAAGTACTCCGAATATGAGTTTTACCCGATGAAACGCATGGGACTGGGCCATAGCTCACCGCCTGTCGCCGTGGAACGTACCGAGAATCCTGAACGAAGTGCACGCTGCCGACAGCTCGGTGGTGGCTTTGGTGAACAACTCTTGGGGAATCAACTCCGCTTCGATGAAGAACGAATATTCCCAAGGCTTTCCCGGAATTGGGCGTGATTCCAATTTCTTCATGTTCAGATTGTAGTCGGAAAGGATATGCAACACTTCGAAAAGTGATCCGGGCCTGTCGTTCACCGAAAATACCATCGCCACCCGATCGACAGACATCGCACTCTTGAAGAGTGAGGAATTTTCTTCCCTGCAGATAATGTAGAATCGGGTGAAGTTGCTGCTGTCCGTTTCCAAACTCTCCCTCAGTATCTCCATGTGATGGTAGGCTGCGGCGGTTGAACTGGCAATGGCGGCACACGAGGGGTCCTGAAGTCGGGCGATATGGGTCACAGCTCCAGCGGTATCGAAAAATGGAACCGCCTCCGCTTGTGGAAGCTCCTTGGAAAGGAACTCGGCGCATTGGGCCAGCCCTTGGGGATGGCTGAACACCTTTGTGATTTGATCCAATGTGGTTCCCGGCAGACCGATCAGATTATGTCTGATGCGGATCTGCTTCTCTCCCACCACCGTCAAGTCGGGATGGCTGTTCAACAGATCCAAAGTCTCGTTGATGGTTCCGCCAAGGGTATTTTCCACCGGAACCATTCCATATTTCGCATCTCCGGCCATCACCGCTTCGAACACATCCGAAAAATGTCTGGAGGGAAGGGTTTTTGCCGTTTCATCGAATACCATTCTTATCGCTTGTTCACTGTAGGCACCGGGCTCACCCTGAAAGGCGATCCTCAAGGTATCGTCCGGGGTGGAAAGGTGTGCATCGAAGATCTCACCACGATACCCGGAAGAGCGGGGAATCCTCTCCAGTGATTTTCCGACCACAGGGCAAAGAGCCTGGATATCGTGCATCAACTTGTCGAACTGTTGCGGATAAAGAGACTGTGGTCCATCGGAAAGCGCCTTGTCGGGATTGTTGTGGACCTCGACTATCAAACCACTGGCTCCGGCAGCCACAATGGACAGCGACATGGGAGCGACCATATCCCTAAGTCCGGTCGCATGGCTGGGGTCCGCCATCACAGGAAGATGGGTGAGTTTCTGCACCACAGGGATTGCACTGATATCCAAAGTATTTCTTGTCGCACGTTCATAGGTCCGGATACCCCTTTCACAAAGGATGATCTGATCGGTACCGGAGGCCATCAGGTATTCGGCGGCCATGAGCCACTCTTCGATGGTCGCCGACAATCCCCGTTTGAGAAGTACGGGACGTCCGGTACTCCCCACCTCCTTGAGCAACTCGAAGTTCTGCATGTTCCGCGCACCGATTTGGAACATGTCGATATAGTCCAGCATCATGTCGACATCGCGCGGACTCACGATCTCGGTGGTAACCGGCATATCGTAGGCTTCTCCGGCCTCCTTGAGATACTTGAGTCCCTCCTCCCCAAGTCCTTGGAATGCATAGGGACTGGTTCGGGGTTTGAATGCTCCACCGCGAAGTATGACCGCACCGGCATCGCGAACTTGGGAGGCGATCTCCATGATCTGCTGACGGCTTTCCACCGCACAGGGACCGGCGATGACCACGATCCGTTGCCCCCCCACCTTCACCTTGCCCACATTGACGATCGTATCCTCTTTCTTGAGTTCCCTCGATGCCAATTTGAACGGTTTCGAGATGGGAATGACATTGGCAACCCCCTCGAGAAGTGCCACCTCACGTATGTCGATGCGGTTGGTACCCACGGCTCCAAGAACCGTTTCCTCTTGACCGACAATTTCCTTCACCTTGAATCCTCGGCTCTTCAGGAAATCCTTTACTGCACTCTTTTGGGTATCGGTAATGTGTTGCGTAAGAATAATGATCATGGTAGGAGAAACCTAAATCTTTTGTCTTGGGCTGTCAAGCTGGACATCCCCTACAGTTGCCGCTCGCATCAGAAATTGGGTAGAATGGAGAAACTTTGGGGGAATCGATGGATTGGGATGCATTGTTCACACGCATGAAAGCGGCGGTAAGGAATTCGGAAGACGATCTGCCCTCGGTTTCCACCATCGCCGGAGAGGCTCCCGATCCCTTCAGGATTCTTGTATCGACAATCATCTCCCTAAGGACCAAGGATGCGGTCACCATTGCCGCATCAAGACGTCTTTTCGCCATCGCCGATACTCCACAACGGATGTTGGAACTTTCCTGTGGAACGATTGAGGATGCCATCTTCCCTGCGGGGTTCTACCGCAACAAAGCCAAGCACATACTGGAAATCTCCAGTATGCTGATGGAGAAATATGGAGGACAGGTTCCCTCCGATAGGGATGCTTTGCTGTCTCTACCCGGTGTTGGAGTCAAGACTGCGAACCTGACGTTGAACCTTGGCTTCGGAATCGATGCCATCTGTGTCGACACACATGTCCACAGGATATCCAATCGAATGGGATGGATTACCACAAAGACTCCCGAGGAGTCCGAGAAGGCCCTTGAGAAGGTGATGCCCAAACGATATTGGATTCCACTCAATGAACTGTTGGTGTCATTCGGTCAACGGATCTGCAAACCGATCTCTCCACTTTGCTCCCAGTGCCCCGTTCCAGACGTGTGCGAACGACGGAATGTAGTGAAGTCGAGATGAAAGTCAGTGGGAACCGAAAGTCGCCTCCACGACCTTCGCAACCGGTTCGGCCCTGCCTTGCGTGTAAAAATGAACCCCCGGAACCTTCGCTTCCAACAACCGGGAGACCTGCTCGATGCAGAAGTCGATTCCGATCCTCCTGATATCGGCTGCCGAGGTGCTCTCCTCGACAGCTTGAACGAGGGGAACCGGAAGATCCACTCGGAAGGTTTGGGGCAACAGATCGATATCGCGTTTCCTCTGGATCGGCTTGATGCCGGGAATGATGGGGACGTTGATTCGGGCCGCACGACAACGTTCCACGAATTCGAAAAACCGCTCATTGATGAAGAACATCTGCGTTACGATATATTCGGCACCGGAATCGATCTTTCTCTTCAACATCGCGATATCATGATCCATATTGGGAGCCTCGGCATGTTTCTCGGGGTACCCGGCCACTCCAATGCAGAAAGACGTGGGGGAAGGATCACGTAGGGTTGGATCGAGATATTCTCCCCTATTGGTGGCCGCAATCTGGGCAATCATTCCATCAGTATGGTCGTATCCCCCTTTCGCTGCTATGAAACGACGTTCCCCGTGGGGTGGATCGCCACGTAGTGCGAGGACATTCTCGATTCCGAGGAAGTTGAGCTCGACCAATTGATCCTCAAGCTGCTCCTTCGTTTGTCCTCCACAAATCAGATGGGGTACCACAGGAAGTCCATACCTATGTTGGATGGCGGCGGCGAGTCCTACGGTGCCGGGTCGTTTTCTCGTGGTCCTGCGTTCCACCAGTCCGTCGGGACGTTCCACGTAGATGACCTCCATCTGGTGGTTGGTGATGTTGATGTAGGCAGGGTGGAAGGGTAGCAAGGTTTCAATGGCGGTATTGATCGCCTCCATCGTATGGCCCTTCAGGGGAGGAAGCAATTCGAAGGTGAACAACGGCCCCTTCGCTGCCGCGATGATATCGGTGACTTTCATGATTCCTCCTTGATTGCAGTGGAAACATCCACCCGCATCGTACGCTCCACATCCTCTATCGAACGACCACTGTTCCTTACGTATGCTTCCATCTGGTCGATACCGATGGTCCCAAGGGTGAAGTAATCGCAATCTTCACCTGCGAAATAGAAGCCACATACCGTGGAGGCGGGACGCATGGCATACCCTTCGGTCAATTCTACACCTATTCGTGGTGTGGTTTCCAGCAGTGAGAACACCATGGCCTTCTGGGAATGGTCGGGTGCCGAGGGATACCCGATGGCCGGCCTGATGGTGTGTACTCCTTTGGTGTTCCACCATCCGAAGGACAATTGTCGCTCAAGATAGCCACTGAAGGCCTCCGCCAATCGATCCGCAACCATGGTGAGGAGAAGGGCACGATACTCGTCGCCCTCATTGGTGAACTTTTCCACCATCGCTTCGATTCCGATTCCTGCGGTAGCCACGAACATACCTAGTGTTTCGGGTTCGTCGTGACAAATATAATCGGCCAAAGAGCGGCACAATCCATCGCGCCCCGGGATTTGCATCCTGAGGAAATCGAATTGGTATTCCTTCCCATCTTTGGAAACAACCACAGAATTCGCACCACACCTCTTCGCAGGAAATATTCCGATGGTGGCACGAAACGCCTGCTCGAATACCGTCTTCACTTCATCAAAGCCGAGTAGTGCTTTTGCATCCGCTATGAGCTCGGACGCTTCCTCCGACTTGACCGGTACCCGCCAGCTGGCAGCCAACATGGACCAATTGATACTCGGCAGCAATTCATCGAGCGGTATATTGGTGAGGGTGTGAATTCCATATGAAGGGGGGAGTGGAGAACACGTTCTCTTGGTGAATTCGAGCTCTTCCGCTCTCTTGAGGGACAACACCTCAACAGGTTTCCCCTCGCGATAGGCTCTCCGTATGTCGTGATACCTTGCATTGACCTCGGAAGTATAGGCATCATGCTTGGAGGAGACCAGTTTCAAGGCAACGGAGACGGCATGGGAAGCATCGGTCGAGTGGAACACCTTCCTGGGATATTCGGGTTCCAATTTGAGGGCGGTGTGTTCTTCACTCGTGGTGGCTCCCCCCACCATGATGGGAATTGCCGATCCGGATTCGGCGAACAGCCGGCATACAGTGGCCATTTCAGAGAGCGAAGGGGTGATGAGTCCACTCAATCCCACTATGTCGGCATCGTTGGCAATCGCCGACTCAAGGATGTCCTCCGGTGGAACCATGACCCCCAAATCAATGATCTTGAAATTATTGCACTTCAACACAAGGGAAACGATGTTCTTCCCGATATCGTGGACATCTCCCTTCACCGTCGCCAGCACAATGGTTCCGGCCCCCTTCACTGGTGTATCGAGGGCTCCTTCCAAGCGGGGTTGCAGAATGTCCACAGCCTTCTTCATCACTCTGGCGGAACGCACCACCTGGGGAAGGAAAAGTTTCCCTTCTCCGAACAATGCCCCCACATGGGCCATTCCCTCCATCAGAGGCCCTTCGATGATGGCGACAGCCTCCATGTATGAGGCCTCCTGTAAATCCTTTGCGAGATGGGACTCGTCCCCAATGAGCAGTGCATGGGCCAAGCGTTCTTCCACGCCCAGATTTCTCCATTCGAGACCATTCGCAATCTGTCGAGGCGCACCGGAATAGTGCAGCGGTTCCATGGCCAGGGCAATCAAGCGTTCCCTTGCGAGCGAAGGATCTTCCCCATCGGCGAGAAGCGCATGGCTGATAATGGAGGCTGCTTGTGCGGGAACGGTCGTGGGATCAATGCGGGAAGCAGGGTTCACAATTGCCATATTCAATCCCGAATCAACTGCATAGTCCAAAAATATTGCATGCATCGCATCTCTCAGACCATTGTTTCCTCTAAATGAAAAGGAGAGGTTGCTGATTCCACCACTGATTGAAACCGCGGGGAATTGCGACCGTATCCACGCCACAGCACGTATGAAATCACTCGCATAGCGATCATGTGCTTCTATCCCGGTTGCAATGGCCAATACATTCGGATCAAAGACAATCGAAGCCTCGTCACATAATCCGGAACCGATGAGAAGGTGGTGGGCCCTTGCGGCGATTTGGCATTTGCGTTCGAAGGTATCGGCTTGCCCCTCTTCGTCGAACAGCATCACCACCATCGCTGCTCCCATTCTTCGGATGTAACTTGCTCGTTCCAGGAACTGTTGTTCCCCCTCCTTCAAACTGATGGAGTTGACGATTGCCCTACCCTGAACCTCCTTGAGCGCGGCTTCGACCACAGTCCAATCGGAAGAGTCGATCATGAAGGGAACACGTGCGATCTCGGGTTCCGCACCGGCCAGCCTCAGGAAAGTGACCATCGACGCCACCGGATCCAGCAACGGATCATCCATACAGATATCTATGATGGCTGCTCCTTGGTCGATCTGGTCGCGGGCGATCTTGAGGGCCTGGTCGAATTTACCTTCCCGTATCAGACGGGCAAATTTGCGCGATCCGGCCACATTGGTCCTTTCGCCTACAACAATGGGGAGATCCGTGGCACTCGATTGCAGTGGCTCAAGTCCACAAGAGCGAAGAGAGGGAACATATTGGGGAATTTCCCGTGGTCGTGCGGTTCGGGCCACCATTGAAAGGGCCGCGATATGGGAGTTGCGGGTCCCACAACAACCTCCCAATATATTCAGATGTCGCTTCTCCAGCTCAGGAAGCAGCAGTCTGGCCATATCTTCGGGGCTTTGCCTGTAGTTCCCTTCGTTGTCGGGAAACCCGGCATTTGGATGGGCGCTTGTCCTGAACGGGGAAATCTGTGCGAGTCGGTCGATCAGTGGCAACATCTCTTCAGGACCGGTGGAGCAGTTCACTCCCAGGGAAAATAGGGGATAGGGTGAAAGGGTATCCACAAGAGCCTCGAGCGTTTGTCCCGAGAGGGTTCTTCCACTCTTGTCGCTGAAGGTTGCCGAAACCATGATCGGGATCGTCTTCCCTTTTCTCTCCATCACCTCCAATGCCGATACTATCGCAGCCTTCGCAACCAAGGTATCGAATACCGTTTCCACCAAAAGCAGGTCGACACCGCCGTCGAGCAAAGCCTCGATCTGTTCAGTGTAGATCCTCACAAAATCATCGAATACGACATCCCTTTGGGAAGGATCGTCGACCGATGGGGAGAAGGACGCCGACTTACCGGTAGGGCCGATTACTCCGGCGATGAACGCAAACCGGTCTTCCTCCTCTTCTTCAATTGCTTCCACCGCGGCACGGGCGATTTCCACAGCCGCAAGATTGATATCATACACATGGTCTGCAAGATGGTACTCAGCAAGGGAGAAGGCATTCGCTCCGAAGGTATTCGTTTCAATGATGTCGGCTCCCGCCTTGAGGTAGGAGAGGTGGATATCGAAGACCACATCACTTCTTGTCAAATTGAGGAGCTCATTGCAACCCGGAGCTGGAGGCATCTCTCCAAATCGCACATCCTCTTCGGAAAGGGCCACACGTTGGATCTCGGTTCCCATGGCTCCATCGAGAACGAGAACCTTCTTCTCTGCCAGATCGATCAAATATTCGGCACGTGTCATGTATGGATCCCCCACATTGGTGATGTGGCGCAGTGTATCAATTGGAGTCGGTCTGCTCAAGAGTCAGCACGGGAATGAGATGATACGAGGGGACCTCATAGGGATGCGATGCCAACAATGCAGCCACTACTTCCGTGATACGATGTTCCCCAACCACCATCTCCACACGATACTCACCTACCGTTTCAACGGTACCCACCGTTCCTATTGCCGGCTCGGCTCCATCAAGGGGGAGGAATTGGCCGGTTCCCAACACTTGCCAACTGCATCTGGCATAATTGCCAATTTGCCCCGCCCCTGCAGCAAATACGGCATCCTTGACCGTCTCCACATGCGTCTTCGGCACATGGAACACCAACAGGTACATAACCACCTCCCCTTGCTGCCGATATGGCAAACCGTTTATCATGATGTCATCATGATACGTCTCATCGTCTTTCTTGGCAACAAAGGGGTACAGTACGCGAAGACACGACACAACAGCGGATGGCTGTTCCTCGAGTCGCTTCCATTGTTGCCACCCGAGGCCTCTTGGCAAGAGAAGTTCCATGGGAAATGGACCAAGGCCTCCCTATTCGATGTTCCCGTGCATCTGTTGAAACCGATGACCTACATGAATGCGAGCGGTTCCAGTGTAGGCTCCATGGCGAGGTACTTGTCATTTCCCTCCGATGGGATTCTGGTGGTCCATGATGATATCGAATTGGATTTCGGTACCTCGCGATTACAGTTCGGAGGAGGGCTTGCGGGACACAACGGTTTGAAATCGATCGCCAAGGAGTTGGGTTCCAAGGATTTCTTCCGTTTGAGAATCGGTATAGGACGACCAAGGGGTCTGGATGTCGCTTCTTTCGTATTGGGAAGATTCTCCGTTGAGGAGGAAGCGGAACTACCTTTCGTGTGGGAAGGAAGCGCCCGGATTCTCAATCATTGGATGAAGCAAGGATGTCCACAGAAGGGAGTACCGTCAACCTACACGCTGGGACTGCCGGGCAATTTCTGTTGACTCGTGGGTTCCGGGCGGCGATACTGGAACAGTGGTGTTCGTATGAATAAGACATGGACGACCAAGGGGGAAGTATGGCAGCCAGAGATTTTCGTATCGCACTCAAGACTCGTCGGGAAATCGATTATGAAGATCCGGTTTTCGCTAGTGAAGAGTATCTTGAAGGGATGTATGAACAGGCCAAAGCGATAGCCCACCACTACAACTCGGCTCAGAAGAAAATGGAAAACGAGGCTTTCGTCAGCGCGGCGAAACTCCATGCGACCGGGATACTCCATCTACTCTACCAGACTGTGGTTTCCCGTTATCTTACCGACCAAGACCACGACTTCTTCACTCGTTTGACTCCCCAAATCACCCGCAACCACTCCTGTCAGGATGTACTGGGGTTCTTTGCGCGCGAGTTTCCCTCTCCTCTGCTGAACAAGACCCGTCCCACAGCTCCGTTCCTCATGGAGGAGACCACGAGAGGATTCTTCATTCATCAAGTGATGTTGGAGAATCCCGCACTCTCCAAAGCAGCGAAACCTTTCATAAAACCGGATGGAATACGTTTCCCCCCGGCATCTATAGCCCTGACCGCCCTCATGGGCGGATATACCAAATCGGCTCCCGGAGTAGGCGATTACGATGAGGATCTGTTCTCTTTCCTCACGGGACCCGCCAAGGCCCACCCCGATTCACTCACTGCCCAAATTGGATATATCCTCAGAAAATGGAAGGACTTGATACCCGATACCTTGAAGACACATCTATTGCGGGCTGTCGATTATGTACAGGAAGAGGAAAAACCACGTTTCCAAGGTGGTGGTCCAGGTCCGATGGAAGTGGTTTCGTATGGATCGTTGGACATGGAGTACGAAGCCTATAGTTCCGACCGGAACTGGATGCCGAATGTCGTGTTGATCGCAAAAAGTACTCTTGTATGGTTGGACCAATTGTCCCGTTATTATGGCTACCCCATCGAAACCCTGGACAAGATTCCCGACCGGGAGCTTGACCTGCTCGCCGAGCGGGGATTCACCGGATTGTGGCTTATAGGATTGTGGGAAAGAAGCAATGCCTCCAAGAAGATCAAGAATCTCTGTGGCAATCCTGAAGCCGAAGCTTCGGCCTATTCCTTGAAGGGATATGATATCGCCACGTCCATAGGCGGTTGGTCCGCCTTGAAGCAATTGGACGAAAAATGCAAAGCCCGAGGCATTCGCCTTGCGAGCGATATGGTTCCCAACCACACCGGGTTGGATAGCGATTGGGCGCTCCATCACCCCGAATATTTCATCCATTCCCCTTTCCCCCCGTTCCCCTCCTATACCTACAATGGGGAGAATCTTTCTCCTGATCCAAGGATCGAGATCAAGATAGAAGACCACTATTTCGATCGCACCGATGCTGCGGTGACCTTCAGGCGAAGGGATTTGCATACACAAGAGACCACCTTTATCTTTCATGGCAATGATGGAACTTCCATGCCTTGGAACGATACTGCACAGCTGGATTTCCTCAATCAACATACAAGAGAGGCTGTCATACAACAGATCCTCCATGTGGCGAGAAATTTCCACATCATCCGATTCGATGCCGCGATGACTTTGGCGAAACGTCACATTCAAAGGTTGTGGTATCCTCGTCCCGGTAGCGGAGGAGACATTCCGGGCAGGGCCGAAGCGGGACTTTCCGATGAGGAGTTTGCCCGCATGATGCCCCAGGAGTTCTGGAGGGAGGTGGTGGACCGTGTCGCGAACGAGGTTCCCGACACACTTCTACTCGCCGAGGCCTTCTGGATGATGGAGGGATACTTCGTACGAACCTTGGGAATGCACAGGGTCTACAACAGTGCATTCATGAACATGCTCAAGAACCAAGAGAACAAAAAGTATATCGATACGATCAAGAATACGCTTGCCTTTGATCCCGAGATCCTCAAACGGTTCGTCAATTTCATGAACAACCCCGACGAAGAGACGGCCGTTGCCCAATTCGGCAATGGCGACAAATACTTCGGAGTTTGCACACTTCTCTCCACCATGCCCGGATTACCGATGTTCGGACATGGACAGATCGAGGGCTTCAGGGAAAAATACGGAATGGAGTATCGCAGGGCATATTGGAACGAATTCCCCGACGATCACCTCGTGGCTGAGCATTATCGACGCATATTCCCCCTGTTGAAACTACGCCATGCCTTCAGTGGAGTCGACTTCTTCGATCTCTTCGATGTGGTGGATGGCCATTCTGCAGCCGAAGCGGTATTCGCATATGTGAATGGAACTCGGGACCGTCGAGCTTTGGTTCTTTACAACAACCGGTACGAACATTCCCAGGGGAGAATATTCACATCTGCTCCCAAACTGGTCAGGTTGCCGGATGGAGGCCGGGCGACCAGAACCCGATCGCTCGGAGAGAGTCTCGGTCTTACAGTCGGTGGAAGACGCTACATGTTGTATGAGAGTTTTCCCGATCGTCTCACCTATATCGTTCCTTCGATGACCATCTTCGACGAAGGACTTTGGGTCTCGTTGAATGGATATGAGACACGCATCATGCTCAATATTCGGGAAGTGGAGGATCATGACGGAACCTTCGACGCCTTGTATCACTTTTTGGAGGGGAAGGGTTCGGCCAATCTCGAAAGGGACCTTGCGGCGATTAGACTGCGTCCCGTCTTCCAGGCTTTGGACAATTTCCGTTCTCCCTTCATGGTGGATACGGTTCGTGACATCACCAACGGCAACAAGGTGAAGACAAAGGATATGAAGAAATTCCTGCTCATGGCGGGAGAATCCTATGCCAGAATTTCCGCACTCTATGAATCCTTGCCCAGTACCACCAGTGATATGATTCCTTCACCGGCAGGTGAGGTGCAACCCAAGGATTTGTTGAGGGAGGTGCAGACTCTCGTGGAATGTTTCGACAGGAGTCGCAAGGGCTCCCCGATCTACTTGGGTGGCAAGGTCATGGATGAATTGCCTTTGATTGTTCTGACGAGCCTGATCCTGAAATCGTTCCTACACCATGATACGGCCATGCATGAAGCGGGAGCCATCTATTCCAATCTCCTTATGGGAAAATTCTTCACCGATCATGTGCATGGGCTCGGTGTGGATGAGATGGGATTGGAGAACCTGCTTCGCAAGGCAATCTTCCTTGCCTTGGATATAAAGGAGGTGAAGTTGACGCTGAACGAATCTTCTCCAGATCCGAAACGCTGCCTTCAGCGGTTGTTCGATAGTCCCGAATTCAAACGTTCCGTCGAATTCAACGAGTACCAACAGGTCCAATGGTACAACAAGGAGGCTTTCCAGGATACCGTCTACCTATTGTCACTTGGTGCTTGCGTGCACAACGAAAATGATGTGTACGATTCCATTGGACGCCTTTTGAGTTCATGGCTGGAAGCCGATCTGAAGGCCGAATACAAGGTGGAAAACCTCTTGGGAGAAGTGAATTGACTTATGGAAAACGATAGGATACTGTT
>CAYZJV010000049.1:0-20729 GCA_964478945.1 uncultured Spirochaetaceae bacterium | reverse complement strand
CGTTCAAGGCAATCGATTGGGCATTTCAGCCCTCACAATCATCGTCAACAGTATCCTTACATGGATGCCGATTCATGACGACCGCTCATTTTGCAAGAGGCTCAATTTGAGTCCACACCAGCAGGTTAAGCATTGTTTTTCTTCGGTATCTTCAGCAGTCGTGCATTGATTGCGACGATTACTGTTGAAAGTGACATGAGGACGGCTCCCACCTCCGGCTGCATGACGAAACCGATCGGGTGCAGCACTCCGGCTGCGAGAGGAATGGCGATCAGGTTGTAACCGGTGGCCCATATCAAATTCTGGATCATTTTCCTGTAGGTGGCCTTTCCAAAACCGATCAGTGTCGCAATATCCTGGGGATTCGAATCCACCAGGATGATGTCAGCTGTAGAGGCCGCCACATCGGTACCTGAGCCTATTGCAATTCCCACATGTGCTTGTGCGAGGGCGGGAGAGTCGTTCACTCCATCGCCTGTCATGGCGACGAACGAGCCTTTTTGTTGTAATTCCTCAATCTTCTTTTGCTTTTCATCGGGGAGGACTTCAGCGAAGTAGCCATCGAGCTGCAACTCCTTGGAGACCGCACGGGCGGTGGCCTCATTGTCTCCTGTGAGCATCCAGCATTGTATGCCCATGGTGTGCAAGGTCTGTATCGCTTGGTACGATTCGGGACGAATGGTATCGCTGAGAGTGATCGAGCCCACTGCTTTGCCATCCGCAAGCAAGAACACTCTCGTCACTGCCTTCTCGTTGTCATCGGTTGGAATTTCCACTCCTTGTTCACGTGCATGCGAAGGACTGGCAATGAGGATATCGACGCCATCCACCGTACCTTGGATTCCTTTCCCCTTGAGCGTATGTGCTTCATCGACTTTGCCAAGTTCAATGGAATTGGACCGGGCATATTCGGTGATACTTTTTCCAATCGGATGTTCCGAATGTGATTCCAAGGAGGCTGCCCATCTTACAATCTTCTTTTCATCGTAGGATTGCTCACCGAGTAGGGAGATTTCGGTTACCGAGAATGTTCCTTCAGTGAGTGTTCCCGTCTTGTCGAATACAATGGTATCTATCCTGCGAGCCTGTTCGAACGCGGTCCTGTTTCTGATGAGCAGTCCATTCTGCGCCGATTTGGTGGTGGACACCGAAACCACCAGGGGAATGGCGAGACCCAGGGCATGGGGGCATGTGATGATCATCACCGTGGCCATACGTGTGATCGCGAACTGGACATCGAACCCTACCAACAACCAAGAAACCAAAGTGACGATACCCACGGTGATGGCTGCGATGGTAAGATATCGGGCGGCACGGTCGCTAAGCTTTTGGGTCTTCGATTTCACCTCTTGTGCTTCACGCACCATCGCGATGATCTTCGACAGGTAGGCTTCTTCACCGACACCCTTCACTTCGATCGTGATGCTTCGGTCACCATTGATGGAACCACCGATCAGGGTATCACCTTCCTTGCGTCGTACGGGACGCGATTCTCCGGTGAGCATCGACTCGTCGATATGGCTTTCTCCCTCTCGAACCAATCCGTCGGCGGGAATCTTCTCTCCAGCCTTCACCACCAACAGATCCCCGTTCTTGATCTCTTCCAAGGGGATGTCTTCGATCGCATCTCCGGTCTTTCTGTGCGCTTCGCTCGGCATGAGTCGAGCAAGCTGTTCCAATGCGGATGATGCTCCTACCACACTCGCCATCTCTATCCAGTGGCCTGCAAGCATGATTGCGATAAGGGTGGCGAGCTCCCAGTAGAACGGGGTTCCCGGAAGTCCGAAGGTGACGGCAGTACTGTACACGTAGGCGACTGTGATCGCCATGCCGATCAGGGTCATCATTCCAGGATCCTTTTTCCCAAGTTCCTCGACCAATCCTTTGAGGAACGGCCATCCCCCAACGATGAAAAGAATGGTTGCGAGGATAAATACGACAATATGGGAACCTGGGAAAGTCCAGGTGATTCCGAACAGGTTCTGCACTAGCGGGGTAAGTGCGAGTATTGGTAGGGTGAGGATCAGGCTGAAATAGAATCTATTGCGGAAATCCTTGATCATCATCCTGTGGTGATCCATATGATTGTGTTCGTGGTGTTCCATGATACCTCCTGTTTTCCATGGGACGGTGGAAAGCTGTTTCCACCTTTTGGATAACCAAGGTCTCTGGGATTACTTCCCGAAACTCTTATTGGATTGTGTTTCAGATGTGTTGTCTTGGCCAGTGTCATCCGAATTTCTGTTCAAGCTACAGCATTCGAGCGGGCCTTCTCCGAAACTTTTTGTGTTGGCATCGGCCAACTTCTTGAGATACGCGTTCCAGCGGGCTTTGATTCTATCGAAGAATCGCATATTTCACCCCCTTTTTCAACAGAATCGCGAGATGATGTCCATCACCTCTTTGATCTTCACCTTCTTTTCCTGTGGATCGTCCTGCTGCATCGCATGGGCGACACAGGAATCCAAGTGGTGTTCCATGACAATCTTCTCCACTCCCTTGAGTGCAGCGACCACAGCGGACAATTGGGTAAGTAGGTCGATGCAGTAACGGTCATTCTCGACCATTTTTCTGATCCCCTTCACCTGACCTTCGATTCTTGCAAGTCGGGAATCCACTGTCTTGCGGGTTTCGTTGTCCATATGGATAATATACCCCTCCCAGGTAAGGGTGTCAAGTTGAGGCAAAAATAGAGGCCGTCGCCGATGGTCACCGGCAACAGCCCTCGATGCAAAGTATGGTCAGTGTGGTTAGAACGGTCCGAACTTGATCAGCTGGGCCACCACCATGACAATGATGGACATTCCCCACTGGATTCCCAACAGTGGTATGAAGAACTTGACCCATTTCTCATAGGGAACCCTTGCCAAGCCGATGGTTGCGATAAAGTACCCACTCACCGGGAAGAATACGTTGGTGAGTCCGTCTCCCAACTGGGATGCGAGTATGGCTGTTTGTCGTGTGACACCCAGGATGTCGGCCAAAGGAGCCATGATCGGCATGGTGGCCACCATCTGTCCGCTACCGCTCGAGATGAAGAATTCAATGATCGATTGGACCACCATCATTCCCACGGCAGCCAATACTCCGGGAATTCCGATGAGTACGGTGGCGAAGAAGTGGATGATCGTGTCGATGATCATCGCATCCATCATGACCACCGCGATACCACGCGATACTCCGATGATCAACGCACCTTCGAGTACGCGCATACACCCGTCGGTGAATGCGGTGCTGATTTCATCGGCCTTGAGTCCGGCGATGGCTCCACCGACGATACCAATGGCGATGAAAGCTCCTCCGATCTGGGGCATGTCCCAACCCCAACTGAATACGCCGTAGATCATCACCAAAAAGATGGCGATCGAAACGAGTCCCGCTACCTTCTGACGTCCGTTCATCACCTTGATGTCGGGGTTGGCGGTACCAAGGTCTTCACGGGTCTTGAGATCGATTTGATACATGCTGCTCGTGGTGGGATCCTTACGTACCTTCTTGGCATAGCGGACGATGAACCAGACGGCGACCGCCATGTAGATGACATTGAGGATCAATCTGAACTGCCAGCCCGACATGAGCGGAAGCCCGGCGACCTTTTGTCCGATGATGGTGGTGAATGGATTGGCCACTCCAAGGGTGAATCCGATCTGCGATCCGATCAAGGCGGTGGCACAGGCGGTCAATGAATCGAATCCCATAGCCAGCATGAGTGGAAGGATGATCGGCACATACACCATGGTCAATTCACACATACCGATGAAATTGTCGATCAATGCGAAAATGATCATGAGCACCGGTATCATGATGATTCCACGATCCTTCAATTTCCTTGCCAACGATTGGATCGCGGCGGTGATGATTCCGGCCTTCTCCAAAATGAAGAAGCCACCTCCCACAGCGAAGGTGAGCACAAGAACATATCCTGCATCCACCATTCCATCGACAACCGATGAGAAGAACCGTATCGGTGTGGTGGGATTGCTCTCCACTTGTTGATACGAATCGGGATCGACAAGATTTCGTCCCGTCGCCTCATCGAAGATCCTGTCATACGTTCCTGCGGGAACGAAGTACGTGAGGATCGAAATGAGAAGGATGAGTGACATCAGGATGACGTACGTGTGCGGTACCTTCACTTTTTTGCTAGCCAAATCCATATAAACCTCCTTAGATCAAGCAAACAAACGTCTCATCCGCCAAAGAAGATCAAAATTTCCCTTTGGTGGTATGATTCAACTCAAAAAGTAGGTGACCGGCAAATACGCGTAGAGCGCACAGGATGCGAGCAGTTCCTGTTTCCAAGTCTTCTCGTTCGGTTTGTGGGCCAACTCGGTATGGCCGGGTCCGAATCCGATGCAGGGAATGCCGTGCAATCCCATGATGCTCACCCCATTGGTGGAGAAATGCCATGGTTTGACTAGCGCTTTTCTGTCGAACAGATCTTCATATGCCCGGGTGGTGGCTTGGCAAAGGGGATGTTCGGTCTCGATCACCCATGCCGGATAAAATTTCTCCGATTCGTAGAGCAGGTTTTTCCAGGAGGGAGTCCCATCGTGGTACAATGCTACCTCGGCACCGGCGGTGATGACCTCCGGAAGGGAACGCAGCTGTTCGAGGACAAATTCCTTCGTTTCAAGGCTATTGGTCCTCCTGTCCAAGGTGATGGTGCAACTGTCTGCCACTGCACAGCGCGAGGGTGCTGTCGAAAGGATTTCGCTTATGGTGATGCTTCCCTTTCCCAACAATCCATCGTCGGTCATCCTCTCGTTCAAACGTTCGATCGCACCTATGATGGGTTGCATTTTGTAGACCGCATTGTCTCCCAATTGGGGAGTCGATCCGTGGGCACTCAATCCTTTGGTGGTGATCTTGAGTTCCATACGGCCTCTCTGCCCGTTTCTAATCATCCCATCACATGGTTCGGTGAGTACGACGAATTCGGGTCGTATTCCATCCTCTTCGATGATGTATTTCCAGCAGAGACCGTCGTAATCCTCTTCCTGCACCGAAGCCGACATCACCACAGTAATATCGTCGAGGAGGTCCAAATCCTTCATAATGCGACCTGCATAGAGCATGGCTGCGATTCCGCCTTTCTGATCGGTGGAACCCAGCCCTCCGATCACCTGGTCGTCCTCCATTCCTTCGAATGGATCGAACGTCCAATTGGACAAATCACCATGGGTCACGGTATCGCAATGGCCGTCGAATGCGATCAGACGCTTGCCAGTTCCCATGAAACCCAAGAGATTCCCCATGGGATCGATCTCGATTTTATCGAAACCGAGGGTCTCCATCTCTTGCCGTATTCTCTCGATCACCTTGCCTTCGTGTGCATCATAGCTTCGTATACGTATGATGTCGCGCAGGAATGCATACAAGTCGTTCGCCAACCGGTTGGTCTTGTCAAGAATCGCTTGTTTCACAGCCGCCTCCAGCAAGAATGTAAGAAGTTATTGGATGATAACCCATAGAAAGTATAGGTGAGGGGAAGAGGTGCTGTCAAACATTTTACAGATATTTTTTTCACGATTGAGGCCATCATCTCAACACATGATTATATATTATTCCGGTATGTGAATTGGTAATGGTGATGCCGGATGCTTTGTTCCATGTGGATGCTTGTGCACAATTTTGTAAGAAGTTGCCTGTAAAAGGAATAAGTGGGATCCGGGAATCGGGAATCTATGCAGGGGCATCAACCATTGCAATACATGGTGGCGGTGTTCCGGTGGAATAAAATATCGATCATCCATGTATCTAGGGCCAGATAAGATACATTAATTCTCCCCAGTTAGAATATATGCTTATAATATATGCATATATGCGTTTTCTTGATTTCCTTTATTTTTTAATTGACACGTTTCAATTTGTGGGATTATAATCTGATCAATCGTACTATCCGACAAGGAGGAGACTTATGAAAACCAAAGTGATCGCAATGCTGCTCATTTTGTGCCTCGTCACCGTAGCCACCCTAGGCGCGGCTGGAGGCCAGGAAACACAGGAATCGGGGAAGATGGAACTCACCTTCTTCTATCCGGTCATGGTGGGAGGTCCACTGACCAAGTTGATTGATCAGATCGTGGCCGACTATGAGGCGGAGAATCCCAACGTGACCGTCAATCCGGTCTACACCGGCAACTATGACGATACCGTGGTGAAGATCCAGACCGCCATCCAGGGGAAGAATCCCCCCGACTTCTTCATCAACCTCGCTACCCAGAGATTCTCCATGGCTTCGACTGGAATGGCGATTCCACTCGATGATTTCATCGCGGCCGATGGTGCGGAAGGCAAAGCCTATATCGAGGACTTCCTTCCCGGCTTCATGGAAGATTCGTATGTGGATGGAAAGATCTACAGCATTCCTTTCCAGAGAAGCACCATGGTCATGTTCTACAACAAGGATGCCTTCAAGGAGGTTGGACTTGATCCGAACAAACCTCCCACGACTTGGGCTGAACTGGTGGATTATGCCACGAAGTTGACCAAACGCGACAGTTCCGGCAATGTGGCCCGTTATGGTGTGGGTCTTGCGCTCAACAGTGGAAGTGCCCAGTGGGGATTCACCGGATTCGCCCTCCAGAATAGCGTTGGCGGCAAGAATCTGATGAGTGAGGATGGAAAGAAGGCCATCTTCGATACTCCTGAGAACGTAGAGGCTCTTCAGTTCTGGCTTGATCTGCAGAACAAGTACAAAGTCATGCAACCTGGAATCGTGCAGTGGACCGATCTTCCGGCACAGTTCCTGGCGGGAAGCGTGGCGATGATCTACCACACGACCGGCAACCTTACGAACATCAGCAAGAACGCCAATTTCGAGTTCGGTACCGCCTTCCTTCCCGGCAACAAGCGCTTGGGAGCTCCCACCGGTGGTGGCAATTTCTACATCTCGGCTGGAATCTCCGCAGAACGCCAGAAGGCCGCTTGGGATTTCATCAAGTTCGCGACCACACCGGAACGACTCGCCCAGTGGAATATCGACACCGGGTATGTCGCTCCCAGGGCATCTTCGTTTGAGACCGATCTGATGAAGGACTATTGGGCGAGAATGCCGCAGGCTCGAGTCGCATTCGACCAGATCAAATATGCGAAACCCGAGTTGACCACGTATGAGGCTTCCAGGATGTGGAGGATCCTCAATGACAACATCCAGTCTGCCGTCACCGGCGAAGCGACTGCCGCCGAAGCTATGCGCAATGCACAGGCACAGGCCGACGATGTGTTGAAGAAGTATCAATAGAAGATTTTGCCACGGATGTGTCGGAACCCAACGGTTCCGACACGTCGTAAGATGCCAAGGGGTGGCTGTGTATGAAGAAGATGAAACGTTCTGTCAAAACGAACTTGACGGCATGGGCCTTGCTTGCTCCTTCTCTCCTGTTCCTGCTTACTTTTACGGTATTCCCCATTTTCAGGAGTCTGTATCTGGGATTCACCCGCTACCAATTGGGGATGCCGCAACCCGAGTTCATAGGACTGGAGAATTATGCCGATCTGTTCACCTCGGCCCTTTTCTGGAAAGTAATGGGCAATACAGTGGTGTTCTCGCTCATGACAGTCATCCCCAGTATGGTGCTTGGGTTGGCGCTCGCCGTACTCGTAAACCGTAAACTCAAGGGTATCGGCTTCCTCCGCACCTCCTTCTTCTATCCTGTGGTCATGCCGATGATCGCGATCGCCAGCATCTGGATGTTCATCTACATGGCTGATACGGGTATGCTCGACCAATTCCTGCAAACGTTGGGCTTGAAACCAGCCAATGTGCTCTCTTATAAGGAGACGGTGAAACCGGCGATGGCGTTCATGTACGTCTGGAAGGAAGCGGGGTATCTGATGATCTTCTTCCTCTCCGGTCTACAGAACATCTCCACCGAGATGTATGAGGCCGCTCGTATCGATGGAGCCACGGGCTGGACCGCCTTCAAGAAGATAACTCTTCCCCTGTTGGGTCCGACTCTCCTGTTCGTTTCCACCATCGCGTTGACCAACAGTGTGAAATTGGTCGACCACATCGTGATCATGACCGAGGGGGCCCCCAACAATGCCAGCACCATGTTGCTCTTCTATATCTATCAGCAAGGGTTCGCATGGTTTGATCAGGCCAAGGCCTCGGCACTTACCGTGATCATGTTGGCCATCATGTTGGTGATTGCGATGCTGCAGTTCGTGAAGACCGATCGAAAGATCCACTACAATTAGGAGGCGGCGATGCAAACGAAGAGAATTCACCATCATATCGCATTCTACAGCGTCGGCATGTTGCTGGGAGTCTTTTGGCTCATCCCCCTCATCTGGATGGTGGGTACGGCCTTCACCGAAGCGACTTTCACCATGTCCCTTTTTCCCACCACCAAGCCGACTTTGGCGAATCTCTCCTACGTGTGGAACAGTGTTCCGTTTGGTCGTTACTATTTGAATACCCTGAGTGTCGTGGTGGTGACCTACGCTGTGCAATTCGTCACGGTCACTTTGGCCGCCTATGCCTTGGCTGTGCTCAAATTCAAGGGCGAGAAGATCATTTTCCTGATCATCTTCATCCAGATCATCATACCCAACGATGTGCTGATAAGCCCCAACTACATGATGCTGGCCGACTTGGGACTCACCGATACGAAGTTGGGTATCATGATCCCCTTCTTCGGTAGTGCCTTCGGAATATTCTTGTTGAGGCAGATGTTCAAGACCGTTCCTGCGGCACTGGGAGAAGCCGCGGTGATCGATGGCTGCAATCTTTTTCAGATCATCACCCATGTCTATGTGCCGAGTTCGCGCGCGGCCTATCTCTCCTTCGCCTTGGTTTCGGTCAGTTACCACTGGAACAACTTCCTTTGGCCGTTGATTGTGACGAATTCACCGGAGAACCGCACGCTCACCGTAGGTTTGGCACTCTTCGCCAAATCCAAGGAGGCCGTGATGCAGTGGGCCAATGTCTGTGCCGCCACGTTCATCATCAGTGCTCCGCTTGTGATCGCATTCTTCATCTTCCAGAAAAAGTTCATCAATAGTTTCGTGAGTTCAGGCATCAAATAGGAGGCGGATGTATGGATGTGACATTCTTGGGTACCGGTGCGGCGTTCAATCCTGAGATGGACAACTCGAATGCCTGTTTCATGGTCGGTGATGAGTTCTTTCTCCTCGATTGTGGGGAAAGCACCTTCGGGAGAATCTGGAATTTGCCCGAATTGCATCGTGCCGCACGCATTACGGTCGTGGTGACGCATCTCCATTGCGACCATGTGGGAAGCCTGGGATCTCTTGTCTCGTACAGCCGGTATGTGTTGGGAACACCGATTATCGTCGTACATCCCCTGTATACGATCGTGGAATTGTTGGACCTCATGGGAATCGAAAGGACCAACTACCGGTATTTGAGCGCCTATCCCGCGCATGATGGGGTATCGTTCGAGCCGGTTGAGGTCGAACACGTTGAGAACATGCGCTGTTTCGGCTATCTGGTACATACCCCGAACCTCAACTTCTATTTCAGTGGAGACGCCATCCGAATACCCCAGCGGGTGATCGAGGAATTTCGCAACGGAAACATCGACCAGATTTATCAGGATACGGGAATCGAATTGTCGGAACATCCCACCCATGGAAGTCTCAACTATCTCGAGCAGTTGTTCGACCGTGAAGAGAGGAAGAGGGTGTTTTGCATCCATATGGACCGGGATTATCGTGATATCCTGAGAGAGAAAGGCTTCGGGGTGGTCGTCACATTGCCGGTTGACCGGTGATTTCGGCGGCATTGGCCTCGTATTGTTTCTTGGCGAGCAGCAATGCCTCTTCGGGAGACACGACACCGCTATAGGCGTTCTTCACAGCCACTCCAAGAATACTCAGGAACCTCCTCTCATCGAACCGGACATACTGCATGTCGGGAGTTCGACGATAGTGTGACAAACCGAACGAATCCTTGGCCAACTCAAGCCAAGGGTAGGTGTTGATGATCTCATAGTTCTCATAGGACTCTCTACAGGCGGGAACACTGCCCAACAAAGTCATTGCCGACGAGAGCGGTTCGTTGCAGAGCCATGATATGTATTCGTACGCCTTACGGGGGGCTTTGCTGAAACGGGAAATGCCGAGCGTTCCTCCTCCGATGATCGGATTTTCTCCAGGAACAACGGAAAATCCCACCTTGTTGATCACTTTGGAATCCTTGCCCACCAGTTCGGATGCAAAATTCGAATAGAGGATCGTCATCGCCGCATCACCTTGGGCGAACCCCCTGGCCGCATTGGTCCACCATGTGTAATACGGCTCAGGTGACGATTGCTTGATCGCAAGCAGATCATTCAACGCCTGCAACGCCACATCGGTCGACGGCAAAAGTTCCCCTTCCTCTGAGAACAAGCGATCGGTCAAGGCAAAATACCGGGTAAGGAATTCGGTCGCGGCCACACCTGTGGAGCCAAGGGTGATCGTGCTTCCATATTGCGTGGGTGATTGGATGTTTGTCGATCTGGTGAAGAATTCTGCGATCCTGTTGTACTCGTCGAACGATCGCGGAGGGCGCAATGCCGTCTTGTAGGTTTCCTGGTACATTCTCTTGAGAACCGTGCTCTCAAACAGATCCTTCCGATAGAACAACAACTGATTGCTGGGAGAGAATGGCAAACCGTAAAGAATCCCATTCATATGTGAATATCGTGTCCCCAATCCCTCCACATACCGATCCATCAAGCGTGGTGCCTCACGATCGATTTCCTCGAGTGGAACCAACAACTTCTCAGCGAACCATGGCAGCCACGTCACATCGAGTCGGATGATGTCGTACATGCTCGAGGTGTCCATTGAGGAGTACACTTCATGAATTTCTTCGTAACTGAAGACCGAAATGTTCACCTCGATGCCGGTTGCCTTGGTGAAGAGTCCCGAAAGGCTCTTCATTGCCTTGGCCGCAGGACTATCGATGGTCACCACGTGGAGTTTGCGTACCTCCTCCTCATTCGCACCTGAGTTGATGTGGAAGGGATGCCATGTACGGAAGCCACTGTTGTCCAATCTCACTTTTGCCGGTTTTGCTTTTGTCTTGGCTTGTTCCCTCAGTCTTTCCGCGGCGATACGGCCCATCCTACTGTAGTTCAGTTCATACTTGGTATAGTTGCTCTCGGGCATGGTGAAAAGCGGAGAGACGGTGATGATATCGGTTTCCACTTCATGGTAGAAATTCATCCACACTTCCCTCACCGGTTGTGCGAATCCATAGGTGGAGATGCAGATACCATCGGGAATTGCTTCCGAAAACACTTGGAATGCCGTCTTGTACCTTCTCAAGATATCTGTGTGGAGATGCGTGATACGACAGGAGTTTCCCGATGAAATGACCTTCTCGAAGGCTTGGATGAATTCCGCTTCATGGGAATATTGGGGATCTCCGGTGATCAAGGCGATGCTTTGCATCTTCTGTTCCAGCACCATCTCGGCCAGTGCCTGTCCGCACGATCCATAGTCGAATCCGATGTAATTGCATGCGAAGGTACGATCCCTCTCCACATACAAGACCTCGTGGGTTTCGAATCCTATATCCTCATAGGCCTTGTGGTCTTGTGGAAGGCAGGAGAAGGTGACCACACCGGTTGCCATCGCCGATTTGATCTTCGGAAGGATGGACAACTCGGTGTCGGGATTGTCGTTCGTGATGAATTGGAGTACCGAATACCCATGGTTCTCCATATAGTTGGTGAAAGAGAGGAAGAAATCGATATATTGGCGAAACCTCAAATTGGGAAGAATGATGGCTACCACCTTGCTCTTTCCTTTCCGTAGGATCTTCGCCCTCTCGTTTATGGTATACCCCAACTGCGCAGCTGCCTCTTCGACGAGTTTGATCTTTTCGCTGCTGACGATACCCTTTCCATTGAGTACATTGGAGACAGTTCCTTGGGAAACTCCCGCCAAATGTGCGATATCCTTTATGGTCGCCATCCATTCCCCCCTGTGAGTGTCGTTCCGAGACAGATGCCATTGCAGGCAATACCGCACAAACGGTTGTCTATACAATAGCCTAAAACTCAATTTTCTGCTAGGTTTGAATCGTTACAATACGAATCCGGAATGGGAGATGACTATGGGTACCGTACATGAACTGTCCAATCTTGATCTTCATGCGATGGGAGTACATGTGCTTGCCGTCGATTTCGGCGGGGTGATGGCCGATTTCATCGACACCAATACACTGTCTTTCATGGCTGAGATGGCTGAAGTCCCACTTGAACGGTTTGAGATTCCCTATTGGGAAATACGGGATCGCTTGGACCGTGGGGAATATGATGCACGCACCTATTTCCAACATGTGTTGACAGCATGTGGAAGTCCGGTAAAGGATGGGAAGACCCTGGACTTGCTGTTCACCATCGATATCCTCGGTTTTTCCCACCTCCGTCCAAGGATGGTGGGATGGGTGGGTAAAGCACGTGCAACGGGGATACGAACGGTCCTTGTATCCAATATGGCTGAGGAGACCTATGATCGTCTTGTCCAAGATACCCATTGGGCGAAAAGCTGCTTCGATCGATTCGTCATCTCCGGAATACTTGGGATGAACAAGCCCGATACCCCGATATTCCACCACACACTCAATCTCATGCAGGTGTCCCCCGAACAGGTGCTGTTCATCGACGATTCGGAGGTCAATATCGAAACTGCGAAATCGATGGGGATGCAAACCTTTCAATACCTTCGATAAAACCTACCAAATTACCAATTGTGATATCTGGTTGCTAACATGGCTCCAATAGACTCCGTTATCGTGGGATTGTGCATGAATCATTCCCACGATAAGGAGGAACAGGTATGAAATACCGCAATCTGGTTATTGATGATGCGAAGGATCTGATGTTCGGAAGAGCTCCCTTTCCGGTAACGACACCGAGGGGATTGGTCATCGGGGGAGGGCAGGTCTATCCCGAACTCAATTTCACCTTGCCCCCGATGTCCATTACCAAGGACAACTATGGTGAAGTGAAGGACCACTACCGTGAGATCATCACCAATGCATTGTTGCGTGCGCGGGAACTTCACCAAGAGGGTGTGGTGTTCGAATTCGAGACATTGCTGGAAATGACGTTGGATCCCCTGTTGGGGGTGGAACTCGTAGCCCTCATGAACGATCTTTGTGAAGATGCGTACCAAAAGCATGGGGTGAAAAGCGAACTGCGTCTTACTCCCAACGATACCCGTGATTTCGATCGACCGGTTCGCATGAGGACCTCCAAGTATTTGGACAACATGCTCATTCTATTCGAACAAGGTGCGCGAGCGGGAGGGAACCTTCTTTCCATCGAAAGTACGGGAGGAAAAGAGGTACACGATGAAGCGTTGATGAATTGCAACATCAAGGAGGTGATCTTCGCATTGTCAGTTCTTGGTGTGAGGGATATGCGGTTCCTTTGGAGCAAGATCGTTGAAATTGCCAACCGAACGGGAACCATCCCCGGCGGGGACACCGCCTGTGGATTCGGCAATACCGCCATGGTACTTGCCGAGCAACACTATATTCCGAGAGTGTTCGCCGCAATCGTGAGGATCGTGACGGTGGTTCGCACCTTGGTGGCACTGGAAGAGGGTGCTCTTGGTCCAGACAAGGATTGTGGATATGAAGGGCCATTCTTGAAGGCCATCACAGGTCGACCCATCTCAATGGAAGGAAGAAGTTCGGCAGGAGCCCATTTTAGTCCCGTCGGCAATGTCGCCGGAGCATGCTGCGACTTGTGGAGCAACGAATCGATTGCCAACATCAAGTTGCTCTCCGGAATGGCTCCCACCGTGGCGATGGAACAGCTGGTATATGATGTGCGACTGTTCAATGAAGCGAGCAGACAAAAGACCCACTCCTTTTTTAGGGATGTCATGGTGGAATCCGATATCCATCTCGATCCCCAGGCCCTCATCCTCGCTCCACAACATGTGGTGGAGATTTCACGGGCGATCGTATCTGGAAACAACCATGTTGAAGCTGCGATACTCGGTGCGATAAAAGGACTCGAGATCATCAGAGACCATGTGGCCGAAGGATCGTTGCTTCTCGAGGATCGGGAGATCGGTTGGCTCGATATCCTGGACGAGGAACTACATGTGTTGCCAAGGGATGAGGGATCATTGGTCGATGCGGTGCTGCCCGATTTGGATACCTCCAAAGTCATGCTCGCCGAGTATGGTTTGTGATTCGGATGTAGGTACCACCACAACTTGTCCGACGACGGCTGTGCGGCTATACTGATCTCCAACGGATCGTCGTCGGACGGTGAATCATTATCAACATGGGGTCTGCTTGCGCATGAACCATAACGGAACTCACTATACATCCAGTCCCGCTTCCCTAGCCGAAGATTATGCTCGGGCGACCAAAGTCCCCTGCTTTTACCTGCCATTGGATGATACAACCGGTGGGAGAGTTCCGGATACTTGTCTCCATATCTTGGAGACCAGCGAAGGATTGGGAGAATTGGTACATCCTCATGTTGATCTCCATCGATTCGCTGCGTACCAAGCGGAGCGGTATGGAGGGAAATACCTCTATCTCTGTCCACTATCCTTGTTGCACTGGGCTTCGCCCATTATCCGCGGGGGAATGCTGGTGGGAGTTATGATCGCCGGTCCTGTGCTCCTGTACGAACCCGATGCCCTCTTCGTCGAAGAGTTGCGGCACAACTTGGGTGTGGATGATGCCACGATTGAACACTTGTACCATCGGTTGAAGACATTGGAGGTGGTGAGTACCGCACGGGCCGGGAGTCTCTCCCAACTACTGTTCCTCTCATCCCTCTCCGTATCGGATAACAATGTGCAGCACCTGTTCGATGAATATGGGGGATTCGAGCACCAGTGTCGTATCGGAGAATATCTTTACTTGTTGAAGACGATGGAGAATGATTCCCACAGCGATATCCACTATCCTTTGGAAAAGGAGAAGGAATTGTTGCGTTTGACTGCAGAAGGAGAGCGTGACGGGGCGAAACGAATTCTTGAGGAGTTGCTGGCGGTGATTTTCTTCACCACCGGAATTGCCTTGGATTTGGTGAAGTCCCGGGTTCTGGAATTGATCGTCCTCCTTTCTCGGGCTGCGATGGAGGGTGGTGCCGATGTTGAACAGATATTCGGCTTGAATTACCACTATTTGAATCGGATCAGGGAGATTGGAACACTTGAAGAGTTGTCCACCTGGACCATGCGGATCATGGAACGATTCACAGATATCGTGTTTGACCTTAGATCGGTACGGCATACCCATGCGATCATACAAGCGATTCGTCATGTGAAGGGCCATTACATGGAGAAGATGGTGCAGTCGGAAGTGGCCAGTGCAGTGGGATTGAGTCCCCAGTATTTCAGCAATCTATTCAAATTGGAAATGCACATCACTTTCAGTGACTATGTGACCAAGGTTCGTATCGAGGAAGCCAAGAGGAAATTGCTCGAAACATCCACATCGGTGGGCGATATTGCGTTCGAATGTGGATTCGAAGACCAAAGTTATTTCACCAAGGTGTTCACCAAAGTAGTGGGTATCGTACCTAGCCGGTATCGGATGACCGGAGGTCGTATCATCAAATAGTACACGCCAAACTGTTGACGTGCATTCCTGTAGCGTTGATCATGTAGCATACCACAATGGAGGTGTTTCATGGAGAAGATTGGAATCATCGGAGCGGGTTTGATGGGAAGGGGGATCGCCAAGAATGCCAAGTTGGCCGGTTATGGGGTGGTTGCCCATAAGCGGAAGATCGATGATGCGGATCCGAATGTAGCGTACCTGAAGAAGTGGGATATCCCGATGACCACCGATATGCAGGAACTATTCGCTTGGGCGGATGTGTTGTTCACCTGTCTTCCCGATTCGCCTACGATGGAAATGGTGATGTTGGGTGACGGGGGACTCTCCCACAGTACCGAACGGCGTGTCGGTTGTGTACTCGATTTCACGACCGCATTGCCTGAATCGACCCGCAAAATTGCCAGAGCGTTACACGAGTGTGGCGTGGATTTCCTCGATACACCGATGACCGGAGGGCCGGGGCAAGCCGATGAAGGTACCATCAATCTGGTGGTGGGAGGGAAAAGGGAGGTCTTGGAACAGCATATGGAACTCCTTGCCCATGTTTCCAAGCACATCGTTCATGTGGGAGGTTCGGGAAATGGCAATGCAGTGAAACTTGCCAACAATTTCTTGAGCCTGCTCAATAGGGCTTCCTCCGCGGCAACTGCGGTCCTCATGAAACGAATGGGTATCGAACTCGAATCGTTCCATGAATTCATCACCCTCAGTGGAGGAAACAGCAAAGGGTTCCAGTCGGTGATGAAGAATATCATGAACGACGATTATTCGGTCAATTTTGCGCTCGAACTTGCATACAAGGACCTTCAGTACAATAAGGAGATGTTCAAAGAGGTCGGAGGATTTTCCATACTGGACTCCCTGGTCGATGAATTCAAGGATGCCGTCGTCACCGGACATGCGAAGCAGGATGTCGGCGCCATCTATCTCAGTTTGGCTGAGAAGATGGGAATGATGTGAATATGCCACGAAAATTTCGAATGATTTTTCCTTCTCCCAGGTTTATACTTGAAATTCAAAGACATGGAAAATCTTGTTCGACAATGAGATGATTGACTTGCGATTCGTTGGGAGGTGTGGGATATGAGAAAAGTATTGTTGTTGGTCTTGGTCTCGATTCTTTGTGTGTCCATGGCATATTCGGATGCTTCGGAAACATTTCAAATGCCTGCCATGGAGGAAATCCTGCAGGTGACCGTGGGAGTCACCACGGTGATGTATGTTGCCATAACCGAGTTGGCATATGTGATGGGAGATGATATCCCCGGCATGACGGGAACACTCGACTATACAGGGGCGAACACCGCCATCAGTTGGGAGAATTGCGACCTTGGACCACTGTTTGGAGACGGTCCGGCCGATGCGGGAACCCTCTTCATCGAGAAGGGTACCCACACCACCTCCATTCAACATGACCTGTTGGTGAATAGGATGGATGTATCCATCACCTATGCCCAAGGCGATGAGATGGATGGGACATACCATGTCGTCTACGAAACCCACACCGAAGACCAGGGTGATGGAGAGGAACAAATCATCGCTTTTTTGGTGAATGGAAAGGATATCCAGAAATCGATGGACCTCATGGAGAACCTGTGATCAGAGTCCTTCCATTCACCCGGTTTTATTAGTTTCCCTTTGCGTCGAGTAGAGCCTGCAACTCCGATTTATAGGTACTGAATTCAATTCCCTTTTCCGCGAGGAAATCTTTCAATACGGTGGTCTTCGTCGCCATCGGCATACCGAGGACTTCCTCGATTTCCGTCTCCGTGAGCCCCCACTCCAACAAGTTCCCGAAGGTGGTGTTGCCTTTGATGAAAGTGGTTGTCGATGAAGCAGCAGGATTCTCGTTGTTGGATGTCACCACCATTGCAGGAGCGATGGATCCCATTGCGAACACTCTACCGGACAAAGCCTCGAACTCCTCCACTGAGATGTTCCCCTCTGCAAGCAGGATATCGGTTGCGGTGGAGGGGAGCATGGTATTTTCCTCGGGTTCATAGGGGATTCCCAAATAAAGAGCCACGAAGAACCGCACCGAATCGGTCCCGATATCTCCGGTGAGTCCTTCAAGTCCTTCGAATCGTTCCTCTATACTCTTCGCCTGATAGGAGGAGGCCTCCACCGATACCGTATCCAGAGCATATGCGCTGGCCAATGTTTCGGCAGGGACTGAGAAATTCTTTTCAATGTCTTCAAGGGAGAAAGAACCTTTGATGGATGCGGGATCGGCCAAACCGGCAAATTCACCTGAGGCAATTTTCGTAGGGACCTTTGTCCCTTCGGTGATCCAGAGTCCCGTCACATCCAACACAAGTATTCCACCAAGAATGGCGACGATGGAAATAATCGCAGCCGTGCGTGCCCGAATAGTCATGATGCCACCTCCTCTTTCACCGTAGTGGATGTCTGTTTGGTGGCCAATTCGAGTGTCGCCTCGACAGGACAGGCTGCTTCGCTGGTACATTCCAGGCATGAGATACATTGGTGGTTCCTTACCAACTTCTTGTCTGCTATGGCTAGGTTCATGGGACATGATTTGTCGCATTTGTTGCAGGAAATACAGGTTTTGGTGTTTCTTCTGATGCTGAATATCCTGAATAGGTTGGTCACTCCCAAGAGTGCACCATAAGGGCAGGCGTATTTGCAAAACGGTCGTTCCACGAACAGGGAGAGTACCATGACGATTCCCAACGAGATGAATGCCCCCAACGCCACTTCTCCTGTCCAGAAATTGAACAAGGCATAGTAGGGATCGTAGTCGGAGAACACGAGGCGTGCACTTGTGGCGGTGACGATTACCACCCAGATGAGGACAACATACCGTAGATAGCGGAGAATCGCATCGACCTTTGGCGGAACCATCCTATTGAAGCGTTTCCCGAAGATTCTTCTACCGATTTTGGAAATCCACTCCTGGAATGTGCCGAATGGGCATACCCACCCGCAAAACAAGGGTCCTGCAAGGATTGCGGTGCCAAGCACGAGGAACATCAGATACAATGAAGATTGATGAATCTTTTGCACGAAAGTTCCACTGGTGAGGAACTGGTACAGCGTCACCACACCTCCAAAGGGGCATATCGCGTGCAATGACGCACCCTTTAGAAACGGTAAGGGATTACCGTTTTCCTCGAAGGTGTGCGCAAGCACCACCAGCAATACGATTGCGAAGAAAAGCAGCTGCACAGCTCTTCTCAAGATGCGCACGGAACGACGGGTCTTCATGGCCACCTCCCCAAGTCCAATTCCAGACGGACATATTTCAATCACCCCACATCTTGTGGGTTCCCATGGAATAGGGGAGGGCTATTGCCCCTCTCCAAGTATCGAATGAGACTATTTGAGATTGCCACCAAATTGAAAAGAATTCAAGTTATATATTACTTGAGTACACTTTTGTTGGAATGGTCACTTCTTTCCATCGATCGTAAAATTGACCGGGCTGAAGGCATCGCTTCCCAACCAGAGGTCGATTTGCACCCCACTATCCGAATTCCCGACACTCGCATGTTTGATCTGCCATCCAATGAGTTTGAGACGTGCGTCCCAAGCCATATCGTGTCCCGCCATCATTCCGTAATACTCGGCGAGCTCTGGACGGTGCGACTTGGGATTGAGGGACTTTCGGATTCTCTCGAGCTCTTCCTCGCTTCTCGGCTTGTCGTCGAATATGCTGATATGGGCACCGTCATCCTCTTGATGGAGGGAGACCACCATCCTGAGAGGATTGCCTTCAAGTATGAAATGGGTGAGCTCTCCGATCAGACGGCCGAGTATTTCCTTGCGCTTCATTGTTCGAAGTCCTCCTTCGGTCGATTCGTCTTATACCATTGCAGTATCGCAATGAGGAGGCTCGCGGTGAGCCCTCCGGCAAATCCATTGTTGTACAAATCCAAGCCTCCATGCCATGCAGCGGTCGTTTCCACCATGAACAAATGGATGAAGCCTGCGATGAAACCTGCGATGATGCCGAATTGTCCTGCGATGGGAGCCAATGTGGTGCAAAACAACGCAGCGAGGATCGGACCTGGAGCGGAGAGCGATTTTCCGAATACCAGAGTCGCCACCACTGCTCCCGTTACCACAGGCCAGGTGTTCCTCAGTGATTTTCCGAATCCTCCGAAGCCCATCACGGTGAATATTCCTCCGAGTACGGGGCCGTTGAAAGGAGCTCCCACCAGCAGCACATAGGTCCATGAGGCCAATCCCAACAGACCGATATTGAGTAGCGTGGCTGCCGCACTGCTGTTGTCGAAAAAATCGGTGGGCAACCTTCCGGAGAACTTCTGAAGATCGAGGAACTCCCCAATTGTCGAGCGGATATTCCCGACCCGATGAAAAGTCAATCCTGCGATTATGAACACCAATGATATCGCAACAACGAGCATGGCAAGTATTGGCTCGTTCACACTACTCCATATGATCTCCAAAGGTTCCATGGTATTGGTGGCGATCAACAGACTTGATGCGAACAAACCGATGAACCCACAGGTGAATCCCACGTTGTAGAGATTGTATCCTTGGTGGAGTTGCAGCATGGATCCCGCAACGGCAGGGAGGATTGCTCCCACCGCGATACCTGCGATGATGCCAATGGGTATGGAAATTCCGAGTGGCAGTCCGATATCGAACATCACATAGGTGACCAGAGGACCCAATGCAGTACCGAAGAGGGCAATGAGGCTATAGGATCCCAAGGTCTTTCTCGCTATACGGGCCGAGATCCATACACCGACAATCAATGGGATACAATTGAGTGGGGTTTTCCCAAACAAACCGAAGCCGGTGAGTGTGAATATCGCGGCAATCGTTGGACCCGACATACTTACTTCCACAAAGTAGACGAGTGTGAGTCCGATGAATCCAACCAAGGCTGCGTTGAACAATGCCGCACCCACCCCCACGGTGGTGAAATCGTTGATCAGCCTTCCTGCATGGACTTGAAGGCTGAGGAACCCCTTCAAAGTGGCTATAGGTCCATCGAATACCAAGGCAACGATCATCATCGTACCAAGGATGGATGCCATCAACACATAGAGATTCTTTTCAGTCTTTTCCACCTTGGACTCCTTCCATCTCCCGGTGCTTCGTTAGCGTACATGGTAGATGCATTTCTGTGGGGATTCAACAGTTTTCTCATAAAAGAATGGGCAGCTCCCTT
>CAYZJV010000048.1:0-20781 GCA_964478945.1 uncultured Spirochaetaceae bacterium | reverse complement strand
GGATTCGGTGCCCACGCGCTCAACACCATACCTGTGGTTGACGATGTGGTGGACATGGGAACGGCGGAGGATTGGAAATTCGGAGCTGAGATGCGCCTCGGTGTCCTATTCTTGGATGCGGGAATCAACGGGCAATTCACCACTTCCGATCGTTTCGATGGTCTGGTCACCTTCGGTACATCGCTGAGCATATTCGATCTGCTCCATCTCGGCGTTGGAGCGGGTCCGGCCTTCGCATTGGCGAAGACCGAGGCTGGTGAGATAGGATGGATCCAAATAGACGAAGATGGGGTTTCCCACAACTCCAACGATTTTGCGCAAGTGTTCAACGAAGGTCTTATCCATTACCGTGTGCATGGAGATCTGAAGCTTGGACGGTTCTCTCTAGGAGTAACCTACCAAGTGCCCTCCATGGGATACACGCTGCAAAACGAAAAGGTCCTCGGGCTCCGGCCCGATTGGGATCAGGCCCTGATAGGTACCTCACTGCTCTTCTGGCTCTTTTGACACCACGGTCACACAATCGATCACATCGATATGGTAGTTCAAGC
Source organism: uncultured Spirochaetaceae bacterium (assembly GCA_964478945.1). Lineage (GTDB taxonomy): Bacteria > Spirochaetota > Spirochaetia > Sphaerochaetales > Sphaerochaetaceae > CAYZJV01. The sequence goes on along the minus strand of CAYZJV010000048.1, from coordinate 20,230 downwards.
CCTGTTGGGTGATGGACCAGCTGCCATGGCGGGGACATCCTTCACAGGGCATTCCCAATGTATCGTAACGGTAACACGAACGGCTGATGAACAATGGGATGGCAAAATCCTCTCCCACAGAAGATGGATAGGCCGGCCATCGGGAAACATCCAATGTAGTGCGCTCAACCCACTGGTAGAGTCCAACTGGAGAGGGCACATGATCCAAAAATTGTTGGACTGCGAGTCGGTTGCTCATATAGAGGTAGATGTCGGCGAAACAAGGAACATCCGCATTTCGCATGGCCCAACCGATATGGGCGACATTGTTCAATCCCACACGGACTGGATTCTTCACCATGCGGATGATAGCTTCAAGAGCTTGGAACATCGATTCTTCATCAAAGGTCACAGGCGGCAGGGGAATGTAGGCGATTCCATCCACTATGGGAAGCACATCCTTGATCGTTGAACCTTTCGACAACAATTTTCCAACCCGTACTGGATCAACCCATGGGATATGGGGATTGTCACAAGCGCGCAAGCGGTTTCTCGAAGGAAGAATGTGGGTTTCGACAGGAGTTTTGGACGAAACCGCAGCCCGTCCCATGATCGACCGTTCAAGCTCTTCATTGCACATCTTGTACCAAGACCGTCTGATCTCCTTCATGCGAGAGAGGGGAAGGAAAAGCTTCTCGAGGGGAAGTTCGCTTTGGCCAACGATACGCAGTCTCCCCAATGTGAGCAAACCCTCATTGGGAGACGAGAAGATCTTCTCCAAATTGGCTCGTGTCCGTTGGCTGCTTTTCGCTTCCTGCACCTCGATTGGATATCGTGCTTCAATGCGTTGTTCCACCCAACGGGGCAATCCCTCGGCTGAGAGATGGATACCATCATCCTCAATGGTGAGTATGAGACCATAGGGGGTTCGGTAGGGAGCAATGGCCTCCTCATTGATCGTGGCTACGTGGAGATCATGGCGTGATACACGATAGAGTGGATCTCCTTTACTTGCGTGTACCTCTTTGGGAACATCGATCGATACCTTTGTCGCAGCCTTTCCTTCATGGACCCGTGTTCCCTTTCCATCCAGTATGGTGCGGACTCCGAAACGAACCGCTTCTGAAATACCATTTCCCGTTTTGGATAACCATAGAAGACCATCCCTGGTGGCGAGGTCCTGTTCAAGAACGATTTCGAGGTACGGAGAGTCGCCAGGATTCCTGACTTTGGTCACAGTGGCGATGCGAGTACCCCTGTGACCTGGGTAGGAGTTGGTGGTCAGCGTGGGAGTATGTCGGTTTTCCGTTGGGGATTCCTTGCCATATGCGAATGTCCAACCGCCACTGCTTTGGCGTGCGAACTGTGATTCGAGTTCCTCTTTGGCAATCTTCAATGCATCCCCATCCCGTGCGCCGTCGAGAATCATCCTATAGTAGCGTGCGGCATAGCGCACATAGGCCGGACTTTTCATCCTGCCCTCTATCTTCAATGAATCTATCCCAATATCCCGTAGTGCCGTGACTTTGTTTCCGGCAGCCAAATCCGTCATCGAGAAGAAATATCCGTCACTTTGGTTGTTGGAGAACCACGTTCTGCATATCTGCGCACATTCACCGCGATTCGCACTCCTTCCTGTGATGGTATGGCTGGCCATGCAGAGTCCACTGAAGCCATAGCACATCGCCCCATGGATGAAAGTCTTCAGTTGTACATCCCGACAAGTTTCCCTGATTCGGACTATCTCGTTGAATGTGAGTTCACGAGAGAGGACAATTCGTTTGAAACCCAGATCCTGCAACATGCGGACACCTTGTACCGTGTGGACGGCGAGTTGGGTGCTGCAATGGAGTTCAAGATCGGGAAACTCATCTTGCATCATATGCGCCAAACCCAAATCCTGCACGATGATCCCATCCGGAGCGATCAGATCAAGTCTTCTCAAGATCTGTCGGGCCCTATCCAACTCCTCGTCATCAAGCAGAGTGTTGAGAGTAACGTAGAATCTCTTGTTTTGATCCAGGCATACCCGCTTCAATTTGGCCAGATCTTCCCAAGAGAAATTTTTTGCATTCGCCCGGGCTGAAAAATCGTGTAGCCCAAGGTACACCGCATCTGCTCCACCTTCAAATGCGTGGAGTGCCGATTGCAGCGATCCTGCGGGAAGTGTCAGTTCAGTCATGGTTCCTCTGTTTCGATTCGAGCATCCCCAATATTTCGGCATGCTGCTTCTCGGTCAAAGAATAGAAGAACATGGGGATGATGGCAATGGCACAAGCAATGAAAGGGATCAAGGAAATGATCGAGTGGATTCCTTTGAGCGACTGTTGCGTCTGCATGGTGTTTGCGACGAATCCCGCGGAGGTGAGGATGATCCCCGTCAACCAAGCGGTGAGGGCACTGGCAAGCTTTACCATGAATGTTTGGCTTGAGAATATGAGTCCTTCGGAACGTCTGCCAGTATGGAGTTCGGCATATTCGATGGTATCGGCGATCATCGATGTCTGTAGCACCAGAGGGGCTGCCATACCGATTGAACTGAGGCAACTCCATGCGAGCAATACCACGATATTGTTCCAACCGCTGAAATAAAAACCCAACGAGCCGATTCCGAACACGGCATTGAGAACGATATAGGTATTCCTCTTACCCCACCTTTTTGCGAGCTTGGGAGTGACCGCTATTCCCAAGAGAATGAAAGGGATGTTGATTCCTGCAATCACAGGATTGAGCATCTCGTTTCCCAAGTTGTACTTCGCATAATAAATCAATGTGGAAAGTTTGGCCCCGGATGCGACATTGACGAACAAGCCGCTTACGATCAACAACATCAGGGGACTGTTTCGCGTAAGGGTATGCAGAATGTCTCCTGCACTAGAATTCTTCTGGTTGTAGGGTACCACCACCCGTTCCCTTACTTTGAAGAACGTGATTCCGAAACAGATTACCGTGAGTATGCCATAAAATAGCGCGGTCAGTTGGAATCCCCTGTCGGCTCTCGCACTCGCACCTCCCGCCACATTCTGGAAAAAATGTATCAGGGGGAGTGTGCCTATGGTGGCCGCCGAGACCGCGATCGTGGCAACGAAACGGGGATACATGACCACACTGTTGCGTTCGGTGGCATTGGCTGTCATCGCACTGGACATTGCCCAATAGGGTACATCACTGGCGGTATAGGCCATATCGAACAGGATGTATGTCGCGTAGGCCCAAACGATTTTTCCCACCGGGGACAAATCGGGTGCGGAAAAACAAAGGATTGAGAGTGGCACGAAGATGATGGGGGTGAATATGAGCCAAGGACGGAACTTTCCCCATCTCGAACGGGTCCTGTCGACAATGATGCCCATCAATGGATCGTTGACCCCATCCCATATCTTGGTGATCAACAGCAGCGTTCCCGCTGCGGCAGGAAGTATACCGAAGATATCGGTGTAGAAGAAGAGAATATAGTTGGCGATGAAATAGTAGGCGAGGTTTTGTCCAAAACATCCGATTCCATAGGCGATCTTTTCTTTTGTTCCAACCTGTTCCGTTGGATGTATGATTCTTTTCAGCATGGGAAAGCCTCCTCGAGGGACAGGTGGAATCAGCCTTTTGAAGTGTATCATGGACATTTTTCGCGGTCAAACCATCGCTTCTTCACCTTCAAGTATGGCTTCAAACAATTGTTTGCTTGGCTACAAATAAAATTAATTACAAATGTATCACTTTTGGGGGTCTCACCGATTGCCCAAAGCCGAGAAACCCTATATTGTTTTTCCTCGAAACCCTAGGTGTTGAATCACAAGCGTATGCTGTGAAATTTTTAAGGAGAACTCGATGAAAGTAGAAGATCTGAAACATGTAGGATTGAAGAAGTGGATCGACGAAGTCGCCGCACTCACCAAGCCGGAGGCAATTGTGATCGCAGATGGAAGCGATGCACAGTACAATCAGTTGGTTGATGAGATGGTTGCCAGTGGACTCGCCACACCGCTGAACCCCGAAAAGAAACCGGGAAGCATCGCATTCTTCTCAGACCCCTCCGACGTTGCCCGTGTGGAGAACAGGACGTATATCGCAGCTGCCAACAAAGAGGCCGCCGGCCCCACCAACAACTGGATCGATCCGGTTGAATTGAAGAAGACCATGAAAGGTCTCTATGATGGATGCATGAAGGGACGAACCCTGTATGTGATTCCTTTCTCGATGGGACCGGTTGGTTCCGATATCGCAAAGATCGGTGTCGAACTCACCGATAGCCCCTACGTTGTGACCAACATGATGATCATGACCCGTGTGGGAAACAAGGTGCTTGATGTGCTCGGTGCGGATGGTGAATTCGTTCCTTGTCTCCATAGCGTGGGTAAGCCCTTGGCCGAAGGTGAGACCGATGGTGGCAAGTGGCCTTGTGCTCCAATCGAGCAGAAGTACATTTCCCATTTCCCAGAGACCCGGGAAATCTGGTCCTATGGTTCCGGATACGGTGGCAATGCATTGCTCGGAAAGAAGTGTCTGGCTTTGCGCATCGCATCGGTCATCGCCCATGATGAGGGTTGGCTCGCAGAACATATGCTGATTCTAAAGATCACCAGCCCGGAAGGTGTTGCCAAGTATGTGGCGGCTGCATTCCCAAGTGCCTGTGGGAAGACCAACCTTGCCATGCTGGTTCCCACCGTTCCCGGTTGGAAGGTCGAAACCATTGGAGATGATATCGCTTGGATGAAGTTCGGTGCCGATGGCCGGTTGTATGCCATCAACCCCGAAGCAGGGTTCTTCGGTGTCGCTCCCGGAACCTCGTTGGATTCCAACCCCAATGCGATGTACTCGTTGCAGGAGAATTCGATCTTCACCAACTGCGCCATCACCGAAGACAAGGATGTATGGTGGGAAGGTATCGGATACGATGCGCCGAGCAAGTTGATCGACTGGAAGGGCAATGAATGGGTTCAGGACAAGAACGACAAGGATCAACCGAAGGCCTCACACCCGAATGCCCGTTTCACCGCTCCGGCGAATCAGTGTCCCAGTATCGCTCCCGAATGGGAAGATCCGAAGGGCGTGCCCATCGATGCGATCCTGTTTGGTGGACGCCGTCCCCATACCGTTCCTCTCGTGCACCAGGCCAGGGATTGGAACCATGGTGTGTTCCTCGGCTCCATCGTGGGATCCGAAATCACCGCAGCCGCGTTGGATTTGAAGGCGGGAACGATCCGCCGTGATCCGTTCGCCATGTTGCCGTTCTGTGGGTACCACATGGGAGAATACTTCCAGCACTGGATCAACCTCGGAAAGACCCACGACGAATCACTGTTGCCGAAAATCTTCTACGTGAACTGGTTCCGCAAGACTGATGACGGCAAGTGGTTGTGGCCTGGATTCGGTGAGAACAGTCGTGTGCTCAAGTGGATCTTCGAAGCGTGCGCAGGTACCGCCAAGTCCCGTGAGACTGCGATTGGCATCATGCCTACCGCCGATGCGATCGACCGACCCGAAGGTGTGAGCGATGCCGATATGGAAGAGTTGCTCAGTCTCGACCGTGAGGGTTGGCTGAAGGAGGTTGCCGATATTCGGGAGAACCACTATCCGAAGTTTGGCGACAAGCTTCCCAAGGAACTCGCCGACATGCTCGATGTCATGGAGAGCAACCTGAAGAACGCCTGATCGAAATCTTTTGTGTGATACTGGAGGGGATGCCACGGAATGTGTCATCCCCTCTTCACATATTCGACTCAGTGTCGACTGGTCAGCACCGCCTCGCTTGCCGAAGTGATTCTTCCCAGCACATCGATCAGGGGGGTGGGAATTCCCAGTTGTCGACCGAGTTCCGATGCCCTGATGCAGAACCAACGATTCTCGGTGGGACGCCCCGCCTCAAAATCCTGCAACATGGAAGTCTTGCCATGGTATTCCAGGGATGCGAAGATCTTCTGGTATTTGTCGATATATGATTCGTCCAAACCTTCGATCCCCGCTGCCTTGGCCAAGGTGATCACTTCCCTTTGGGTCTCTACAATCAAATCGCTAAGTTCCTTGATCGATGCACATTCCCCGTAGGTACCCCGCGTGATGGCGCTGATGGTATTGATGCTCACATTGACCATGAACTTGACCCAGAGTTCCCGCTCGATGTTTTCCGGAATTCGATACGTGATCTTGGCTTCGGAGAAGAGGTGTGAAAGGTGGACAATACGTTCGGTCCGCAAGTTGCTTCTTTCTCCAAAGTAGATGATCCCCTCGGTCGAAAAATCGATATGGTTGGCGACCCTGGTTGAATCGAGGGCTGTGGTGAAACCGTACAGGACCTTCTCCTGCCCGAAGCGTTCGGCAAGCACCTGTTCGCTATCGATTCCATTGAGAAGGGATAGTATGGCAGTTCCGGAACCCACATGGTGTACACAATTTTCCATCGCCTGGGCCAAGTGGTTGTTCTTGGTGGCCAGCAACAGCAAATCCGCCGGTTCCACCTCATCCCGTGATCCTACGTAGTTGAATTCGATTCGTTGCCCGTTGAGGAAGATTCCCTCCCTACGGTAACGTTCGAGGCGGGTTTCATCCAGAATGACCCGAACCCGATCGTACCCAAGGTACTCCGACAAACGCCATGCATAGATGGCACCCACCGCACCCAATCCAATGATCGATACGAGATTGACCACGACACTATTCCAATGTCGACTCGGGCGCGCACAGCAACCCCACCAAGTGGGTGAGGGTACCCAAGGCTTCCATTGGGATCGATTCCGAGGTCGAGTGGGCTCCACTGTAACCAATCCCCAAAGTGATCACCGGCAATCCTTTGTTCCGCATGATGTTCGCATCGCTGCCACCCCCAGTCGGAACAGGATTGTAGGGAATGTTCGCCTTCTTACATACCTTGGCGAAGTATTCCAGTTCGGGTGCATCGGCGGGAACCACATACCCGGGGTACAATTCGACTGAATCGAATTCATAGGAACCTCCAAAGGCTCCTATCGCCTTGATGCAACAAAGCTCGAGATGGGTAAGGTGTTGCTGCACCCTTTCACTGGTGGTGGAACGAACCTCCAATGTCACCTCGCAACGATCGCACACGATATTCGTGACCTCACCGCCACGGATGGTTCCCACATTCGCGGTGGTCTCCCCATCAATTCTCAACAAACGCATATTGTCGATGGCCCGGGCGGCCATGGAAATCGCATTGATCCCCTTCTCGGGAGTAAACCCCGCGTGGGCCGCCTTGCCATGGAACACCACTTTCGCATCGCTTTTCGCCGGAGCCCGGGTGATCACCGTTCCCACCGAACCACTGGCATCCAAGGTGTATCCACGCTTGACTGAACGCAGTCGATCCATATCGAAGGCCTTCGCTCCCTCCAGCCCCACCTCTTCGGCGACCGTGAACAATAAAAGAATGGGACCATGGGGTTTTTGTTCCGCTTCCATCACCCGCACTGATTCAAGAATCGCAGCGATTCCAGCCTTGTCATCGGCCCCCAAGGCCGTGGATCCATCGGTTGCCACCACCCCGTCCTGTACAAATGGTTTTGCGTTCACCGCATTCGGAACGGTGTCCATATGGCAATTCAAAAGTACCAGGGGTTCCTTCTCAAGCCCTTTTGTGGCCCCAAGGGTCCCCAATACATTGCCTGCACCATCGATCTCGACCTCAATACCCAAATCCTTCAAACGTACCACCAGATCTTTGCGAGCATGCTCCTCATGATACGAGGGTGAGTGTATGGCGATCAGTTCCATCATGGTTGCCGCTGTTCGTTCGGCCAGGGTCTTTGGCATATGCATCTTCCTCCTGCTGTTTGACTTTTGAGCATACCACATTGGAGACCGGCCTTCCAAGTCTCTGGACTATTGTACGATAGTTCCGTATGGTGGGGCATCGATGATATGGAGGTGGGTGGGGGATGGTCACATTTACCTATGGGGAAGAACTCGTGTTGGACAGGTGCCTCGGTATATTGGAGGAAAGAAAATCGCGATTTGCTCCAATATTGAGAACCCAAGTTTCCGATTTGGAGCAACTAGCCGCAATAGTCGATAGGGCTCCCTCACCCCGCACGGACTTGTATGCACATGGTGACGATCGTTCCATCTACAGCCTCACCCGGAAGCTTTGCGACCAGGGTGTGGAGCATGTGGTGAATCTGCCGACCAAGGCTGTCTTGGGGCATGGATTCACAGTGATGAAATTGCATGTGTTCGGATTCTTGTCGAAACTCGTCAAAACGGAGGAACCCCTCGCAGAAGTGAGGGGAGAAGTCGAGATGGAATACAATGATCTGCTGTTCACTTTGATGGCCGAAGATCTCTACACCTCCTTGGTCTCCCATGAAGATGTCGAATCCCTTTGGGTTCAAAAGGCTGCCCACGAATTGATCACCATGTGGGATATGCGTACCAGTGGATACCTTGAGACTTTTGCACTGGCGATCAGGGAACTGTGGCAAGTACGACATGCGATAGTTCCGATACTCGGAACACTTCTCGGCACCATGGAACTCATGCGACTGAGTGTGATGTTACCTCCAGTTTGGCTCGATTTCATATCCGATACTGCCGGTTCCATAGCAATCGTCTCGGCACTTGAAGAATTCATCTTCGATCTCAGTTTCGAAGAATTGACCATCTTGCGGAAGAAGATGGAGGAATCGCACATCTCCCTCATCGACAGAAACACCGCTTGGCTCATGTTGGATAAACACGAAGCGGCTGCAGTGGACGCCAATGCGGCCCTTGCACTCTACAAAAGCTATATGAATCGGCAACAATTGGCTAAGCGACGAACGATATTGTCCGCTGAAGGTCCACACAAATCACTTGAGGAGTATTTTCTCATCCACCTTCTCTCCAGCGAACAACATGCACCGAAGTTTGGATGAATCGGCTACCGACCTCTTGGCAGAACCGATGAGTCCCTGTACACTTGTCAGCAAATTTGTGAATCGAACAATAAGGAGAAATTTGCCAATGCACGAAAAAGACGGCATCTACATGCCCGCCGACAAGCCTCCTGTGGCCCGGTGGATTCCATTGAGCATCCAACACGTGTTCGCCATGTTCGGTGCGACCGTACTCGTACCGATTCTAACCGGCTTGAGTGTGACAAGCGCCCTGTTCACCGCCGGTACCGGAACACTCATCTACATCCTTGTCACCGGTGCGAAGGTTCCCGCCTTCCTGGGATCCTCGTTCGCCTTCATCCCCGCCATCATCGGTATCGGCGCGAGTTACGGCATCCCCTATGCGATGGGAGGTGCGGTGGCCGCGGGTCTCTTCTATGGGATCGTGTCGGGAATCATTCGTGCAGCCGGACTCTCTTGGATCAAGAGGGCACTTCCTCCGGTGGTCATCGGCTCGGTCATCATAGTCATCGGTTTGAATCTCGCTCCCACCGCGATGGGTATGGCGATGAACGATGCGTCCGGCAACTATAGTCTCGTGTACCTGTCGATCGCAGTGGTGACCTTGGCTGTAACCGTGATCGCCAATATCTTTCTCAAAGGCTTCTTCAGCATCATCCCGATCCTCATCGGATTGGTTTCCGGTTATCTGTTCACCCTTGTCATGGGGTCGATCTTTCCGGCTTATGCTCTGATCGACTTCTCGGTGGTTTCTTCGGCAAAATGGTTGGGAGCGCCACAATTCCAGATTCCCAAATTCAATATAGTGGCGGTGGTCACCTTCATAGTGGTCTCGTTGGCGACGATGGCCGAGCACCTTGGGGATACCATCACACTCGGCAATGTGGTGGGTAAGGATTTCACCATCGATCCGGGCTTGCACCGTACCCTTGCCGGTGATGGAATTGCCACCGCATGGGCAGCCTTCTGGGGAGGTCCCCCGAACACCACCTATGGTGAGAACATCGGAGTGATGGCGATCACCAGGGTCTACAGTGTATGGGTGATCGGAGGAGCCGCCGTGGTGGCGACCTTCCTCTCGTTCTTTCCCAAGTTCGGTGCACTCATCCAGACGATACCCACTCCAGTGATCGGAGGCATCTCGATGCTCCTGTTCGGTATCATCGCATCGAGTGGTCTACGAAACCTGGTGGAAAGTGGGGTCGACTACAAGGATAAGCGAAACCTCACCATATCTTCGGTGATCCTGGTAATAGGAATCGGAGGAGGCTTGGTGGCCTTTCCGCTTGGTGGCGGTCTTGAATTCCAGATGGGAGGAGTGGCTCTTGCCACCTTGGTGGGAATCCTACTCAATCTGGTGATTCCGAAATCGCTTCCTTGAACGGAATCCAAGAAAAACCCATTGGGCAGGCTCTCGAGGCCTGCCCTAGTTTTTCTCCACGTGGTAGGATGGATCATGTTCAACTACCACGTATTGGATTCGGATGAATCGTTGGTTTCACAAACCGTACATTGGCGCGAAGCGGGAATTGCCTCGATCGCGATGGATTTCGAAGGAGAGTTCAATCTCCACATCTATGGAGAGCACCTGTGCCTCGTCCAGATATTCGATGGAGACTCATATTACCTGATCGATCCCTTCAAAGTTTCGGCCGAAGCCCTCAAGCGGTTTTTCGAAGATGAAAATCTTGAGAAGATCATGTTCGATTGTGCCAGCGATGCCGCCTTGGTGAGAAAACAGTATGGAATACTGCTCAAGGGAGTACATGATGTCCGCTTATCGGCCCAATTGCTGGGTTTCAACGGAAACCTCAGTGCCCTGATAGCCAGATGCACGGGTACTGTCGCAGTGACCGGAAAGAAAGGGAACCAAACGGCAAATTGGCTGAAGCGACCCCTCTCTCCCAAGCTCGTCGAGTACGCTTTGGGAGATGTGGAACATCTCTTCACGATAAAGAGTGCGTTGGACAGGGATTTGCGTGAAGCAGGTCTATGGGAGAAGGACAGGGAATTGCAGAAAAGTGCCGGTGTGCAGAAGGGACCCGACAAACCGGGGTGGGAGAAGCTCAACGGGTACAAGTACCTTTCCAAGGAGCAGAAGATCTACCTGAAATGGTTTTTCGAAGCGAGGGATATGTTGGCGCGCAAATTGAACAAACCCTCCTTCCAAGTGCTGGACAAGAGAGCTCTGGTGTCGATGGCGAAACAAGTGCCTGAAAATGCCGCAGCATTCCGAAACATCGTCTCCCATAAGAACAAGAGGATAGAGGAGGACTTGGTGGCGCTTCTGATGGTGGCTCGTGATGGAGCCTCCGATGAAATCGCCGGGTGACCCTTACCGTTTCCTATAAGCGGTCTTCGGTAGTGGAAGTGATGTCCTGAACTCTCCATCATATCTATAGTAGGCATTCTGTACCGCGGGGGCGGTGGCGATGGTGCTCAGTTCACCGATACCTTTCGCCCCATAGGCTTCCGGAGCCACCTCTTCGTTGCGCACCATGAAGGTCTGCACATCGGGTGCTTCGGTGGCGCGAAATAGTCCGAGCGTACCATACTTCACCTTGGGATAGCCTCCTTCCAGAGGATAGTCCTCGGTCAATCCATAACCGAGCCCCATCACGACACCCCCTTCCACTTGGCCCTCCACTGCTGTGGGGTTCACCACTGTTCCCACGTCGACCGCAGCGGTGACTTTGGTCACCTTCCCTTGCTCATCCAGTTGGACGACCTGCGTCGAGTAACTGTAGGCGATATGACTCTTCGGGTTCGGCTTGTCGGAACCCATCGGATCGGTGAGCGAGGTGAATTCGTCATAGAATTCCTTGCCTTCGAGCGCTTCAATGGTACCCTCTTCCACAAGAGCAGATCTGAGTTTCAATGCGACTCTTCTGATTGCTTCGCCGGTAATCACCGTTTGTCGGGATGCGGTACTGGTACCCGAATCGGGTGTACGTTTGGTGTCGGCGGGTTCACAGAAAATTAAGCTTGGGTCCAAGTCGACCGTTTCACACACGATTTGGGTCGCAACCGTAGCCAAACCTTGGCCCATACAGGCTGCCGAAGTCCTGACGTGGATTATCCCCTTTTCCACCGAGAGGGTACAACGACCCACATCCGGGACTCCCACTCCGAACCCACTGTTCTTGAATGCACAGGCGATGCCGGTCCTTCCGTTGGCTTCGAACGCATCCTTCACGGCCAACAGACATTTGTCGAGAGCGGTATTCGGATCGGCAATCTGTCCATTTGGAAGCGCTTGTCCCGGTCTGATGGCATTTTTATAACGGATTTCCCAAGGAGAAATGCCAACTTCCTCGGCGAGAAGATTGAGGTTGCACTCGATGGCAAAGCAGCTCTGGGTCACTCCAAAGCCCCTATAGGCACCTCCCGGGACATTGTTGGTGTAGACTGCGGTTCCCACAATTTCGACATCCTGATAGTTGTAGGGTCCTGCGGCATGGGTACATGCCCTTTGCAACACCGGTCCACCAAGCGAGGCATATGCCCCGGTATCGGAAATGAGGGTTGCCTTCATACCTGTGAGTCGACCCTCCGCATCACATGCGGTGGTGAATTCCATCTCCATCGCATGTCGTTTCGGGTGGATGTTGATACTCTCTTGTCGTGAGAAACGTACCTTCACAGGAAGTTTGGTATGCCATGCCATGAGTGCGGCATGGTGTTGGACACTCATATCTTCCTTACCACCAAAACCACCGCCAACCAGTTTCGATTGGCAATGGATCTTCTCTTCGGGGAGTTTGAGCATATGGGCGATTTCCCGTTGCTCATCGTAGATCGATTGGCTTGCCGTATAAACGAGCAACCCATCCTCTTCAGGCATGGCTATCGCACATTCGGGTTCCATGAACGCATGTTCGGTGAATGGGGTACTGTACTTCCTCGTAACAACATGGGCCGACTTTGCGATCGCGGCATCGGCATCCCCCCGTTTCAGACGTTCCACCGTCAATACATTGCCTTGGCTGTGGATTTTCGGGGCATCGGGAGCAAGCGCCTGACCAGGAGTAACTATCGGTTCAAGCACCTCATACTCAACTTCGATGAGATCGACGATTTCTTGCAGGCTCTCCAATCGTTTCGACGCGACCAGAGCCAACGCGTCACCTATGTACCGGGTGGTTCCTCCTTCGGGAATCAATACATCCCAATCCTGGACGATATGGCCGATCTTGTTCTCAGGCACATCGGACGAGAGTAGTATCCTTACTGCATCGGGATGCGCAAGGGCTTTGGTTATATCGATCCTACGTACGATCGCACGGGGATAGGCACTGCGAAGTGCCTTTGCATGGATCATTCCTGCGATCTCGATATCATCGACATACACTCCGGTGCCAAGAGCCTTGTCGATCGCATCGACTCTTCTGAAACGTTGCGAGAGATGGGCATCCTGTGAAGTGTCGGGGAGAGCAAGGTTTTCACGGAAGAATTTCGCAGCCATGAGGATCGCGTTCTCGATCTTCACGTACCCTGTACATCTACAGATGTTGCCCCGTAGGGCTTTCTTCACCTCTTCACGGGTGGGATCATCGTTTGCATCGAGAAGCGCCTTGGCGGACATGATCATTCCCGGGGTACAGTAGCCGCATTGGACCGCCCCGGCTTCGGCGAAGCAGTGTCCGAAGATCTCCTTCTCCCGTTCGGACAGACCCTCGATCGTAACGATGTGCTTGCCATCCATCTTCTTCGTGGTCATCATGCAGGAACGCATGGCCTTACCGTCGATGATGACGGTGCATGTGCCACATGCTCCTTCACTGCACCCATCCTTGGTGCCTTTCAAACCAAGGTTCTCCCGAATGAATGGAAGTAGTTTCTTGTCGATTTCCGTTTGGATCTGCTGTCCATTCACATAGAATGTATACACGAAGGGCCCCCTCATCAGTTCTCTTCCTTCCATCCAAACAACAAGACATATTTTTTCCAAAGGTTGTGTGGCAACCCCTCCGTCTCGGTCAGCGATGGCGATATGTCAATGATTAGCCGCTTAGTACATGCATCGGTGTGTACATCCAGATAGTGCCTTCGGTTATCTGCATATGCAGTTTCGATGCAACAGACTGTGATACCATCATCACTACCAATTCTATCCGAGTGTAGTGTTTTGTCAATGTTTTTCGCTAAAAGTGTTGCAAAAGCGTGCATCGGTGAATGATGGTTGCATTGGCAACCGTTACGCGCCATACTGTCGCTATAGGAGTATTTCTCGTGCAATTCACTTATGGGAAAGAGGATATTTTCAGAAGATTGTTGGAGGTCCAACACCTCATGGTGAGAACGGATAACCTTCGTCCGCTCGCCACCACAGGATTCCATACGCCAAACACCGCTTCCCTTGCCATCGCACTCGCCGCTCGAGTGGAAGGAATCGAAGTCTCCACACTCGACCATCTATTCGAGGAAGGAATTGCCGTACGTACCATAGGAATACGTGGGACCGTCAGGACCATACTACGTTCACACTGGTCATTGTGCAATCGATCACTTTTTCCTGTCGATGAGAGGGAACTGTCGGCGATGGTACCAGGCGCCGAGCCCCTGCTCCTTCCCCTCGGAATGGCTTCCTCGGAGGTGCTAAGACTGTTGTTGGAGACGATGTCCCAAGTAGTGGGTACCAGGGTCATGACCAAAACACAGCTTGGAAAAGTAGTCTCCGAATCGATGATGGAACAGCTTTCGGATTCGATGAAGGAAATCTGGAGTTGGCCATCACCTCTGTTCGAGGGACAGACCCTGGGAGAATCTTTGGTGCGGTATCTTCTTCCCATAGCCTCACTTTCTCTTCCCATTGCATTGGTACAAGGAAAAACGGGACAAGGTTTCCTCTATCGTCTGGAACCTCGCATGGATAAGGATGACGAGATTCATGGCACTGAACTGGTGATGCGCTATCTTCACGAGTATGGTCCCGGGGATGTTCAATCCTTCGCGGTATGGGCTGGGATGGATGGGATGCACGCCCAGAGATTGTGGGATGGGGTATCTGGGGAGGAACTTGAAATAGTGGAGTGGGATGACAAGCTGGGATGGTTGTTGAAGGATGATGTGCCTGTTCTGGAAAAATGCCCTACACCGGAGGGACTCAGATTGCTCGGGCCTTCCGATCCTCTATTGGAGATTCCGGACAGATCGATGTTGGTGCATGGCAAGAGACTGGCAAGCTATTTCTTCAGATCTGCGGGAAAACCGGGAATGGCCTTGTATGATGGCCGTTGTGTGTCAGGCTGGCGCTTGAGACGGAAGGGAAGGGAGTGTTCGATTTTAATTGAGGATATCGGGGAACCACTCGGACGGGTCGCGATCGATGAATTCGAATGTGAAGCACAGCGCATATCCAAGGCATTGGGAGCGAAGTGCACCGGAGTGTCGGTGATACAGGTGTAGACACCTCCCGCTTTGATCACAGGAGGTGTTCCACCACGTGTTCAGGTACGCATTTCCCTGTTGAAGGGTTTTCCCAGTGCCGTCGGTCCCATGAGCTTTGATTTTCTTGAAACCGCCAACACGATAATGACCAGAAGATAGGGCAACATGACAAGGAATTCATAGGGGAAATCGATTCCCAGACCCTGGATCGCCAACTGTAAAGCCTGGGCAAGTGTGAACAGAAGTGCCCCTCCCATGATCTTCACAGGATGCCACTGGCCGAAATAGACCAAGGCGACAGCGATGAATCCTCGACCGGCGATAATCTCATCGCTGAACATCTTGGCTTGGCAGAGACTCAGGTAGGCACCGGCCAAACCAGCCAAGGCCCCTCCTACCGCCAAGGCCTGTAGGCGTACCTTGTTCACTTGGATTCCTATGGAATCGGCTGCCCGCGGATGGGTTCCAACCGCACGTACACGCAATCCCCATGGGGTTTTGAACAGTACGTACCATGCGAGAGGGACCAAGAGGAAGGCCACATACACCAAAGGATTGTGGTTGAAGAAAAGTGGTCCCAATATTGGAATATTCGCAAGACCGGGGATCGGGGCGGTGCTGATTCCGGGAACACTTTGGGTGCCGCCTATGAAGTGACGGAACAAGGTTCCCGCAGTTCCCACACCGAACATCTGCATCCCGATTCCTGCGATTCCCTGGGGAGCCCGGAAGGTGACCACTACCAGTCCGAAGAAGAGACCGAGCAAGGCTCCCACCACGATCGCGAGCAACAGGCCAAGGTAGTTGTAGATACCGGGCACGTTCGCACCTTGGCCGATGGAGTAGGGAACAAGCATGCCGAGGAAGGCCCCCATGGCCATCATTCCCTCGCATCCAAGATTGAATATTCCCGATCTTTGGTTGAACATCTCACCTAGGGAAGCGATAAGCAGCGCGACTGAAAATGGTATGCCCAATGAGAGGATATTGATTACGAAATTCATGCCTTCACCTCCTTGGTGGACTCCTTCTTTCCAAACAGTGCATACCACCTGCGTTCCACTCTCTGCATGAGATAGGGATTGGCAAGGATCATCTTGGTGGAGACGATCACCAGGATGATGATGCCCTGCAACACCTGGACCATATTGGCCGGTACGCCCACAAGCCTTTGCGTCATGTCGGCTCCATAGATGAGTAGTCCGAAGAAGAATGCGGCGGGCACGATGCCGGCTGGATGAAGTCCTCCGAACAGAGCTACGACGATTCCCGAGAATCCGTAACCCGAGGTGACCCCTTCTATCGCACGACGGTGGACACCGGCGATCTCTATCGAACCGGCGATTCCGGCGAACGCGCCACTGATCATCATTGCGATGATGAGATACTTGGGAACATTGATTCCTCCATAACGGGCAGCCCGCTCGGAAGCCCCGGCGGCACGCATCTTGTATCCATAGGAGGTTTTCCACAATAGGAAGAAGATGATCACTGCCAATGCGAGCGCGATGAACAATCCAGTGTGGATCCTGGTTCCCTTGATGAATCGGGTCAAATCGAGATTTCTCGTGAGTCTCATCGACTGTGGAGTACCGCTACCCATTGTCAGTTCGGCCGGATCAAGCATCGGGCCCCTGAGGAAGAAGGTATACAACTGGGCTGCGATATAATTCAGCATCACGGTGGAGAGTAGTTCACTCACCTCCAGTTTTGCTTTCAGGAACCCTGGTATGAAGCCCCATGCGGCTCCTCCCACTGCTCCCGCGAGCACGGCGAAGGGGATGAGGACGAAACTGGGCAACTCGGGAAATCCCAATGCAACCGCGGTGGTTGCCAAAATTCCAATCGCCATCTGTCCTTCCGCTCCGATGTTGATGATTCCACTTCTGTAGGCAACCGTGATACCAAGTGCGATGGTCATCAACGGAACCATTCTCAACAATACCTCGGTCACCCCGATCTTGTTCTTGAGCGGTTCGGTCAGGATGACCAAGTAGGTTTTGAACACATCCGCTCCTATCGCCCAAAGGATCACCGCTCCCAAAAGCATGGCGACTACGATAGCGAGGATGATGATTCCGATCGTATAACCTGTCTTAAATCTCTTCGTCATCTTTCACTCCTGCCATGAGAATGCCAAGTCTACGGCGACTGGCTTCGCTGCTGGGAAGAACCTTCTGGATCTTTCCCTTGAAGATTACGGCCACTTGGTCGGAAAGGTTGGTGATCTCCTCAAGCTCTTCGGAGATGAGAAGGATTCCCACTCCTTCGTTGCGCAACTTGAGTAGTTGCTTGTGGATGAACTCCGCCGCCCCCATGTCGAGTCCACGGGTGGGATAGACCGCTACGAGGAACTTGGGATTCCTGGAGATCTCCCGGGCCAGAATCACTTTCTGGATATTTCCTCCCGAGAGCGATCCCGCGGCCACATCGATATTCGGACTCCTGATATCGAACTGTTCCCGCAATTGGTTGGCCATCTCTTCGACCACCTTGTTCTTGATGAACGAATGTGAGCTGTAGGTTTCCGATTGGTTGTCTTTCAGTATGAAGTTTTCCTTCATGGAGAAGGATGGAACGATTCCTTCGGTGTTCCTCTCTTCGGGAACATACCCCATCCCGGCCTTGATCACCTCAGCTGGGGAAAAGTTCGCGATATCCTTGCCATCGAACAAAATTTGTCCCGATTCGACTTTCCTCAAGCCATTGATCACTTCGGCGAGTTCCCTTTGTCCATTTCCGGAAACCCCAGCCAATCCAACGATTTCCCCTTTGCATACATAGAGCGAAAGATCATCCAATGCAAGGAATCCCCTGTCGCTGCGAACCTTGAGGTTCCTCAACTGCAACATGGGTCCGAGCGTGCATGCGGGAGCATCGTTGTGGGGAAGCACCACCTCGTGCCCGGTCATCAATGCGGCGATATCACTTGATGAATGGTCTATCGTGTCCCCTTGGAACACCACCCTTCCATGTCGAAGAATGGCCACCTTGTGCGAGAGATCCTTCACCTCCTGCAGCTTATGGCTGATGAAGATGATGGATAGTTCTTCGGCCATATGCTTCAGCAATGCGATCAGTTCATCGGTCTCCTGGGGAGTGAGCGCACTGGTCGGTTCGTCAAGGATCAGGAACCGTGCTCCAAGACAAAGGGTCTTCACCAGTTCGACCCGCTGTTGTTCTCCGACCGAAAGTTGCCAGATATAGGCATCGGGATCAACCACCAAACCGTATTGTCTGGCCACTTCCTCAATGCGTTCGCGCACCATCTGGAGATCCAACTTCCATGGTTTCCAGGCTTGTTTGAATCCAAGTGCGATGTTTTCCATCACTGTGAGGTTGGGAACCAACATGTACTGTTGGTGCACCATTCCGATACCGTATGCGAATGCATCGTTCGGAGATCTGAAGTGGACCTCTTCTTCGTTGATGAAGAGTTTTCCTTCATCGGGATGGTACAATCCCATCAGAATATTCATGAGGGTGGTCTTTCCCGCTCCATTTTCTCCCACGAGTGCGAGCACTTCACCCTTTCCTATCTCCAACGAAATATCGTCGCAAGCCAAGACTCCTGGGAATCTCTTGGTGATGTGTTCGATCCGCAGGCTGTCGATGGCTTTCGTCAACTGTTGCATGCAGGGCCTCCAATCCGGTCCTTCCGATTACATTCAAAAAATCCCGCATGCCGATGTTGTCCACCGTCATGCAGGAATATATTCATGACATTATCACCTGTGGCTCAATCAATTGTATTTGACACTGCTCCAGTTCACCACCGCAGGATGTCCGGCCTGGGCCTTGAACGCCTCAAGGGTTTCATTGACCTTGGCTTCGATGGCGGGTGTGATCTTCGACTTGGTGGCTTCGTTGAACTTGAAGATGAACCCATCATTGTTGAAGTTCATCGGGATATTCTCTCCACCGAGGATTCCCGCATCGATCTTTTCAACCAAGGTGTTGATTACCGCGGCATAATTGTAGCTTGAAGCCGCGAGCACCTTGTAGCCTTCGGGGATACCGATCTGGGCAAGATCCTGACCAACCCACCAGATGTCTTCATCGGGATAGTCGGCTACCGCGCGCAATCCACCGAGAGCCTGCTGGGAGGAACCGGTGAGCATGTCGGCTCCGCTGCGGATTTGCGACTGCGCTACTTCGGTTGCCTTCACGAAGTCGGAGAAGCTACCGGTGTGTGCAACCATGACATTGGCGGAAGGATTGACCTCCTTCACTCCAAGAACGAAACCGCGGTTGTAACGTGCGGCATCGCCACCATCGACAGGTCCGATAAGACCAATGGTGTTGCTCTTGGTGAGCATACCGGCGATAAGTCCGTTGAGGTAACCGGTTTCTTCACTTTCGGGCATGTAGGAGAATACGTTGTCGCCGACGATTTCGGAACTTGTTCCGAAAGCGAAGGAAATCTCAGGATATTCGGCTGCCATCTCGGTGATGAGGTTCTTGTACTGGGCTCCATGGCCAATAATGATGTCATAACCCTGACCGGCATACTGCAATACCGCGGACCCTGCATCGACCGGCTTCATCTTTTCGCTGTAGCTGTATTCGATGCGACCGGGATTCTGTTCCATCGCGAGCTTGATGCCATCGTGCATCGCTTGGCACCAGCCCTTGTCATCGATGGTGTTCTCAATGATGAGCGCGATCTTGATCATGTCGCTGTCAGCCTCTTTTTCGGCTCCGCCTTGGGCGAAAACCATCGTGGCTACCAGAGAAAACATCATTAAGAGGATAAGAAGTTTCTTCATGTTCCATTCTCCTTCTGTGGTGTGCTGCAAGCCCGAAGCGATCTCCATTGCGATCGTTTACGAGCATGTCCGTTCAAGTATACAAGCTGTTGCAGTCTGTTGTCAAAGATATTCGATTTAAATTTATCGGAATTATGTTGGCAATATACACTTTACTGCAAATAAAAGATATCAAATTTATACTTATTGCAATATATCAGGAGATAATTTTCTTATAGCGAAAGTGAAACAAGTTGCAACAAAGGG
>CAYZJV010000047.1:19299-21292 GCA_964478945.1 uncultured Spirochaetaceae bacterium | reverse complement strand
AGTTTTGATATAATCTCATGTAGAGTAATGGCAATTGATGGAGGGATACCTATATGGCAGGAGCAATTTCCAAGAACGCCCGTCGTGGCGGAGAGAAGGTGATGACGAGTCGCTGGGGCGGTACGATCAAGATGAAGTCCGTCTTCGAAAACGGCAAGCTTCGTCACATCGCATATTGTGAGAAGAGCGGCAATACCGCACGAAAACCCAAGGATTTGATGTAATAGTCATTTCACTACAGGGTTTTTGCCAAGTTAGGCCTGTACCATTCGGTACAGGTTTTTTTATTGCCCTTGTCTTCACAACCAACATGGTTTAGATTATGGAGAGGAGTTTGTCTGAATGGTTGCAGTGCCCATTGGTACAGTACGAATCCGCCCAGGTAAAGAGAAGCAACTGGTGAGGCGTCATCCTTGGGTATTCAGTGGGGCCTTCGATTCCACTACCGAGGTTCCCGATTCACCTGGTGTGGTACGGGTTGAGGATGCTTCGGGTGATTTCATCGCCTACGGTTGGCATGATCGTCTGAGCCACATCCCCGTACGTTTGCTCTCTTGG
Source organism: uncultured Spirochaetaceae bacterium (assembly GCA_964478945.1). Taxonomy (GTDB): domain Bacteria; phylum Spirochaetota; class Spirochaetia; order Sphaerochaetales; family Sphaerochaetaceae; genus CAYZJV01. The sequence goes on along the minus strand of CAYZJV010000047.1, from coordinate 20,734 downwards.
CGATTGGAAGAATTCCCCGATGTTTCCTGGTGGGTCGATACGTTGGGCTCTTCGGTCAAGAGACGTCTCGACTTGTTGAAGGATTCCGAGACAACCGCAATCAGACTGGTGCATGGAGAAGCCGATTTTCTTCCGGGTCTTGCGGTTGATGCCTATGGTGATCGGATCGTATGCATCATCAGCGCACGGGTGGCTTGGGACCATCGCCATGTGATGGTCCATACCTTGCAGAAGTTGCTCAATCCCTCTATCATCATGGTGATGGTCGACAGTTCCTTCGGTGGAGTGGAGAGTCTGAAGGATGCTTTCGAAACGTATGTGGATGCGAAACTTCGTGTCGACTCCACCGATGAGATGGTACATTGTCTCGAGCACTCCATCGCTTACCAATTTCTCCTTGGAAAAGGACAGAAGAGCGGGTTTTTCTGTGACCAGAGGGACAATCGTGTGCGTGTGGCCTCTTATTCAACGGGAAAGGATGTGTTGGATGCCTTCTGTTATTCGGGGGGATTCACCTTCAATGCATTGAAAGCTGGAGCCCGCTCGGTGACTGCCGTGGATAGTTCCGCTCCTGCTCTGGAGATGTTGTCGCGAAATCTCGCGCTGAACATGGAAAAAGGCAACCTTCCCAAGGAAATCGAATCACGTGTGAATGTGATCCAAGCCGACATGTTTGAATACTTGCGTACAGTCGATACCGATGTATATGATATGGTGATACTGGATCCACCGAAGCTTGCCCGGACCAAGAACCAGGTGGATGGTGCGTTGCGTGCCTACAAGGACCTCAATCGACTCGCGATGATGAAGCTCCGTCAAAATGGTGTTCTGGCATCATTCAGTTGTTCCGGCGGAGTCTCGCGTGAGCAATTGAGGACAGTCTTGGCATGGGCCGCCAAAGATGTTGGTAGGGAGGTGCAGATATTAGAGACTTTGGGGCAAGGTCCCGATCATCCGATACGGCTCTCATTCCCGGAATCGGAGTATCTAAAAGGGTATGTGTGCAGGGTATTATAATGGAAGGAAAGTGGTTTTTATCGACAACGGGAGGTAGATGATCAAATTTTCTGTATCCAGAATTTACTCTGTGTGTTATAGTGATGATGTATAATGACTCAAAAGAATGTCCATGAGGAGGAAACACGTGAAACGTCTTTCAAGAAGTCTTATCACGACACTGCTGGTTGCATTGCTGGCTTTCGCGTTCATCGGTTGTCGAACGACCGAGAAGGTAGAGCCCATACAGCCACCAGTGCCGGTTGAAGAGCCAGCTCCTGCAGCTCCAGAAGTTGCGGAAGAAGTGGCTCCGGTTGTGGAAGAAGCTCCACCTGTGGTGGAAGAAGCTCCACCTGTGGAAGTGGCCGAAGAGCCGGCACCTGTTGCTGTTGAGGTGTACGAGCGGAAGGCTGCGACCGAAGACATGGTGGTGAAGTCC
>CAYZJV010000047.1:0-19199 GCA_964478945.1 uncultured Spirochaetaceae bacterium | reverse complement strand
ATCAGCTATGTGCCGGCGGATGCGGAAGTGAAGGGGTACATCGACTCGGTGAAGGCAGCCTATGCGAAGGCGACCGCACCGAAGCCGGTGGAGAAGGCCCCTGTGGTCGAGAAGGCCCCCGTGGTTGAGGCTGAAAAGCCTGCACCTGCTGCTGTTGAGGTGTACGAGCGGAAGGCTGCGACCGAAGACATGGTGGTGAAGTCCAACGACCGGTTCGACGAGTTCGACCTGTACATTGCGCACACGAACGACGTGATGGGCGAGTTGGAATCCGGGATTGGCTACGCGCGGTTGGCGACCGGAGTGAAGTTCGGGCGTTCGCTGACCAACAAGACGCTGTTGCTTGACGCGGGTAACGTGGCGAGCGGCACGGATCTGGTGGAGCTGTTCTACGGGGAGCCCGCCGGAGCGATGTTGGATCTGCTTGGATACGACGCGGTGGCGCCGGGACCGATGGACTTTGCGTATGGAGCGGAGTATCTGAAGGAAGCGGCGAAGTTTGCCGAGGCGAACACGGACCTGAAGGTGTTGAGTGCGAACGTGCTGAACGCGAAGGGTGAATGGGTGTTCCAGCCTTACCAGCTGTACTACTACAACGGGTTTGTGGTGGCGGTGGCTGGAGTGACGGCCCCCCCGGCCGACACGGAAGGGTTGTCGTTCCTCGACCAGGCCGTGGTGGCATCCGCGCAGTATGCGGTTGACCAGGTGAGGGGCATTGCGGACTTCGTGGTGCTGCTTGGAAATATTGGTAATGTGAACGGGATCACCAGCGAGGTGATAGCGAAGAACGTGAAGGGGATCGACCTGATCGTTGACGGCAAGGGAGCGATGGCGCCCGCCGGCGGCAAGAAGGTGGGCGACACGGTGATCGTGAGCGCCGGCGAGAAGCTTTCGAGCGTAGGCGTGGTGGAAGTGCACGTGAAGGATGGGGAAGCCACGAGGGTGACGCCGATCCGGATCAACGCGACCGATGTGGATGCACCGGGCAAGAGCGCGCTTGGCAAGTGGGCTGGGATCAGCTATGTGCCGGCGGATGCGGAAGTGAAGGGGTACATCGACTCGGTGAAGGGTATGTATGCTGCCAAGACCGCTGCTCCGAAGAAGGAAGCCGCTCCTGTAGTGAAGGAAGAAGTTGCTGTTGCTCCAAAGGCACCTGCAGCTCCTGCGATGCCTGAAGTGGATAAGGACGTGATCGTCAAATCCAATGATGGACAAAAGAATTTCAATCTCTATGTCGTGCATACCAATGATGTACACGGTCGTATTGAAGGAAGCGACAGTGTGGTTGGGTATGCCAGACTCGCCACTTTGGTGAATATGGGTCGTTCGGTAACCAATAAGAACCTCTTGTTGGATGCCGGTGATGCGACACATGGAACCTTGCTCACCAACTTGTTCGAAGGTGAGACCAGTGGTGTGTTGCTCGATATGCTCGGCTATGATGCCATTGTTCCCGGAAACCACGATTTCAACTATGGCAAGGATAGGTTGATTGAGGCTGCCAAGCTTGCTCAGCAGTACTCGAACCTCCGTGTGCTTGCTGCGAATGTCTTGGATGAAAATGGAAACATGGTGTTCCAGCCCTACCAGCTCTATTACTTTGACGGATTCACAGTCGGTGTGATTGGAGTATCCACTCCCGACACCGAGACGAAGACCCATCCGAAGAACGTACAGGGACTTTCGTTCATGAGTGATGAAGTGATCTATGGAGCTCAGGCTCTTGTCGATGAAGTGAATAAGCGAGCCGATTATGTTATCGCATTGTCCCACCTTGGACTCGATGAAGATGGTTCCTACGGTGTGACAAGCAAGATGGTCGCTGAGAATATTGACGGCATTGATTTGATCGTCGATGGACACAGCCATAGCCTTCTTGAAAACGGTATGATGGTTGGTGATACCTTGATCGTCTCAGCCGGTGAATACATGGAGAATATCGGATTGGTCGAAATTGCGGTACGCAACGGCAAAGCTGCCGGAGAGACTGCACTGTTGATCCCCGCCTCCAATGTTGCCGATCCTTCGCAGAACGAATATGCGAAGATGCTCGGAATCACCGAAGTGAAGGCAGATCCGAAGGTTGTCGCTTATGTGGAATCTCAGAAGGCCAAGCTGGATGAGATCACCAATGAAGTCGTTGCCTACACTCCTGTCCATCTTGACGGCGAGCGCAACAATGTCAGGACCAAACCCACCAACCTCGGCAATATGATTGCCAAGGCGATGGTCGAGGCTTCTGGCGCGGATGTCGCTCTCACCAATGGTGGTGGAATCAGGGCTTCGATTCCTGCTGGCGATGTGACCCGTGGTGACATCATTACCGTTCTGCCGTTCAACAACACAGTTGTGGTTGTCGAAGTTACCGGTCAGGATATCTATGATGCACTCGAATGGGGTTACTCGAGACTGCCCGAATCCAATGGTGGATTCCCGCAGACCGCCAACATGGCGATCGTCTACAGCCGATTCAGTGATCCTGGCAACAGGATCAAGAGGGTCTTGATCAATGGCAAGGTTGTTGACCGCAACGCCACGTACAAGTTGGCCACGAATGACTTCATGGCTGCAGGTGGTGATGGTTACACCATGCTCGACAGACCGATCGTGATGTACGGACGTGGTTTGGACGAAGTCCTCACCGAGTACATGGTGAAGTACAATAAGAAATAGTACTTTCATAAAAGAAATCCTTCAGCCGCCCGGAAACGGGCGGCTGTTTGATTGGAACGATATATAGTTTGAGAATTCTGAACAGGTGGTGTACAATTGTGGTTGAAGGGGAACGGTATGTCCTCCCTCATTGTGTGATGTTCCTCTTGGTTGACAGGACAGCAAACCGAAGCCCCGGTGTTTGAGTATGTTCATGAATCAGGAGGCTTAGTATCATGGATGCATCGCTGAAAAGACCTATCTACCTGACTGTAGGATTGGTGATTGTTCTTGTGGTGATTCTTGTGATTTCAGGTTCCAACACCAGTTTGAACGTATTTTCCATCATCATCATCCTTGGACTTATTGCTCTTGTATGGTTTAAATTTTTTAAAGAAAAAAATTCACGAGGACCTTCTCCCATCGATTCACTGGATAATGTGACGTCCATGCCAAAGCAAGCTCCACCAAAAGAGGATCAATTGGCTGAGGATGAGGATGTACGGACTAGAACTGGTGCTCCTTGTGAAAAAGCGGGCCTCTATGTGTGCAAGGATCATCCGAAGAGAACGGTGAGCATGAAGGAAGGGAACCGCTTTCCTCCTTGTCGTGGTGATAAGAAGGGACATTCCACTGTATGGATTTTGAAGGAGTGAAGCCTTTGTGGGAAATCATTTTCCCGGAATATAATTTCTCTCCAGAATTATTGATTAAAATGATGTGAAGTTCTACAGTATCCCATTATGAAATTGTTGCGTTATCTCTATGCCGTGTTGTTTCTTTCATGTTGTCTGATGACAAATGTGCAGGCTGGACCGATGACTCTTTCTTTGGAGGATGCACTCGATCTTGCCTTGCAGAACAATCTATCGCTCAAGACCACTGCGTTGGACGGTAGGTCCGCAGAACGGGATGTCGATACCGCATGGAATCTTTTCCTCCCATCGGTGAGTGCGACACTGTCCAACAGCGGGTCCACTGTCGTATTCCAGGACAATCCCATCATCAAAGCTACCACAAACACCAATACCGGTCTTTCAGCAGGTTTGGGTGTAAGGTTCCAGCTCAATCCTGCGGTGAAGGATCAACTTGAATCATACGATGTCGCATGGTCCCTTCAACAGGTGACCTTTGATCAGGCGGCGACCGAGGTCAAGCGGAATGTCACCAAGTTGTTCTACTATCTATTGGCTGAGAAGTCCAATGTGGAATTGCAGAGGAAGAATATCGCATTGGCTGAAAAGCAATATATGAAGGTGAATGCCAATTTTGAAAGTGGGTATGCTTCGGAATTGGATCTGCTTTCATCCCAGCTTGGTCTTGAGAGGCTCAAACCTGCGCTCCAGCAGACACTGAATGCCTATGAGGGGCAACTGTTGGCCTTCAGAGTGGCCCTTGGCCTTCCTCTCGATACGGAACTGGAGCTTTCCGGGACTTTGCCCGACAAGCGGTTGGAACGATCGCTGCAATCCTTGCAGGAACAGATCGAGGGGACCTATTCACTCAGATTGTTGGATCTCAACCGAAAGTCCCTGCAGGTGACCAGACAGTTGCAGAGAAAGAGTTCCCTGATGCCCACACTTTCCATCTCAGGTCAGTACAACATGAATCTATGGAATGACAAGAGTATTGAGGATTTTGTGGATTCAGCCCAATACTCGGTGAGTGTATCCATCCCATTGGATGGATATATTTCTGGAAGTAGGACCCAAAACGCACTTGATAAGATTGATGATTCGTTGGACACATTGGCTGTGAGGAAACAACAGACTCGCATCCAAATGGAACAGGCGGTTATCACAAGAGTGCTCACGCTACGAAATCTGACGGAACAGATCGAGGTGGCCATTGCCAACAAGGATCTCTCCAAACGTGTGTTGGAGATGCAGATGGCACAGTATGAAGCGGGCTATACCGATTATTTGAATGTCGAGAAGGCCCAACAGGATGTGTTGTCGGCTGAGCAACAGATTGTGTACCTCAGGTACCAATACGCAACCGCTCTTGTCGATCTAGCGTATGACCTCCAGATCGATATTACACAACTGTAGGAAAATACAAGGAGTTTAATTCCATGCAATATAATGAAAAGCCGAAGAAGAGCAGGGTGGGTCTGATCATCCTTTTGTTATTGATCATTGGTTCGGTGGTGGTCATCATCATCAATCCCTTTACCTACCTGAAAGAACTTGGGGCGGAACGAATGGAACAGGATACCGCCACTGACGAAGAGACCATCCTCTCGGTACAGACGGCCAAGGTGGATACCGATGATCTACGATCATATATTGAAACCAATGGAAACGTTGTGGACACCAACACACTCGATATCTACCCGGAAGTATCGGGGAAGCTCACCTATCTTGGAGTGAAGAAGGGAGATCGTGTGGAAGAGGGGAATGAAGTGGCTAGGATCGATCCTTCCCGACCGGGTATGACGTATCGTGTGACATCGATCGATTCTCCTGTAAAGGGGACTGTGATGGCGGTGAATTTTCCCGTTGGTTCCACAGTGGCCCCCCAGATGGCGCTGATGCGAATCGGAATGCTGGGAAATCCCGAAGTCGAGGTTCCTATCGCTGAACGGTATATAGGGCAGGTGGATGAAGGGGCCGAAGTGGTGGCCACATTCAAGGCCTATCCCGGTAGAGAGTTCAAAGGTGTGGTGGTTCGCATGGCTCCTGTGCTTGATCCTGTGACAAGAACCCTGGAGATCGGTATCTCACTCGAGGATCCCGAATCCTTGATCAAGGTTGGGATGTTTCCTTCGGTGAGAATCTATACGGGAAAGGTGGAGAATGTTGCGGTGGTCGATCGTTCAGCTGTCCTGTACGACGGCGAACAAGCCTACGTCTTCCTGTATCAAAAGGGAGTAGCGGTACGACAACCCATACAGTTGGGCCTCGTGGTCGAACAGCGGGCTGAAGTGGTGGAAGGTCTTTCTCCTGGTGATGATGTGATCGTACGAGGACAAACCTTGGTAAGAGATGGCGTACCCGTACAGCTTGTTGATTGAGGGAGTTTTCGGATGAGTCTCACACATACCATAGTACATAGACCTACCACGATCATCGTCATCTATATCCTTCTCACTGCTCTCGCACTGGTGGTGCTTCCCAACCTTGGGGTGGAACTGTTTCCTGAGATCGATCTGCCGATGGTGGTGGTCTTCACCTCCTACACCGGCGCCAGTCCCGAGACTATGGAGGAGAATGTCACCAAACGGATTGAGGGGGTGATCTCCAATGTGGGAGGCATCAATACCCTTTCATCCACCTCATCCGAGGGGTTCAGCATGGTGATGATCCAATTCGATTACGGAACCGATCTAGACAAGGCCACCCGTTCGATCGACGACAACCTGAACCTCATCACCGACATCCTGCCCGAGGATGCGTCCGCTCCCACGATCTTCCGACTGAACACCGATATGATGCCGGTGATGAACATAGCTGTGGTGGGACGTGCCGGTCAAGATGAAAATGAATTGCGACGAATAGCCCAGGAAGTGGTGCAAACAAGGCTTGAACGAGTGCCAGGTGTGTCCACCACCAGTGTGAATGGAGGCCAGGACGAGTTCGTGCGGGTTGCTGTAGACCAGAATCGCTTGGATGCCTATGGAATCACACTTTCCCAGCTAGCCCAAGTCCTCTATCCCCAGAACTATCAGATCGGATCGGGTACCATTACCGAAGGCGATACCGATTACCTGGTGAGGACCGATGCCCAATTCTCCAATCTGGATGAAATCCGCAATGCGATGGTGATGGCTGTTCCAAAGATGAATGCGATGGGACAGGTGGTATCCAACAGCGTCGTTACGGTTGCGGATGTGGCCGATGTCTCCTATGCATTCAGGGATGCAACCAGCAGGGTCTATATCAATGGTGAGCCGGGAGTATATATCTCGGTCTCCAAGGAATCGGATGGGAACAGTGTCCAGGTGGCGCAATCGGTACGGGATGCGATCCAGGAGATGGAGAGTGATCTCCCTCCATCGGTGGGACTCTACGTTGTGATGGACACCACCACCATGATCGATTCCACCATGGCAACGGTATACCAGTCTCTGCTCTATGGAGTGATTCTTGTGATGGTGGTGCTGTTCATCTTCCTCAGGAGTTTGAAATCCACCCTCATCATCGGCATCTCCATCCCGATTTCCATGTTGATCACCATACTTGTCATGTTCTTCCTCGACTATTCATTGAATTTGATGACCCTCACAGGATTGATATTGGGCTTGGGAATGACAGTCGACAGTTCGATTGTGGTGTTGGAGAATATCTTCCGCTACCGTGAGCGGGGTTCGAAATTGAAAACCGCCGCAGTGTTGGGGACAAAGGAGATGGTGGTGGCCATCGCGGCCTCCACATTGACCACGGTCTGCGTATTCGTACCGATCGTACTGCTGAGGAACAATCTCGAGATGTTGGGAGAGATCCTTACCCCGATGGCAGGTACCATCATCATTTCACTCCTATCTTCCCTTGTCGTCTCCGTCTCCCTGATCCCAGTGCTCACCAGTTCGTATGTGAAGGTGTACACCAGAAAGCAAAAGCCTCTTAAATTGAGGATTCTCCGATGGATGGATGACACAATGGAACGGGCGTTCGAAGCCTTGGATCGTTCCTACAAGAAGGTCTTGGGAGTCTGTATCGACTACCGATGGATCACACTACTTTTGGTGGCGTTGATTCTGGTGATCACCTTCCAGGCCTTCAATGCGATGGACACCACACTCTATCCCACAATGAGCGAGACCTCGGTCACGTTGCAAGTCACCTTGCCGGAAGGGACCACATTGGAAGCCACCGAAGCGGTGCTGCGTGATCTGGAATCGTATGCGCTCGATGAGCTGGTGGGATACAAGGACGTCATCGTCACCATCGGTGGAGGAGGTCTGTTCGGCAACGGAAGCACCAACAATGGATCATTGCAGATCACGTTGGACGAGGATGCCTCCGTTTCGGATGATATGTTTTCCATCCAAGAAAAGCTGAGACGCCATTTCTCCCGATATCCAGCGGCATCATTCTCCTACTCTTCGATGTCGATGGGATTGGGAAACGTGAATCCCGTTGATGTGATCGTGAAATCGGATGACCTGGACAAGGCGGCAGCGACCGCTTCGATCATTCGTGATCTGATTGTGGAACATGTGCCCGGTATCACGGAAGTGGCCACCGATTTTGATGAGGGGCTGCCCCAACTGGAGATCGAAATCGATAGGGAACGCGCCTATTCCTATGGTCTGACGATGCAAGGCATCGCAAGTGAAATTTCCAACAGCATCAATGGAATCACTGCCACACGATTGAAATCGGAGGGGAATGAGACCGATGTGGTGGTGATGTTGCGCCAAGAGGACAGATCCGACCAGGTCGATCTGGAAAAGATATTCGTACGTACCTCGGGTGGGAGGAAGGTATCGGTGGCGAACTTCGCCACCATCGGCCGCTCAACAGGACCGGTGTCGATCAACCGTGAAGACGAGATGAGGGCCGTCCATGTCACCGGAGGCTTGGCCGAAGGGTATGCCTCGGCTACCGCCGAACAGGAGATCAAAGCTCTGCTTGATGAGAAACTGGTGGTTGAAGACGGCGTATTCATCGAATATGGTGGAGATTTCGCCGACATGAATGAAATGTTCACCCACGTACTGATCATACTCGCCCTTGCGATCGTTCTTGTCTTCGGGGTCATGGCGAGCCTATTCGAATCGTTCAGGAATCCCTTCATCATCCTGCTCTCGATGCCGTTGATGCTGATCGGAATTGTAGCGATCTACTTGATCACCGGTGAATCCTTCAGTCTCATCAGTGCGATTGGAACGGTGATCCTCGCAGGAATCGTGGTGAACAACGGAATTGTGCTGATCGAGTACATCAATCTGTTGCGCAAACGTGGCATGGATATCAGGACAGCCTGTATCGAGGCGGGTGGAAGTCGACTAAAACCTATCCTCATGACCAGCTTGACCACGATCTTCGGAATGGTACCGCTCGCTTTCTTCGGCGGACAGGGAGCTGAACAGATCCAACCGATCGGACAGACGATCGTGGGAGGAATGGCGATAAGCACGCTTATGACCATATTCTTCACACCGACTCTCTACCGCCTGTTCAACCGTGACAAGACACGTCGTGATGTGGAGGATATCGCGAATCTGATGGAGGAGGATGCATAGTATGAAACGAGTGGAGATCATGGCTGCGCAAGCCATACAACAAGATATTCTGGATGCCTTCGCCCTCTTCGGGGTGCCTCCCCACTATACTGTCGTACCAGCTGTCCACGGCAGGGGGAACACCACTGCCAAACTCGGGGATGCGGTATGGCCGGAAGAGAACTTCATGATGATCATCTATTGCGATGAGGACGTGGTGCAACGCATCGAGCGTTCACTCGAGCTGGTCAAGAAGAAGTACGATCATGAAGGAATCGGTTGTTTCGTGCTATGATTCCCATCAGATGATAGGTGAGTTTGGCCACGGTATACTCGCAATGGTGCATCTGGTGCATCGGCGCGAGTTCCACCACATCAGCCCCCTTGATCGTCCTGTCGGTGCAAAGTGAGGAGAGCAATTCCACCGCATCCCACCAGAACAATCCTCCCGGTTCGGGAGTCCCGGTGGCTCCCATCAACGATGCATCGAAGACATCCACATCGAAGGTGATGAAGAGCGAAGAGGGGAAATCTTTGGGCAGTGTGGTTGTTCCAATCCTTCCAAACAGCTGTGAAGCATCGTGGTGCGATACTCCGAACTGCGTTCTGGCTGCAAGTTCCTCACTACTGTAATTTCTGATGCCCACTTGATGCAACCGGATCCCCTGTTCCACCGCACGCCGCATCACACACGCATGGCTGTAGGGTGAGCCCTCATAGGTATCGCGAAGATCCATATGGGCATCGAATTGCACGATACCCACCTTGTCGGTCAATCCTTGTTCTACGATATAGTTAATCGCAGCATTGGTGATGCTGTGTTCCCCACCTAGGAAGATCGGTACATGGCCTGCCGAACATACCTGTTGCATGAGATGCGCACCTTCGGTGAAAATCTCCGCAATCTTGCGATCGGATCCACAGCCAATGGCATGGTGGGTATGGATTCCCAAGTTTCCCGGTTCACCAAAGCCTTCGACAATAGTCTCCAATTGTTCCGACGCCTCAAGTATCGCTCGGGGACCATCGGCGGTTCCACCCATATAGGAGACGGTCCTCTCGAGTGGAAAGGGTATGATATGGAACAGGGCCTCTTCGGCTGGAGTATTGGGATATTCGGATTGTAGGAAATGGGGTTGTGCCATCTTCATCACCTCAAGAGAGTCGGTACTTGTAATCTTCGTAGGAGAAGCGTCTCACCACATGATAGGAGTCGTCCCTCCAGATCGCGATATCGGGAAGCGCGATTCCATTGAATGTGTTCGTTTTCACCATCGTGTAATGCATCATGTCTTCGAACACCACCCGATCTCCAATCTTGAGGGGCGTGGGACAGACATATTCACCCACCTGGTCTCCAGCCAAGCAGGAGTTTCCTCCAAAGCGAATGATTTCGCCTCCAATCGTCGGTTCCTGGTGTGGTTGGAGAATTTCCATTCCTCCAACCCGGGGAGTGTACGGCATCTCAAGACAATCGGGCATGTGGGCCGCGAAGGAGGTGTCGAGCATCACCGTCTTGGTAGAGCCGTTCTTCACGATATCGAGGACAGTTGCCACGAGTACTCCCGTTTCCCATACAAACGCCGCTCCCGGTTCCAATATAAGCTCCAAGTGCGGATGCCGATCATGGAAATCGTTGAGGATGTGCACCAGGAGATCCTGATCGTACCCTTGTCTTGTCACCAGATGACCACCACCCAAATTCAACCACTCGATATCGTCGAGTAGGTGACCGTACAAACGCTCGATTTGTTCCAATGTGGGCTGAAGTTCCTCGGCTCCGCTTTCACATAGGTTGTGCGAATGCAGACCAGATATCCCATCGGGAAGTCGGGATAGTGAAGAGGATGTCACTCCGAGTCGGGAACCGGGTACGCATGGATTGTAGAGGTCTGTTGCCACGGTGGAATATTCGGGGTTGATCCGCAAGCCGGCCTTACTCGTTCCCAATGCTCCACGATACCGTTCGTATTGGTTCACACTGTTGAATGTGATGTGTTGTGCGATGGCGCTGATGAAGGGAAAATCACGTGGTAGGTAGGCAGGGCAATAGGCATGTACCTCCGGGAAGTACTCGGCGGCCAAACGTGCCTCATGGAGCGAACTTGCCGTGGCCCCGGTGGCCACTTCGGCAATTTGTTCGAACACACCGTACATCGCAAAACCTTTCAGGGCGAGCAGGAACCTGGCAGGAAGTCGTTCCTGCAATGTCCGTATGAGGGCAAGGTTCCTGTCGAATGCATCCTGTTCAAGCACAAATGCAGGAGTCCTCTCCACCGCAGCTACATCCAACATCCGCTACTCCTTGTGTTCGAAGGCCAATGTGCCGTCGACCACGATTTCCCATGGGAGCCCCAATTCGTTGAGCAGTTCCATGAACGGATCGGGGTCGAATTGTTCCATGTTCCACACACCCGGAGCGAGCCACTTGCCGAGCGCCATCAAACGGGCTCCTATCGATGCGGGGACTCCGGTGGTAAAGGAGACCGCCTGGGACTTGGTATCGCGATAGGCCGCTTGGTGGCTGCAATTGTTGTAGATGTAGACGGTCCTCTCCTTTCCATCCTTGATTCCCCTCAACTGTACTCCGATGGAGGTCTCCCCTTGATAATGCTCTCCAAGTGAAGATGGTTCTGGTAGCACTGCCTTCAAGAATTGCAGCGGTTGGATCTGCATTCCGTTGAATTCGATCGGTTCGATGCTCGTCATCCCCACATTCTGCAACACCTGCAGGTGGGTGATGTACTGCTGGCTGAATGTCATCCAAAACCGTGCCTGGCGAATGGTGGGAAAGTGCTTCACCAACGATTCGAGTTCCTCATGATAGAGGAGATGGGAGGATCGGGCTCCGATCCTCGGGTATTCGATATCGCGACGGATTTCCAAAGGACCGGTCTTCACCCATTCGCCGTCTTTCCAATAGCGTCCCGGTTGGGTGATCTCCCGGATATTGATCTCGGGATTGAAATTGGTGGCGAACGATTTGCCGTGGTCGCCGGCATTGCAGTCCACGATATCGAGGTAATGGATCTCATCGAAGTAATGTTTGGCCGCGTAGGCGGTGAACACATTGGTGACTCCGGGGTCGAATCCGCTGCCGAGTACTGCACAGAGGTTCGCATCCCGGTACCGTTGGTGATACGCCCACTGCCAGGAATATTCGAATTCCGCCTTGTCCTTCGGTTCATAATTGGCCGTATCGAGGTAATGGACGCCGGTGCGGAGGCAGGCCTCCATGATCGGCAAATCCTGATACGGAAGAGCGACATTGATCAACAGATCGGGCTTGAAACCTTTGATCAAGGTGACCAATTCCTCGACCGAGTCGGCATCCACCTGTGCGCTCTTCACCGGAACCGGTCCCGCCTCGGCGGCAATCGCTTCACATTTGGCGAGTGTTCTGCTGGCGAGAAGGATCTCTTCGTAGATGTCGTTCATACGTGCACTCTTTTTGGTGACCACATTGCCGACTCCACCGGCTCCAATGATGAGCAATCGTTTTTTCCTGTCCATAGGTTCAATCCTCCTGATCCGTTTCATAGTAGGTGTAGCCACGAAGTCCGGCAGTGTAGCTGCTGATGATCTTCCTGCGTTGCTGTGGTGTCAATCGCCCGTCACGAACCGCGGCTTCCGCTTTGTTTCTGATAAGGGCCTCCAACTTCTTCGGGTCGTATTCCACGTAACTGAGCACATCTGCGACCGTATCCCCATCGAGTTCGTTGTGCAACTTGAAGGTACCGCTCTCATCCCATGTGACGCTCACCACGTTCGTGTCGCCAAGGAGATTGTGCAGGTCTCCCAAAGTCTCCTGATAGGCTCCCACCAGAAATACTCCCAGTATGTAGTCCTCATCCTCTGGAGGGGTGTGGAGCGCAAGAGTCGTTTCGCTTTCGGCACGTCCGATGAATTCGTCGATCTTTCCCTCCGAATCACAGGTGATGTCACTGAGTATGGCATGTCGGGTGGGTCTGGTATCCAACAGATGCACCGGCATGATGGGAAACAGTTGATCGATCGCCCACACATCGGGAAGGGACTGGAACAAGCTGAAGTTTCCATAATAGATGTCGGACAATTGGCGATCCATGTTTTGCAACTCGGGAGGAGCATACTCCTGATCCCTTGCCATCTCCGAAATCTCGGCCATAATGGACCAATAGAGGTGCTCTGCCGCCGCCCGTTCCCGCATGTTAACCGTACCATAGAGGAATTTGTTCCTTATTTCCTCACGATAATAGTTGAGATCGTTCAAACACTCCTGGAGGTTCTTCTCGTTGAGCATCTTCTTCACATATCGAAGATTGTCCAACACCGGCATCCGTTTGGAATCGTCTGGTTGCTGGGGAAGGTCGGGTCGAAAGACGTTGGTGTCGAGTATGTTGAGCAACAGTACCGAATAGTAGGCCACCAGAGCCCGTCCCGATTCGCTGATGATGGTGGGATGCGCAATCCTGGCTTCGTTGCAGATGGTCATGATCTCCTCAACCACATCCACACAGTATTCCTTCATCGAGTAGTTGCGGCTGTTGCTTGTGTTGGAGCTGCTTCCATCGTAATCGATGGCGAGTCCTCCCCCTATGTCGAGCAACCCCATGGGAGCTCCTTCCTTGACCAATCCCGCGTAGAACCGTGTCGCTTCGGTAGCCCCCAAACGGATGTCGTGGATGTTGGGGATCTGGGATCCGAGATGGTAATGGAGGAGTTTCAGGCAATCAAGCATTCCTTCGCTCCTCAGCAGGTCGACCACTTGGATGATCTGTGTGGTGTTCAGACCAAACGCACTGCGGTCACCGCCGCTGTCGGTCCAATGTCCACCGGCTATCGTCGAGGGCTTCATCCTCAGTCCGATGTTGGGCTTGATTCCCAACTCTTTGGCCCGTTCCAGAATCACAGTGGCTTCTCCCGGCATTTCGATGACCAATACCGTACGAAGACCAAGTTGCAGCCCCCGCAAGGCGAGATCGATATATTCCTCATCCTTGTAGCCATTGCAGATGATGTAGGCTTCGGGATCGTTCACATAGGCGAGGGCGGCGATGAGTTCGGCCTTGCTGCCGGTTTCCAAGCCATGGTGGTACAGGGTACCGAAATGACAAATCTCTTCGATCACCTGCTGTTGTTGGTTCACCTTGACAGGGTAGACACCCCTGTAGACTCCACGATATCCCGAATCCGCGATCGCCTGGGCAAAATTTTCATTGATGTATTTGATGCGATCGTCGAGGATATCGCTGAAACGAAGCAGCACAGGAAGCTTCAATCCCCGTTCCTGCAATCCGATGGCGATGTGTTTGAGGCTGATTGAGGACTCGTTCGATTTTCCCTTCAAACCCACATGGACTTCGCCGTCTGCAGCGATGTGGAAATAGCCGTTGCCCCATTCGTCGATCCTATAGAGGTCCTTCGCATCTTCGACGGTCCATCCGTCAGTAACTTTCTTTCCCATTATCCTTCCTTTGCCAGATGTGGAACGACCAGTATAACAGACCGAAGGTATCTGTTGAAGTATTGCCGCTAGAGTCGGATGGTATTGGTGAAGATGGAGAATTCGAACCAACTGCTGTTGAAGTAATCGTACCCACAGCCCAATATCTGTTCCTTTTTATCAAAGAGTGTGAACCGCTGTCGTATGATGGGACTGTTGGCATCTATCATGAGCAACTCCATCAACTCCTTGGTGGGAAGGATCCCCTTGAGTCTGGTGAGGGTGGCGGTCGGTGGATTGGTGGTGTTTTTCGTGATGAAGTCGGCCAAATCCTCCGAATCTTCCCTTTGGTAGGCAAGTGTTTCGGGGAGAATGTATTTGGGTACGAATTCGACGGTATGCACGAAGGGAATTCCTGTAGCCGAATAGATGGTTGAGAATTTGTATCCTTCTGTTCCTTCGGGAATTTCCATTGAAAGGCAAGTTTCGTTGTCGAGCGTGCAAACGGTGGATTCGATCACCTTCATCGTCGGTTCGTAACCGGAGCGACGGATGAGATCGATCATCGATTCGAGCTTCTCGAAGTTGGAGACAATCTGGTTTCCCGGTTCGGCGACGAAGGAACCGACTCCATGCTTGCGTATGATGAACCCTTGTCTGTGGAGGAGAGAGAAAGCCTCCCTCAATGTTGCACGACTGACTCCCATCTGTTTGGCGAAGTCTATTTCGGCAGGCAGTTGTTCCCCTGGTCGGTATCTGTTTTCGAGGATGTTCTTCTTTATTTCCTCCGCGACTTCGGCGGACAATGGTTTTTTATAACGTTGCATATTGCCCCTCGTTCCGAGTATAACCTACATTTCCGCTCTATACAAACATGTTGCCGCATCCTTGGAGGGAATGCGGCAACCGTATCGATATCATCAGCTGCAAGAGCTAGGCTTCCAACAGGATCTCCTCACCGTACTCCACATACAGGGCATCGATGAGTGCTTGCGATGCGCGGCCGATGAAACCCTCCTGGTCCATCGCACGCAGAGGCTTGATCACGATATCCTTCACATCGAAGCGTCCTTTGGCAGTTATCGTTTCACCCCATTGCCTCATCAGTGCGTAGCGGGCATCCTCATCGATATAGAGGGTGTGACCGTCCTCGGGTCCGTTGTCATCATACGGCCTTAAAATCCTAATGCATCTCGTATCCATACCAACCTCCCTTTACACGTAGTCGTACCTGCGCGGTACATCCATCAACTTGTCTTTGGTCCTGTCGAATAGGAAACAGAGTGCGGCGCACACCAGATACCCGATGGTGTAGGGTGTCGACATGGCTGCGAATCCGATTCCGAGGGCAGGACTGTGGATGAAACCGAAGAAGGATAGTGCTGCGGCAATGATGAACGTGAAGCCGGCCTTGTTCATCCTCCTGTCGATGACGAACACCATGATGGTCGCCCATAGGATGCTGGTGATGATCGCACCATGGCGCAATGCCGCCACACCCTTCCATACGACTCCATACTCCAGCAATGCAGTCGATACCTCATCGACCGAGTTGAAGGTGAGCACATCCTCCAAGTATACTCCAAAGGCTCCCAACGCATCCCTCACATAGGTGTACAGCACATCGGCCAAGTGGGGAATCAGTGCCAATGCCAGAGCTGCCCCATGTCTACGTGGCACATCGGTGAATGATTGCACCATCATGAGCATGGCAGCCCAGAGGAATGTGATCGATGCGATCACCGGCGGCATGAGCGAGTTGAAGAAACCATAGACTCCAAACAGAGCCGAGATGCCGAACAGAACGCCGGTCACCCAAGAGAAACCGATACCATTCTTCGCTTTCTTGAGCCCGGGATGGCCAAGCCACACGGTATTGGGCACGACTCCACCGAACAATGCGCTGATCATGGTGCAGATTCCATCGGCGATCTGGGCCTGACCCACATTGTACTCGTCACCGGCGGCTATCGCGGTCTCCACATTGTCCATGGTTTCGATGAAGTTGTAGACTTCGATGGGAATGATGATCGCAAGGTAAGGTATGATGAGCTTCAATCCTTGCAGAATCGCTCCACCGGCGAAGAATGGTGCCACGAAACCGATACTCGAGGTGTCGACTTCAACTCTACCGAGAACAAAGGCATAGACGATACCGAACACCACCGCCACCAACAACATGGGGATCCTACGTTTGAATACATAGCCACCGATCAACCCGATGAGCGCGATGAGCAGCACTGGGAGTCCGAGCACCGGATCATGGTACACTTCAAACAACCCTGCGGTTGCCATCCACACCATTCCGATTCCGGCAATGGTTCCCAACATCGCGACCCGGGGAATGATCTTCCGTACGAACGGTCCGATGAATCCACCCAAGGTCTCGATGATTCCACCAAGGAACAGGGCAGCCACTGCGGCGGACCAACATTGTTCGGGTGCCAGTCCACTGTAATGCAAGGGATAGATGATCCCATACAGGTAGACGAACATTGCCGGTGTCGAAACCCCTGATGGGAGGGCGGTGACATCGCTTCTTCCCGTCTTCTTCGAGAGCTTCCAGCCAAGATAGGCATAGAACAGGCCACTGAGCATCAAACCGATGGATAGTCCGGGGATCACCCTTGTGTACACCAACTCATCCGACCACCCGATTCCCTTGAGTGCGTAGATGACGATGATGTAATTCACCAGGTTTCCGACGAACGAGTAGACGATTCCGCCCACATCATCGGTTTTCAGCAGAGGGACCGTATGCTGACTTTTCATAACTTCCTCCTACGTTGTATGTCTATGATGCAAGGCATCATGGATTGTCCGTTCACACGCTCGTTTCCAGTTCGATTCCCATTTCCACCAGTTCGTCGAACACTTGTTCGTACATGGCCCGCCATTCGTCTTTGGCTTCGATGGTTGTGAGGTCGTAGACCTCGTCGAACCGTTTTCCCCGGTTTCCTTCAGGACTGTCGAGTATGTGTTCATACTTATTGAGCAGCTTGAGTACGATTTCGTTGGCTTGTTCGCGACCCATCCTTTGCTTCGCGACAGCCTTGCCGACTTCACCCATCAGACGTACTTCGAGTCCAGAACAGTTGGGAACATTCCCATCGACGGTTCCAACCCCTTCAAGGTGTCCACCACTTACGGTGGCCACGATCGCATTCACGGCGGTTTCGTAGAGCAATTCCTTGGTTCCGGCACCACTTTTCGGCCATATGTCGCAGACGATGATCGCAGGAGCATGGGCCGCGAACGTCTGGCAGAGGGCGCTTTGCAGCCACAGGCAACCGCGTGCGGTGGTGGAGACCTGGTTGATATGGATTGGATGGCAGAGGTGGTAATCGGCTGAACAGAGCAGGTTGGCAGCCATCATCGAGGCTGCCATGAGCACCGTGGCTCCCGGTGCATCGCCTCCCAAACCTCCCACCATGGTACAGGCCAGGGATGCGTTCCTCACGCCATATTGCTCCTTCGCAGCAGCCCGTACGAGGTTGCCGTCATCGATCACCAGTTCGTTGAACAGTGCGATGAGGTGTGAATCGGATGGACGCAACAAGTCTGGACGCATGGCAGCCAGATCTCCCAATTCGGTCTGGCTGCTCTCCGCTCCCAACACTCCCATCCCCGGTCGACCCAGTTTTTCCAGTATATGGCGAACCTGTTGCATCTCACGGGTTACGGCTGCAGTCTCCGTCCAATCGGAACGCCTCACTTCGATGCCGTCGATATCGATGATGCATCCGCAGGTAAGCAGATCCACCACCGGTTCCTTCGCCACGCTCTCCACAATGGGGGAAAACAGCGACCCGGGAGTGGGGCATCCGGGATCACCGCCCCATATCGCAGGAGGTCGCGGATCCTCTATGCCTCTCGCCACCAGAGTATAGGCTTCGTTTCCTTCCCCCATGGAAAGGGTCTTGGGCATGGCTGAAAGTCCCGCATCGATCTCATCGACGGAAAACTGAACAATACGTGAGGTACTGATGTTGTAGAGACCGGTGGCTACCGCAAGCTCCTTGGCTGCCTTGAAGATCGATCCCAACAATTCGGCATCCGTGGGGATGATTTTCTCAGAATCCCAAGAGAGGTGGTATTTGTCCACGACCTCCTTGGTTTTCATCACGATATAGTCGAAATCCCAATCGTCCTTGCTGACTTTGGGACCCGTATGGCTTCTTTCGCAGTAGGTGAGAAACGGTGTCATGCGATACTCCAATTCTTAGTTGTGATGATAGACGTTCAAACGTCAGACTTCTTGTTCAGTGTAGCCGATTCCTGACTGTTGTCAACCATTAATTTGAGAAGGTTCTGCTCCGTTATGCACGGCTTCCTTGAATTGTGGTATAGTTACAATAGTGAAAGAACTATAGGGACAAGGAGTCGGTTATGGCAATGTTGCAGGCAATAGAAAAAAGAAGGGCATATCGCGCGATAGGACCACAAGAGATCGACACGCAGATATTGGAACGTTTGGTGGAAGCCGCCCATACCGCTCCATCAAGTGCGAACAACCAACCGTGGCGAATGGTGACGGTGACAGAGAAGCAACAGTTGGATGCTCTGAAGCAGACGCTCTCCAAAGGCAACTATTGGGCACTAGAAGCTCCGGCCATAGTCGCGTTCGTCACCAGTGCCGAGTGGAGTATGAGCGTAGGAGGTCGTGATCTGGCATTCTTCGAATTGGGTATGGCAGCGATGGCGTATCAATTGCAAGCTGTCGAAGAAGGATTGCATGTCCATCCCATCGTAGGGTTCAATGCGGACCAGGCAAAACAGGTGTTGGGAATCGATGAACGGTTCGTACTCGAAATACTCATGGTGGTGGGATATCCGGGCGATATCGGGAAACTGAATGAAAAGCATCACCAAGTTGAACTGTCGGTACGTAACAGAAAACCACTGGACCAGATCTCCAGTTGGGACAAGTGGGATGGGAAGCTTGTTCCTTGA
>CAYZJV010000046.1:0-21596 GCA_964478945.1 uncultured Spirochaetaceae bacterium | reverse complement strand
TTCCCAAGCTCGTGACGGGGGTTCGACTCCCCTCAGTCGCTTAACCGTACACTGGTATGCCCATCTATTCACACACACAGTGTGGTGTCCTTTTTCGTCGGGCATGATTCCTTACACATATTCTTGATCATCCCAAGGTATTCGTACGTGATGGGTCTCTTTTTGCATGGATTTGTTCTGTTTGCTTGATCCCCGACACTCATGCAATCCCTTTTGGCGATATCTTCAGCTACTGTCACCCAAATGCTGGAGGATGGGGGTGAAGCATATTTGTACTCTTATTTATACAAATATAGTGAAAGTGTCAATTAAGGTATGACATAACTCATAAGCAAATAAATACTATATTGATTTTATGATATCGTCATAGTATTTCAATTAATTGCTATATTGATTCTTGATTTAGGATATATTCCTACTATTGTAATCGGAGGTTCTTAAAAGTTAACTTTTGCTCTTTTAATTTGGGAATGGAGATTGTATAATTATGCGGTATATTACATACTACGTTAATAACCAAATTTAGGGGGTTGCTATGAAGAAAGCTATTGTCATTCTCTGTGCTTTGATGCTTCTGGTTCCCGCTGTGCTATTCGCAGCAGGAGCAAAAGAAGCGGCACCGGCAAGTGCCGATGACTCGAAGATGGGAGGAGTTCTGGTCTTCGGTCGTTCCGGTGATTCAGTGAGCCTTGATCCAGGTCGTGAGACCGACGGAGAGTCGTTCTATGCCTCCACGGCTGTGTTCGACACCTTGGTCGAATTCGTTCCTGGTGAAACAGCGGTCCAACCTGCATTGGCAACCAGCTGGGATATCGCTGATGATGGTTTGGAATATGTATTCCACCTTCGCGAAGGGGTGAAGTTCCACGATGGTACTCCATTCAATGCGGATGCGGTCGTATTCTCCTTTGAGCGTCAGTTCAAGGAAGACCATCCCTACTATGACTTGGGACCTTGGAAGTATTGGGGATACATGGATATGAGCAATATCGTGGATGAGGTCGTCGCAGTCGACGAGTACACGGTGAAGTTCGTCCTCAAGAAGGTTGAAGCTCCCTTCATCGCCAACTTGGCAATGGATTTTGCTTCGATCGTTTCTCCCACCGCTGTCGCCAAGTACGGCGAAGACTTCAAGAACAATCCGGTCGGAACCGGTGCGTTCAAGTTCGTCTCATGGACCAAGGACTCGGACATCGTGTTCGATCGAAATGCCGACTACTGGGGTGGTCCTGTCTACCTCGATCGTCTGATCCTCAAGGTCATCCCCGATGCAACCGCGCGTTGGCTTGCTTTGCAGAAGGGTGAGGTCGATCTCATCGACTTCCCGTCCAATGACGATATTCCCGCGATGCGTACCGCCGATGGTATCCAGCTCATTCAGCAGGCTGGTTTGAATGTCGGGTATCTTGCACTGAATACCGAGAAGAAACCATTCGACAACAAGTTGGTTCGTCAGGCGATGAACTATGCCATCGACCAAAAGGAAATCGTGGAAGGTGTCTATGGTGAAGCCGGTCAGGTTGCCAAGAACCCCATTCCTCCAGGGATGTGGTCCTACAACGACGAGATCAAAGACTATGGCTACGATCCTGCCAAGGCGAAGGAATTGTTGGCTCAGGCCGGGTATCCCAATGGGTTCAAGATGGAACTTTGGGCGATGCCCGTGGCTCGTCCCTACAACCCGGATGCCCGCAAGGTGGCCGAGATCATGCAGGCCCAATTGGCCAAGGTTGGAATACAGGCAGAGATCGTGTCCTACGAATGGGGCACCTATCTCGACAAGACCGATATGGGTGAACACCAGGCTGCTATGCTCGGTTGGACCGGTGACAATGGAGATCCCGACAACTTCTTGTGGGTACTCCTTTCCGAACCCGCCGCACAGCTTCCCGCCGGTAACATTGCTTTGTGGAAGAACAAGGAATTCACCGAACTTTGCGCACAGGCCAAGGTCACCACAGATCAGGCTGAACGTGATAGGTTGTACCGTCTCGCTCAGGAAGTATTCCATGAAGAGGCTCCTTGGGTTCCCATCGCCCACTCTGTCGTAACCGTTCCCGCACAGGACTATGTGAAGGACTTCGTGCTCTATCCTACCGGAAAGCGCGTGTTCAAGCATGTCTGGTTGGACAAATAAACGGTTCCATTGCACATCGATTGCATCGACAATCACCCCCACGCGGGGGTGATTGTCTGATGTTTCTCTATCTTCGAGGATTGTATGATCAAACATATTCTTAAACGATTGGCTTTGTTGATTCCAACTCTGTTTGGTGTCATCACCCTCGTATTTCTCATGATTGCTCTTGCACCTGGAGATCCGGCACGGATCATGTTGGGTGAAAGGGCGAATGCGGAGCAAGTTGCCCAACTGAGGGTTGAACTTGGTTTGGACAAGCCGCTGATACAACAGTACGGTCTCTATCTCGGCCGTGTGGTCCGATTTGATTTGGGCAAATCGATTGCCTCCGGTCAACAGATTGCCAAGGAGATCGCCGAGCGGTTTCCTGCCACGATCGAACTGGCTTGGTATGCGATGTTGTTCGCCACCACGTTGGGGGTGATCCTTGGTGTGACATCGGCGATAAGGCGTAACACCTGGGTTGACTATTCGACCATGGGAGGTGCCTTGGTGGGTGTCTCCATGCCGGTATTCTGGTTGGGACTGGTACTTATCATGGTGTTCTCGGTATGGTTGGACTTGCTTCCCACCGGGGGACGGATGAACATCCGTTATTACTTCACTCCGATCACGAATTTTTATGTCCTCGATGGAATCATCATGTGGTTCAAAGAGGGTACTCCGAAGTACCTTGGTTCTGCCATCCAGCATCTGATTCTTCCGACGATTGCTTTGGGAACCATTCCTTTGGCGATCATCGCAAGAACCACCCGCAGCAGTATGCTCGAAGTAATGCAGCAGGATTACATCAAGACTGCCCGTTCGGCCGGGATCAAGGAGAAACGGGTCATCTACCGTTACGCCTTGCGCAATGCGCTGTTGCCGGTGATCACCGTCATTGGTCTTCAATTCGGACTATTGCTCTCGGGAGCGATTCTCACCGAAACGGTATTCTCTTGGCCCGGTATAGGACGATGGATCTACATAGCCATCGGAGCTCGCGATTATCCTGCGGTACAGGGGGGGATCATCTTCATCTCCACCTTCTTCGTTTTGATCAATCTCGCCGTGGATATCCTCTATTCCGTGGTGAATCCGAAAATTCGGCTGCAGTGAACTACAGGGGATGTATATGAAGACGACTGAAGTATTGGAAACTCCAAGGATCAAGGAGCCGACTCCTCTGCAGGAGACCTGGTACCATCTCAAGAAGAACAAAGGGGCCATGATAGGGCTGGGGATCATTTCGGTCTTTGTCCTTATGGCGATTTTCGCTCCGTTGCTTGCACCACAGGATCCGTTGATCCAAGAGGTCTCCGAGCGGATGACTCCGATGTTCACCAATGGATATATCCTTGGATCGGACGACTTGGGAAGGGATATGCTCTCGCGCCTCATCTATGGTGCGAGAATCTCGATGACCATAGGTATCGTGTCGGTTGGAATCTCACTGTTCTTTGGCATCATCATCGGTGTCACCTCGGCATATTATGGAGGGGTATTCGACAAGATTGTGATGCGACTCATCGACATCATGCTTGCCTTTCCCTACATACTGTTGACGATCGTTATCGTGTCCATATTGGGTCCTTCACTCACCAATGCGATGGTGGCCATTGGAATTTCCCAGGTGCCACGTTATGCCCGTGTGGTAAGGGCCTCCGTATTGGCTGAGAAGGAGAGCGATTATGTGTTGGCCGAGAGGGCGTTGGGTGCGGGTGATTTCGAATTGATGTTCCTCACCATCTTACCCAATTGTCTTTCTCCCACCATTGTCCAAGCCACTTTGGGAATAGGTGAAGCGATCCTCAATTCGGCGGGACTCTCCTTCCTGGGATTGGGAGCCCAACCACCGACACCCGAATGGGGGTTGATGATCGCCAGCTCGAAACAATTCTTAACCAGTGCATGGTGGATCGTCACCTTGCCGGGTATCGCAATCCTTCTGGCCGTCTTGGGTTTCAACCTGTTCGGCGATGGCTTGCGCGATATCCTCGACCCGAAGATGAGAAACTAGAAGGAACGATTGAGATATGGAAGATAAGAAAGATGTGTTGTTGTCCATAGAGAACCTCAACTTTTCGTTCGATACCCAACGTGGTGTGGTGAACGCGGTCCGAGATCTCTCCATCACCATCAAGAAGGGTGAGACCCTTACTCTGGTGGGAGAATCGGGATGCGGGAAGTCCGTAACAGCCCACTCGATCAATCAACTCAACCCCATGCCTCCCGGCAAGGTGGACAGCGGATCGATCATGTTCCGCGGTCAGGATCTGCTGAAGTTGAAGAAAGGTGAGATAGAGAAGTTGCGGGGTACCCAGATCTCCATGATTTTCCAGGAGCCGATGACTGCGTTGAATCCAGTGTTCACCGTAGGATCGCAAATCGCCGATGTCTTCATGACCCATCAGGGGATGCACAAGGCGGAAGCCATGGAGAAGGCGGTGGAATTGTTCAAATTGGTGAAGATCCCGGCTCCCGAGCGACGGATCCATGCGTATCCACATCAACTTTCGGGTGGAATGCGCCAGCGGGCGATGATTGCCATGGCGCTTGCTTCTCCGGAACCGGGATTGATGATAGCCGATGAACCCACGACCGCTTTGGATGTCACCATCCAAGCCCAGATACTCGATTTGCTTAATGATCTGAAGGACACGGTCGGAATGTCGATTCTTCTCATCACCCATGATATGGGTGTGGTGGCTGAGATGGCCGATCGTGTGGTGGTGATGTATGCGGGAAGAAAGGTTGAGGAAGCGGATGTTTTCTCGATATTCGAACATCCGAAACATCCGTATACATTGGGTTTGCTCAACTCCCTTCCATCAAACACCAAATACAAGGACGCAAAACGATTGGAGGCAATCACAGGTACCGTTCCCGATATGAGGACCATCGGAGCAGGTTGTCCGTTCGAAAACCGATGTGAATACGCATCGGAGATTTGTGGCAAGGAATTCCCGTCCGAAACGATTTTGAATGAATCCCATTCGGTATGGTGCCACAACTACCGGAATGTACAGGAGGGATGATGCCGATGGATGGTTCCAAGATAATCGAAGTGAAGGATCTCAAGAAATATTTCACCATAAAGGCCGAGGGGGCGAATGAATCGAAGTCCTTGTTGAAGGCTGTCGACGGAGTTTCGCTCGATGTGTTTGAAGGTGAGATATTGGGAGTGGTGGGTGAGTCCGGGTGTGGAAAGTCGACACTGGGGAAAACCGTCATGCGATTGCACGACAAGACTTCCGGTGAAGTCCTGTACCGGGGGAAGGATTTGTTCGCCAAGGATCATGCTGCGATGAAGGAGATGACCCTGAAGATGCAGATGATCTTCCAGGATCCCTACTCGTCGTTGAATCCTCGCAAAAAGGTTTCCAAAATTATCGGGCAGCCGCTCGATATCCACAAGATAGGAACTCCCGAAGAGAGGCTCGACCGGGTAGCGCAACTCATGGATGAGGTTGGTTTGAATCCTCGTTTTCGTACACGTTATCCCCACCAGTTCTCCGGGGGACAAAGGCAAAGGATCGGGATTGCACGTGCATTGGCTTTGAATCCGGAGTTCATCGTATGTGATGAAGCGGTATCTGCCTTGGATGTCTCGGTGCAGGCCCAGATTCTCAACCTGTTGCTGGATCTTCAGGAAAAGTATGGTTTCACCTACCTGTTCATCGCACACGATCTGGCTGTGGTCGAATTCATCGCCACCCGGATTCTGGTGATGTATTTGGGAAGGATTGTGGAGATAGCCGACAAACACGAGTTGGTGGGAAACCATGTGCATCCGTATACCCAAGCACTGTTCGAGGCGTTTCCCGCAACCGATCCCAGGGCTCGTGAGGGGAAGAAGCGGATCGTCATGGGAGATGTTCCCTCACCGATCAATCCTCCCACGGGGTGCCATTTCCATCCACGTTGTCCGTATGCGGTGGAGAAGTGCAGAAGGGAATATCCACCATTGAAAGAGGTGACTCCCGGTCACTCGGCGGCGTGTTGGGTGGTCCAGAACGATACGTGATGCTGCTCAATTGGCCGGTTTTCTTGTGAGTAGGTGCTCTCCTGCCCATGCGATTGCCCATGCTCCCGTCGGGGCGGTGAGTACAATGCTCATCACCGCCACGGCGAGAATTACTTCGCCGGGAGCGGTGGCCATGCCGTTCGTTTGCATCGCCACAAGGGGTGCCGAACCGATCGCCGCCTGTACTGTTGCTTTCGGCAGATAGGCGATCACGACAAATAGTCGTTCCCTATTCGATAATGGCGAGCCCAATGTGCACAGATATGATCCAAGGGATCTGAACAGCAATCCCAGCAGTATCAAGGCTGCACCCCGCAGACCAGCGTCGAGCGCAACCTGAAGATTCACTTGCGCTCCTACCATCGAAAAGAGGATGATTTCGGCGAATACCCAGATCTTTCCCAACTTGAGTGATAGTTCATGTGCCATCCTTTCCCGTCGTTCGAGGATGATGAAACCTATCGCCATGACTGCCAGCAGTGCCGCGAAAGGTATCTGCTTAGCTTCCAATACATCGCCAAGATGGACAAGGATGATCGCCACACCGATCACTGCCATCGCCCGCTTGGTGGCCCGGGGGTTGAAGCGGTCGAATATGTGGTAGAGGATGGTTCCCGCGACCAACCCCACGAGGATTCCGGTGACGATTGCGATCGGGATGCTTGCCACGTTCCACCAAAGATGCACATTCGAACCGGTGTAGATGCCTATGAGCATGCTGTAGGCGACGATCACCACCACATCGTCTATGCTCGCCGCAGCGAGGATGAGGGTGGGAATTCCCTTGTCCGTACCTCGCCTTTCATGCATGAACTTGACCATCATGGGAACCACCACCGCAGGTGACACCGCTCCCAGGATACAACCGAGTATCGCTGATTCCATATATGTGAGCCCAAGAAAGATTGGCCCGAAGAGGGTGATTGCCGATGCCTCGAAGAGTGCGGGCAGGAAGGCCAGCAATACTGCTTGACGTCCCACTTTGTCGAGGCTGTCCTTGGAGAGTTCGAATCCCGCCCTGAGTAGGATCACGATCAGTGCGATCATCCTCAGGTCGCCACCCACCAGCAGCATCTCCCTGTTCATGATGCCCAATACGGAAGGTCCCAACAGTATGCCGATTCCCAGCATGCCAATGAGTCCCGGAAGTCCTACTCGTTTGCATACCCAGTCGGTCAAAAGACAAAGTAGAATGATTTCAGCCAGATTGATCGCCACAATACTCCCCTCCAACTATACGTCGTCCTGAACTCCCTGGTACCACAACGGGAACGAATCTTCAGGTAATCGATGGTATTTCGTAGGAGTCATCAGTGGAGGTTGCATGCCACATTTGAAGGCGAACCCCATCGCCTGTTATGATGGTAGCGACTACCGCGAAAAAGGTCAATCGACGTGAAGATGAAGTGGTGGTATCTTGAAGCAAGGAGTCTGCGATGGCCAATGATGTGTTCAACAGGATCGCCAAAGTGTATGGATGGTTTCATCGCCACCAGATGAAACGATTCGAAGAAATTCTTGCTACCCATTCCGATTCGATCGATCTCTCTTCGATGCACAGCATCTGTGATGTGGGGTGTGGTACAGGAGCATTGTGTGCGGTACTTGGTGCAAGGGGTTTTGAAGTGACGGGAGTCGATCCTGCCGAGAAGATGCTCGAAGTGGCTCGAAGAAAGGTTGCGAATGACTCTGTGGTGTTTGTGAAGGGGGATGCGATCAAGGGCCTGCCGTTCGAAGACAAAAGGTTCGATGTGGTGTTCACCAGTCATGTGGCCCATGGAATGGGACCACAAGAACGCAGGAAACTCTATTTGGAGTTGAAGAGAATCGCAAGGAGAGCGGTGGTCGTGCACGATTACAATGAGAATCGGGAAATACTCACCACGATCATCGAGTGGTTGGAGAGAGGCGACTATTTCGGGTTCATCAAGCGTCCGAAAGAGGAGATGGAGGAGGTGTTTTCCACGATCTCCACAATCCAAGTGGGAAAGAGGGCGAATTGGTACATATGCACCTGTGGTTCAACCGAGCAGTCCCCCGACCATACCGGTGATGAAGGCGAGGCAGTAGAGGAGGAAGATTCTTGAAACGCTTCCCATGGAAGGGCCTTTGGTTTTCAGAGAATACCCGCGTCTATCCATCTCGATGAATGTGTTCCAAGCAGGGAAGAAGGCGACGACCATGCAGGGAATGGTGGCGAAAGGCAACATCTTTACTATCGCAAAGACAAGTGGAATGAGGAATGATGCAACCACCATGAGTCGCATCACCACACGTATCTTCTTCTCCCCAAGGACAATGGACAGGGTCTTGCGTCCGGCGACCGTATCTGCTTGGCGATCACAGGTATTGTTCACCGTGAGGATCATTCCTATAAGTATCAGCAAGGGGATGGAGACAAGTATGCTTTGCACATCGATTGCCAATGATTGCACATAATAGCTGATACCGAAGAGAACCGTTCCCAGAAACCCTCCGGCGAACAATTCTCCGAATGGAGTTCGGCTGATGGGGAAGGGGCCTCCCGTATAGACAAATCCCACTCCCATGCAGATGCCTCCCACCACCACGAGCCAAAAACTGGTCCACCAGGCGAGAAGGAGACCAAGTGCACCGGCTGCCAGGAACAAACCCACGCTTATGCCAAGTGCGATGCGCGGATCCACCCCTTCATGCACCAGTACCTTGTCCCGCTCGTAATTGAGTTCGGCCCTATCGGTACCGCTGGTATAATCGAAATAACTGTTGAAACCTGTGGTCCCCATATCGACGAAAAGTACGGCGAACAGCATCACGATGAACCGATCCCAAGCCCAACTGCCGGTGATGAAAGCCGAATACATGCTTCCGCAGAGGAAGGTCCCCATACTGATGATCTTGGTGCGTATCTCTACGATGCGGTTGAACTGGGTGAGTGTCATGGAAGCACTATACAGTAAATCGGCTGCTTTTTGAATTCTTCATGGAAAAAGGCTGTAAAAAAGCGGTGAAGCCCAAGGAGTATCCAAGGGCTTCAAAAGTGATATCGATTCGGGGATTCCTCCACGTCAGGAGTATGTCGTGGTCCCCGTATCCAACGATCTTTGGATTAGAAATACCACCGCAACGAGACGTATCCCATCGTATTGTCCCGATAGGCGCCGAAGGTTCCTTCCTCATCTCCCAAGAAGATTTCGAATCCTCCCTCGAGCAGGACTCCGTCCTCCACATACCAGGAGAGGGAGGGGCGGATGAGGGCATTCAACGGATCAAGCTCGATATAGGAGAACAGCTTGGCGGTGAGCCGATCGTCGAAATATGTGTCTTGTACCCTGAAGGTGACTGTGTGGCTTGTTTCATTGCTCATCTTGCCTTGGTCGATCATACCTACGGTGTAGTCGTGGATGTAGGAGAAGATGTACTGTCCCGACATCTCCATCCCCCAGAGGCTCCAGTCCAATCCTGCCAAGGCCTGCAGCTGATGGTGGTCTTCAACCGTGATCGAAACGGAGGGAAATGCCCCTGTCATCACGGTGAAGGGCTTGTCCAGGTAGGCGGCTGTCTCACCTCGGAGGACTGCATCTCCAATGGTCGTGCTGAAACTCCCTCCAACCACTGTGTAACGGCCATAGGTTTGGTTGACCGTCGGACCCGCTGACATCGACTCGATGTGGGGTTCATCGTTCCATGCGTATCCACCCATCACTTCCCAGCTGACCCGTGGACCGAAATAACGGATCTTGCCGAAGACCTCGCTGTGTTCGAGTGTGGGTGAAGGTTCATCCGGTGCATTCATGGTCACTGTAGTTCCCATCGGTGGAGTGAATGGCATGTGCCGCATCCAAATGGAATCTTCGGGAGGCATCGAGGATGGGACGAATTGTGGTATCCAGATTCCTTCGAAGGTATAGGAACCGGCATAGTAGTCGGCCTTGATCGCAGGAATTCCTTTCCTGATTTCCCTGAAATCGGCAAGGATGAAGGATCTCATATCCCTCGGGCTCACGATATCGGTGATGAAGGCTCCTTCCGCCTGTCCCCAAAGGACTGCCTGTTTTCCGACCCGTATGTCCGCATCATCGAAATAGATGTCGACATATGCTTCACGAATACCCAATTCCGGTGCAGTGTCGACACCCACATATGCATAGGGATTCACCACAAGCCGGGTCATGTCACCCCAGCCTTCCAAGGTGAAGTCCACCGTCTGCTCGTTCTTGAAGATATCGGTATCGAAGATTCCGACTCCTGTGAAACTTCGCAGCATTCCCCTCAGCTCGACATCCTTGGCACCGAGGGTGCCGGCAGCCAATAGCATGGCTGCGAGCAACATGTGTGTAAAGAATTTCTTCATGGTTCATCCTCCTCAGGTTCTTGGACCAATCTTCATCTGTCGTTCACTGAAGAATGAATCCCGGAAGTTGTTGCCGAATGAGAGATCGTCCATTTCTATCCTTGTGGAGGTCCGTTTCTCCAGGTTCACCATGGTCATGTCGGTGATCACCCATACTCCATCGATCTTCTCATAATCGTCTATGCTGAGTGTGCGCACCACCGACCCGTCGTTTGCCAGGAATTCCTTCTTCAGTCCTATCCATTCATCCTTGACCACCCAACTGATGGTCTTGGAATATTCATCATGCGGCTCTTTCGGCACGCTTTCGACCACATAACAGTTCCAACCATCCACGATCTCTTCGGTGAGGATGGTGTGGAAGTCCTCATCGGGGTGTCTCGCCCCCATGTCGTCATAAGTGAAATCACTTCCCATGAACGATTCATTGCTTTTGTCCGAGGCGATTCTCCTCACTCTTCCCAAGGCGGGGAGGTAGATCCATTGGTCATCTTTTCTCCCATCGGAATAGCTGTAGCTCAAGAAGCTGGTGTTCCTCACATCAGCCGGAGCGGTGAAGAACATGATCTTCTTTTCCGTTTCACCATCGTCCCGGCGGAACTGTACGATGCTCCTCTCTCTTGTGGATCCCCGTGAATTGGTGATGGTCATGTTCAGTGTTGCCTGCATATCGTCACCATTGGGACGGTGGTATACTTCCCTCATGACTTCTTCTCCCGCAATCGATGCGATG
The DNA here is from genome assembly GCA_964478945.1 of uncultured Spirochaetaceae bacterium. Lineage (GTDB taxonomy): Bacteria > Spirochaetota > Spirochaetia > Sphaerochaetales > Sphaerochaetaceae > CAYZJV01. Next base: position 10,384 of record CAYZJV010000046.1, on the reverse strand, counting down.
AGAGGTACGAGCGCCACCAAAGAGATGGCGATGATGGTTGTTGCTCTTCTGAAACACTTCTTCATACGTTGGTCTCCTTTAGTCGTATGGTCTTTTGTTTGCTGTTGATGAATTTTCCCCGCTTGTCCAATGCGATGATCGTGACAAGAAGAATGGATAGGGTTCCGATGGCGCTGGTGGCCATGTTGAGTACTATCAAGGTGCCGACCTGCCGGTTGGGAGGGAACACACTGAATATCAGGACTGCGAATCCTCCCATGACTGCGATTGCGTTGTAGATGATCGCCCGTCCTGTGTGGTGTATGGTGGCAAAGGTCGCTTCTCGGATCGTGTAGTCCTCAAACCTACGGTTGCGGTAGTATTCAATCAGGTGGATGGCATAGTCGACTCCGATCCCCACCGCTATGCTGGATATCAAGGCGGTCGCGGAACTGAGCGGAATATCGAACATTCCCATCACCCCAAAATTGACGACCGCGGTGATGGCGATGGGTATCGTCCCGATGATTCCCACCAACACATTCTTGAAAAGCAGTGCCAAGAGAAGTGCGACAATTCCGAACGAGAGCACCAAAGAGATGATCTGTCCCTCCAACAGGAGTTCGGAAAATATGAAGGCCTTGTAGCCGCTTCCCGCATAGCGGATGGAGATTCCCAAGGATTCGAACACAGGCTGGTGTGAGTCTACGATCGCGATGATGTCGCTCATCACAGCCGAGCTGTCGCTTTTCAACTGGAAGGTCAAGTTGGCTGTGCGGTACTCGTAGTCAATGACGGTTCCCAAGGTTTCGGGATCTCCCGAAAACTCATAGAGCAACAGATACTGAGCGATCAATTCCCGACTTTCCGGAATACGTGAGAAGGAATCGTCATCCTCATGCATCACCTTGTGCATCCTCTTGATGAAATCTGTGAGCGAGAACGATGCTCCCACCATCTCTTCTTCCAATACCTCTGTTTGGAGCATATCCATGGCCTGAAGAACTTCAGGTTCCTTGAAGGCTTCGTTGCGGTCGGCGGAAAACACCACGTTGAGTGAAGAGGTACCACCGAACTTGTCGTTCACGAAATTGTCGGTTTCGACTATGGGGCTGTCCTTCTCGAAATTGGCAAGGAAACTGGTGTCGATCCACACCTTCTGGGTTCCGACCATTCCGAAAACCGCCGCTGCCATCGCAATCACTACAATCATGGTTGGATGCTGCAAAACGAATGTTCCCCAACTGTGTGTTCCCTTCCAAGGAGAACCGGTCTCGTCTTCAATGATTTCGTCCTCGATCTCCTTTCCTTTCCTGGGAATACCCAGAAGATGTATGCTGGCGGGAAAGAGGATAAGTGCAAGCACCATCTCGGTCATGACACCTATGGAGGAGAATAGACCGAAAAACCGTACTGGAAGCACTTCACTCGTCATCAAGGCCATGAATCCAATCGCTGTGGTCAAAGCGGTCATGAAGATCGGACGCACCATTGCCTTGAGTACCGTATCGATCAACTCCCGCTTCCCAATGTTCGGATTTCCCCGTACCGCATGGTGGACCGCATTGTGCATGTGAATGCCATAAGCCACACCTATTGCAATGAGCATGACGGGAATCATCGTATCCACCGCATAGACGGGTACACCGAAGAGCGCCATGCTGCCGAACGCAGCCACTGTTCCAATCAACACGATCACCATGTTGAGGATCGTGTCGCGGACACTCCTCAATAGAATGGAAAGGACGATGATCATAACGATCATCACGATGGGAAACATGCGTGCCATATCCGCCGGTCCAAGTTCGGCCAAAGCTCCTTCGACGATCGGTCTTCCGGCAACATGGATGGTCTCGGGTCCTTCCCACTGTCGCGCATAATCGATCAATCGCTTCTGAAGATCCTTCGAATCGGTTTCAGGATCGATTTCGGCGATGATCAACGTGGATGTGGTGTCTTTGCTCACATTCCTGCCAAAGACCATTTCATTGGAGACCACTTTTTCCCTCAAATCGGCAAGCTCCTCTTGCGATGACGGGACTCCGTTCGAATAGAATGATTGAACCTCCAGTCCCCACTCGCTTCCAGTGATGTTGTCGGCGGTATACAGGGATGTAACCGCTCCTTCATCTATCTCGGGGAAGCTTTGTGGAAGATCCACAGTGATGTTCCGAATCTTTTCCAATGTGGACTCATTGAATATGGTTTCGGGGTGTTCGATGGCTATAAGGATGGAGTCTTCTATTCCAAACAGCTTTTCTGCTTCCTCGCTGAATGCAAATGCCGGATGGGCAGACGGCATGTATTCGTCGAGATCGGTTTCAAGTTGTGCGTTGCCGATGATCGCTGCGATGCCCAATCCGGATGCGATCAGGATGGTCATGAGGAGAATGATAGGTCTTTCAGCTATGCTGCGTATGATATGCATGGTTCCTCCAATAATAGTTATCGTTAACTAACATAATGGTCAGATTACTTCCTTCACTGTCCTGGTTGGGAAGATCATGGGCTGAAGAGTGTTCCGATGGCTTGGGCGAGAGGTTTCGCTTGAGTTGCCAAGGACATGTCCTGTTCCTGGAGATGCCATCTGGTGACGGTCAACCTAATGGTACCGAGGATCATGAGGGAGATTGACGTTGAAGGGAGATCTTCCCTGCAACCGTTGTTTTCCTGATAGGTTTGGATGACGTGTTCCAGCAGTCTCGTCATATCATCGAGCATTCTCGAGAGTAGAGGTCGCAACTGGGCATCGGCATGGAAGGCCTCTTCGGTGAACACGAATAGGGCAAATGCAGGGTTCGCTGCGATGTGGGAAAATAGGGAGGTGAGAAATTCCTCGATATAGTCTTCGAATGACAGTATTGCGGCATCCCTTGACGTGAACAGTGGTTTGATCGAACTTTGGAGTGTCTCCAGCAGTGACACAAGAAGCTCATGTTTGCTTGGGAAATGACGGTATACCGCCGGTTCCGATACCCCTATGGCTGCAGCTACATTGCGGATGGTGAGTTTATGTGTTCCCTGGGTCACGATAATGTGCATCGCAGCTTCCACAATCTCCTGTTGTCTGTCGGTCAACATCCATTTCCTCCATGTTTGTTATCGCTCACTAACATACCGTGATTTCTATTTCTTGGCAAGTGTCTTTTCGAATTTTATGGACAGGGTGTGTTTTTGCGGATCATTACGTTTTGGTTTACATTTGTCATGTCTACCCCTATAGGTTCCCTGAAAATACGGAGGAGTGCACTTCTTTCGACGATTCGATCGCAGAAATTGCCCTCATCAAAGCATTGCTCCACGATATGACAGTTCCATTACGGGGAAACCAGGGAATCCATGGAGCTTACACTCCGTAGGAGCGGTATTGTTGTTCACTATGTGGGATCTTCGTCTTCCATACCACCTCTTCTGTCCCTCGATGAATCATTGCATGAAAGGTTGTTCCCTATTGATATTGATATGAATGATGGAGTCATGAATCTATTGAATGCCTTGAACAATGATTGTTTCTTCCGAAAATATCCGAAGCTGGTGGCCTTGGTTGGTTCCTGTGTTTGTAGTAAGTGCCGATGTGATCGATGATATCGCCGAACGTACCGAGCGGGTATGGAAAGGATGCGCCTTTTCATGAGAAGGCTCCCTCTGCCTTGGATGTGGAAAAAGGGTTGAACCAAGTGGATGGTGATGTCCATCTCTACAGGAAGATTTTCTATCTGTATCGGAAAGAGATGAAAGCCGATTTTGTTACACTGGAGAACGGTGTACAAGAGGGGCATTGGAATCTTGTGTACCGGATGTCCCACAAATTCAAGGGAGGAGCATTCACTGTCGGAGCTAAACATTTGGGTGGGATGGCGAGAGTGCTCCAGAGGTTGGCACAAGATGAAGAAACTGATCTCGTGCAATATTTCGACCTTTTTCAGGATGAGTTGCTTCGAGTATATGGGGAAATGGAACGATATCTGGTCATTTCTGCTACCGAATACCAATAATCAGGTGCCACCTGAGAATATCCGTGGTATGTTTGAATGACGATGAACAATAGATTCCGGGAGGATATCGCATGAAAAATTACAAAAGCTTCATTCCCCTGATTGGGGCGAAGGCAGACCCCGTCGCATATGGGGTATATCCGCTGTCGGTCAATATGGTCGATGGCGGAACGGTATTCATGGCCGAGGACTCGGGAGAGACCCTTATCGTTGCAGTCGGCAAGGACTGGGATTTTACCGGTGTTGAATTCGCAGTTGATGGACAGTCGTGTGTAGCTGCTCCGCTTACCCATGCGAATGCAAAGGTGTTGCGAGCGTTGTTTCCGTTCACCGCTCCCACACGGGTGTTGCAGAAAGATAGAACCGTTGGAGTGGGAGATCGCTTGGGAATCGCCTCGATAGGTCACATCAGGGTGTTCGAGGAGTATGATGCCTACCCGATTCTCGCACAGCAATCGATTCGTGAATTGCATCTCACCGAACGAACCTACGAGGATGTGCTTGATGCGGCGACATTCGCGGTGTTCCGTGAAGGGTACAAGAAGGGGTTTGGTGCCGATGGCGATCATTTGAAGAAGATCGAGGAAGTGAAGATGGCCTTGGATCTCGGCTTCACAATGATCACCCTCGATTGTAGCGAACACATGCACAACGAATTCGAAGCCTTGCCCCTGTCGGAATTGAATGGGAAGTATGTTGTGGATCCTGAACTCGAGGGCAGGTACCTTGGCAAGTCGTTCGATATCGGAGAAGGAGTGGTGCTAACCTACGACGAGGAATCCTTCAAGCGTATGGTGATGGTGTACAGGGATGTCCTCGATTTCGCGACTTCGGTCCATGAGAAGTTTTTCACCGACGATACCTATTCCTCCGATTTCGAAATATCCATCGACGAAACCACGACTCCCACTTCTCCACTTGAACACTTCTTTGTCGCCAATGAATTGATTTCCAGGGGGGTGAAGTTCGCTACCCTCGCGCCACGTTTCTGCGGGGAGTTTCAGAAGGGGGTCGATTATATCGGCGATATCGCCCAATTCGAAAAGGAGCTTGTGGTCCATGCTGCGATATCCCGATACTTTGGATACAAGATAAGTCTTCACTCCGGCTCGGATAAGTTCATGGTGTTTCCGATTTTCGGGAAACTCACCAAGGGTCGTTTCCATGTGAAGACCGCGGGGACGAACTGGTTGGAGGCGATGAAGCTGGTGGCGATGGTCGATCCGCAACTGTACCGGGAGACCCACAAGTTTGCCTTGTCCAAGTTCGATGAGGTCACCAAGTATTACCATGTGACCACCGATGTCTCCAGAATTCCCGATGTCGACACATTGGACGACAAGGCTCTGGTGAAACTTTTTGAACACAACGACTCCAGACAGCTGATCCATATCACCTATGGTCCGATCCTCTCGACGAAAACCGCCAAGGGTGAATTCCTTTTCAAGGACCGGCTCTACGATTTGTGGAAAGTGCATGAGAAGCAGTATGCGGATCTTCTTTTCCATCATATCGGAAGACATCTGGAATCATTGTATCGACATATGCGAGGGTAGGGATGGCTGTGGTTGTCGCATCCGATCTACATGGATCCGCTCATTGGACCCGAAAGTTGCTTGAAGTGTGCGAGGCCGAAAAGGCCTCGCAATTGGTCTTGTTGGGGGACCTGTTGTACCATGGTCCGCGCAATCCGCTACCCGAAGGGTATGATCCCAAGGCTGTGGTTGAGTTGTTGAACCCTTTGTCGGCGAGGATTGTCGCGGTACGGGGCAATTGTGATTCGGAGGTCGATTCCATGGTGCTTCGGTTTCCGTTGGTCGAGTCTGCGTTCATGGTGATCGATGGGCGTCGTTTTCTTTGTACGCATGGTCATGTGTATAATGATGTTGATCTTCCCTCCATGGAAAGAGGTGATGTCTTGTTGTTCGGACACACACATTTGTTTCTAGCCAAGGAATCGGATGGAGTGTTCCTGGTGAATCCGGGTTCGGTCTCGTTGCCAAAACAAGATCGTCCCCATACGTATATGGTGTACAAAAATGGTGTGTGTTTCATAAAGGATTTCTTTGGAAAGGTTTGGGAGGCCCTTTCCTTGGCGTAGTTTAAGGGTTAATAAAAACATACTAAAGGAGAATGTCAGAGCGTATGACACAATCCGATGATATGGGGCTTGATATTAAAAGGTAGTGGTATTAGTATTGATATACCATATACAAGCCATGTGGGGTAAGCTATGCAACTGAAGTACCAATCTGTGTTCATGGATATCCAGAATAAGATTCTGTCGGGATATTGGCCGGAAAATGCCATGATCCCCACGGAGCTTGAACTTTGCAAGAAACACGATGTGAGTCGGATAACCGTTCGGCGGGCATTGGATGATTTGGTTCAGATGGGCTTGATTCGGCGGGCTCGGGGCAAAGGTTCCTTCGTCTGCAAAACGAAGCAATACTCCGAATACCGCAACGGGTTGGTGAGCCAGGACGGTATGGATTTCGACACCCGGATTTTCAATCGGATCATCGAAGATGCTCTCTACGGGCCACAAACCGAACTTGCCAAGAACATGATGCCGAATTTCAAGATCGAGCCTTCGTCCGGAGAGGGGCTTGTGAGAATTCGACTTGTTCGTCTTGTGGATGATTATCCCTATGCGGTGATGAGTATCTTCATGCCCGAACGGGTTTCGAAACAAGTCGACAGGGAGATGTTGGTGAGACGATCGTTCCTCGATGTGTATGAAATGTGTACGGGAAACAAGATCGTGACCCTGCACCGCTCGGTTTCGGCCGTAATTCCCGATGACGAGCAATGCAACCTCCTCGGTGCAAGGAGGGGAACGGCGCATCTTTGGATGAAGAATACCGCATGTTTGGCGGATGATACCCCAGTAGCGATAAACTATGCATTGTACAATGGAAATCTGTTCGATTTTGCGGTGAGCATCGATCTCAAGAATCCTCCAAAGGTAACACTTTGAGCGAATCGACGCTTGTTTGTTACAAACCGGTTCCCTTGTCGGAACCGGTTTGTGGTATATGATGATATATGACAGATCAGGCGTTTTGTTTTTGACAATGGGCGTTTTTGTGTTAGAATTATGCCGGTGTATCGACATTTCGATCGGCGGATAAGGAGACACGGGATGAGAACTATCGTACGGATGCTGCATGAAGCGGCCCAGCGGTTCCCTTCAAGGGCCTATACCACGAAGAAGACCTCGGAAGGATGGAAATCCTACAGTTATTGTGAGGTCGACAACGAGTCCGACCGCATCGCCGCCTATTTCATTGCGAAAGGGTTGGATCCGTCCTCCACTTTCGGAGTCTTGGCCGAAGGACGGCCCGAATGGATCATGGCCGAGCTGGGCATCATCAAGGCACGGGGGATTTCGGTACCCCTTTCGATCAAGTTGAAGCCCGATGAGATCGCCTTCAGGCTCACCCACAGTGAAGCAAAGGGTATCGTGGCCAGCAGCAATACCTTGGACAATGTGTGCAAAGCCTTGGATACCATGGAATCCAAGCCAGTGCTCTACTATCTTGATTCGGCCGACGATCGTCTGGCACGACAAGTGGAATCGCATGGTTGGAAGGAGGGTGAACACTATGTGACCTGGGATGAATGGGTCACCAGTGGTGCCGAAATCCTTGAGAAGATGCCCACCATAGTCGATTCCACTGTTGAGAAGATCGATGAACAGGATACGGTGAACATCTGCTACACCTCAGGTACCACCGGTAATCCCAAGGGTATCATGCTTACCCATCTGAACTATTGGTCCAATAGTCATGATGCGGTGCAGTTGTTCAAACTACCCGATGCCTCATTCGAAACATTGATCGTCTTGCCGGTGGACCACTCGTTCGCCCATACGGTGGGTATCTATACTTCGTTGCTCAAGGGTATCACGCTCCATTTCGTCGATGCGAGGGGAAGCAATGCCGCTATCATCCGCAACTTCCCGAAGAACCTGTTGGAGGTGAATCCGGTTTTCTTGATGACCGTTCCTTCCATCAGCGGCAATTTCATGAAGAAGATGAGCCAGGGTATCGCCGAAAAGGGTGCCTTTGTGGAAGGGATTTTCCAACGTGGACTCAAGGCCGGAGTCAAGAGAAATGGTGATGGGTACAACAAGCCCGGGTTGGCGGTAAAATTGGCCACATGGTTTCCCTATGCCCTTGCCTCGCTGTTGGTCTTTCCGAAACTCAGGAAGGTTTTCGGCGATAGGATCAAGTACTGTGTCGGTGGTGGTGCGTTGCTCGAAGCACGACAGCAGCATTTCTTCGCTGCCATCGGAGTTCCGGTTTACCAAGGTTATGGTTTGACCGAAGCGGCACCGATCATAAGCTCCAACTCTCCCGAGTGCTACAAGTTCGGTACTTCAGGAATGGTTGCTCCCAGTGTGGTGTGCAGAATCATGAAAAGCGATACCGAAGAGGCCAAACCCGGAGAACGTGGCGAAATCGTGATCAAAGGCGAGAATGTGATGAAGGGATACTTCAAGAATCCCAAGGCCACCGCCGAAGTGTTGCGGAAGGAAGACGGTGAGACGTGGTTGTGGACCGGTGACCTCGGTTATTACGATGAAGATGGATTTTTGGTGGTGACCGGCCGGGCAAAGGCCTTGTTGATCGCAAAGGATGGAGAGAAGTATTCCCCCGAAGAGATCGAAGAGGTGATGGTGAACCACACCGATATCCTCAACCAGTTGGTGGTCTACAACGATCACAAACCCTTCACCTCGGCTTTGGTGACTTTGCAGGAGGAACTGGTCAAGAAGTTGATGGCCGAAGAAAATCTCGACACTCCCGAGGCTCTTCTGAGAAGACTCAATGAAGTCTTGCGATCCTACGAGCCTGTGGCGGCCTCCAGCATTCCAAGCCAATGGATTCCCGGCAGGTTCGCGATCATTGCCGAACCGTTCAGCGAAGCCGACGGGTTGGTCAACTCCACGATGAAGTTGGTGCGCTACAAGATCTTCGAGTTCCATAAGAAAAGGATCCAAGAGTTGTACGAGAGCGAACAGTTGAACGAACAGAGGAACCTGGAAGTGGTGAAGAAGCTGTTCTTCTCCTAGGACTCCGATTTTGCGTGTGCCGCACACGCGGCACAGGTGCCCTTCAATACGATCTCATGTTCCGTTACGATGAATCCCGTCTTCCGGGCGACCGCTGAATCGATGGTTGGCAAGGTGTCTAACTCGATATCGTTGATCGAACCACATTTTGTGCACACGAGGTGGCAGTGTTCGTCGTTCCTTCCATCGTAGTGGACACTGTGGTTTCCCGAAGCTTCGAGTTTTCCGATCATTCCCAACTCACTGAGCAGGGCTAGATTGCGGTATACGGTACCGAGGCTGAGGGATGGCATCTTTTCTTTTGCTCTCGAATATATTTCCTCTGCGGTCGGGTGGATGGGAGACTGCCGTATCGTCTCAAGAATCAATTCCCGTTGGCGCGAATACTTCATCGGCGTCCTCCCTTTTGGTTTTTATCAGGACAAGGTGCAGCGTTACGATGGTTCCCACCACTGCGAGTACGATCATCACTGTGGTGGTGCGGACCAGCAAAGCTGAGATGACGAGTCCAAGCCATAACCAGATGATTGCCCGTATCTTGGTCTTCTTGGGAACCCCTTCATTGGTTCTCCAGTGGCGCAGATAGCTACCGAATATCCTGCTTTGTTCCAACTTCCCGGCGAGGGCGGGGCTGGAGGCCGAAAAGCAACCGGCGGCCAGAAGCACGAATGGGGTGGTGGGCAATACCGGCAGTACAATGCCGATTCCCCCCAAGGCAAGACTGAGGCTTCCCAACGTAATGAGTATGATCTTTTTCAGTTTCTTTGGTCGGTTGTGTTTCATATGCTCCAAATAAGAATTGTTCCTGATTCCATTATCATGGTTCGATTTGCCATGTCAATGCTTTTGTGTTACATTTGCAACCTACAGGTGTTTAAGGGGTATGCTTGAGAGGGAAATAATCCCGAAAGTTGCAATTCTTGTGACAAATGACAAGAAAGCGCAACTTTTCTCTAGTCGATTGGTTTATATGGGTATACGATTATGACAAAGGGTAGTGGACCCTTTTGCCAAGGAGGAGTGAGTATGAGAAGGAAACTATTGGCTCTCTTGATTGTGCCGATCGTTCTTGTGGCCTTCATATCCTGTGAAGGAGATATTTTCGGAACGATCAGCAACTTCATGGAAGCTACGAGTTCTAATGTGCTTGTAGAAGGTGGGATAGCCACTGTAGATAATTCACAAGTCGATGCGGTCGGTGATTCGATCACCGGAATCCTGGCTCTCGATGAAAGTGATCCGGACTATGATGCGGCCTTCGATGCCGAAGTGGAATCGACCAAGGAAGAGTTGGCGGAAGTGCTTGAATCCCCTGCCAAGATCGAAGCCT
>CAYZJV010000045.1:16987-21999 GCA_964478945.1 uncultured Spirochaetaceae bacterium | reverse complement strand
AGCTTGAGGTGCTAGTGGGCGAGAGCTTGTGCTGGTTCAAGTCCAGTCTGCCGCACGATATAAACCCTTATCATGTAATAACATGGCAAGGGTTTTGTTTTTAAGACACTCCCTCACCCTGGGATGTGACACCAATTGTGACACCAGTAAGAAGGTTCATGCACGAAAGCTGTGTGAATTGCAAGAGCAATAGTCCGTTGTGTAAATTACGGAATTATTCGTTGGTCATTTGCCTTGGGTGTTCTCAACTAGAAGGAAATCGGCCCTCTTCTCCTCTTTGGACACACTCTTTATCTTGATCTTGACCGAATCTCCCACACGATAGACCCTTCCGTTCTTTCTCCCGGTTAGTGTGTATTCCTCTTTATCGAAATCGTAGTGGTCATCCTTCAACTCCGATACGTGCACCAATCCCTCAATGACGTAATGGGATAATTCCACGAACATACCAAAACTAGCCATTCCTGAAATGATGCCATCATATGTCTCACCAACTTTCGATGCAAGGAATTCCATAGATTTGAGCTTTATAAATTCCCGCTCAGCCTGAACGGCTCTGATTTCCCGCTTCGAACAGTGGTCACAGATCGATTGCAGTTTTGTGGTCAAAGCCACAATCTCCGATTTCGGTATCCGCTTACGATTCTTTTCCTGTTGAGCGTAATATTTCAACATACGATGCACCACAAGATCAGGATACCTCCTGATCGGGGAGGTGAAATGTGTATAGGCATCGAAAGCAAGTCCGAAGTGTCCCTTGTTCATCGTACTGTAATACGCTTTTGTCATGGATCTCAGAGCGACTTTCTCGATGAAGTACTTGTAGTCGAGGTTTTCGATGATATCGAGAATCTTGCGGTAATCATCGGATTCGAGCTCCTTACCAACCCGATATTTCAATCCCAAACGCTCGAGAAGTTCCAGAAAGCTTCGAATGGATTGTTCCTCGGGCTTGTCATGGACCCGATACACGAAGGGCTTCTGCGATTTGCCTGCAGCTTGGGATGCGATATGTGCTGCCACAATTCGATTTGCCACTAGCATGAACTCTTCAACCAATCGATTCGACTCGATCCGCTCGCGAGGTCGGATCGCATAGGGCACACCATGGGAATCAAGGGAAATCGCAGGTTCCGAAATATCGAAATCGATGGAACCCTGCTCTTCCCTTGCCTTGCGGAGTATCAAGGAGAGCATAAGCATGAGATGTATGGTCTTAGCCCATTTGTGTGATTTTCCTTCAATGATTTCCTCCACCTCTTCATAGGTGAAACGGACCGCACTTCTTATGACAGTCTCACGAATTCGATAGTCGTGCACCACAGCCCTGGAATCAATTTCCATGATAACCGAATATGCGAGACGATCGACATTCGGTTTGAGGCTACAGAGATCATTGGAAAGCTTTTCCGGCAGCATGGGAATCACATTGTTCACGAAGTACACCGAAGTACCCCTCTCAAAGGCCTCCCGGTCGACAGCCGATCCTTCGGTCACATAATGGGATACATCCGCGATATGGACACCAAGTTCAAAACGACCGTTGTCCAACTGTCTGAGAGAGATCGCATCGTCAAAGTCCTTGGCCGAAACAGGATCGATGGTAAAACAGGGAATGGTACGAAAGTCTTCACGATTGCCAAGTTCTGCCTTCACATCATATTCGGATACACCGGAGAGCTCCTTCATCACTTGCTTCGGAAACGGAATGGTAAGATCGTTGTTACGGGCAACCATAAGAAGATCCATCCCTTTGTTACCCGGCTTTCCGAGTATATCGATGAGATTACCTTCGAATGAGGACTCATCTTCACTCCAATTGGTTCTCACCACCACCACAAGATCACCGTTTCTCGGAGTTCGTCCCCCCTTGCTTGCAGCAATTGATTTGGAAGGAAGAAAGATCGGGTTGTTGTATCGCTCATCACTCGGTATGACCGAGCCTCCACCATCAGTCCTTTTAAAGACTCCGATGATCTCTTGGGGATGGATAGAGAGAATCTTCACGATCCTACCTTCGGGATTTTTCCTCGGTACCCTTTTGATGACTTCCACCGCAACCAGATCCCCGTCCATGGCATTTTTCATGTTTTCCAGAGGAATGAAAATATCCTTGGCCTTCTTGACGGTGACGAAGCCAAAGCCCTTCGCATGTACCGAAAGGTGACCCGTGATCTGTTTGCGCGATGTTGACTGGATAGGATTGCGCTTTCTCGATGACGTATCGTTCTTTTTGGTTTCTGTCTTTCTCGGCACTACAGGGACTCCTTCAAACTCCATCGGATGGATGCTCTCCCGTTAATTGTACCATATTACCCAAGATTCTTCATGTGTGCCGGAAACAGCGGTACAATGGAGGACCATTCCCATACCTTGTCTTTGAACACAGCTTGATCGATCAGATGCGAAAGACTCTCTCAAGGCTCCCCAAAATCCATCCCAAATGCACATGAACGAGGAGCTTCATTCCTCTGGAAACACATTACCATGCATTCCAGGTATCCAGAATGCATGGTAACGAGGTAATGTGCGGCTTTTACCAGGGAGAAATTACCAAACTCTGATCTGTCCTCCGGCGAACACGCTGAGACGATCACTGAGTGTGCTCAATGAAACCCCACCATGCACACGGAAATTAGGATTGATCAGATAATTACCCAGTGCTCTCAAAGAAAACGCTAATTTCTCGGTACGAGTCGAATAGAAATTCACATCGACCGTTCCACTGGCCCACCAGCGATAATTCTCGGGGAGGTACGTCGCGGTTCCCGAAGCTCCGATGACCGCATAGAAATTGGGAGTCAAACTGGTATCGAGTGCAAGTCTCACACCACCGTCCGCACCTACATGAAGCATGTTCTCCATCAGGAATCCCGCATACTCGCCTGCAATCTCAAAGGAACCGACAAAATCGGTGTTCGCCGCGGATGGGGGACTCTTGATGTACTTGAAACCGGGAATGATCCGAACCGAAGCTTCCCATCCATGCCTAAGCCCCACATAACGTTCCAATTCAAACGCATACCTCTGGTTGTTGTCGATGAGGATCAATCTTGCCGTCTCTTCCGGTTTGCCAAGCGCTTGGGTGATCGCACTGTAGTAGGAAAGATAATTCTCACTGTAGTCATCGCTGAATTCACCAAGACGCTTGTTTTGGGTGTACATGATCTCGGCGACCTCACGAATCATCGCCTCGGTCGGTTCGATATCCATATGGCGCATGATCGTCTCGATCTTCTTCAACGTATTGATACCGTAGATGCGGCCGACACCAAACTCACCCATCGGATAGAGGAACAATTGTACAGAGGCCGGGCTCGAGTACGGCAGAGTCAACGTAAGGTCGAAATCCAATCCTGCCTTCCAGAATCCCGGAAATCCGCTGACATCGAACGCATAGGCCTGGTAACTCGGATCGGTATCGAGATTCAAGAACAAACTGGTATCGGTAATCCTCAGCCCTCCATTGGCATCGATATCCAGCACCGTATCTTCGGTAAGACGATACCAATCGTATGTCCCATTCAATCCCAAATTCATACCGAGGGACACGGTTGGAGTGAAATCAAGATTCAGCTGCACCGCATCATTGTTGGGCCCTATGGAACCGAAAGCTCCGTTGACATAAAGCCTCGTATACTCTTGCGGCACCACCAATGTATAGAGATTGGCGGATGGATCGGCCGATAGAGGTGCCATCATCACGATCAAAAGACATACGACCATACAGATTCTTCTCATAACCACACTCCTCCCTGGACATACACAACCGGGTTCCACTAGATCGATTTTGTACAACCCGTTTATATCAGTATTGAAGATGACAATGACAAAATCAACAGTAAATTTTCACAAAATGTCACAGATGCATCCCGAAATGAAGCCTTTTTGGGATCAAGAGAAGAATAGGACCATTTGAATTTGGTTGATGCAACTATGCTCTGTGGGAATCACCATTAAGAGTGCACTGACGAGGAACACTTCTCCAGTGTACAATTTCCATGCATTCCAGGGCTTTGGAATGCATGGAAACAAGTAGACGTGCGGCTTTTACCCGGCCAACCACTTGATGGCGTTCTGCCAAAGGATAGCATACCCGGACCATTTGACGAATTGCTTCGGGCACCAGTGGGGGCCTATATCGGTCATCCAGACCATCGAACGGCCCTTGCCGAATTCCATGGTGGCCAGAAGGGGGTGACCGTACTGCGTCTTGGCGATGAGATGGGCCCCACCTTTCAGAGGTGCCTCCTGATACCCCAGCAACACAGGCCAGTCGTTCGGTACATCGGCAACGATCGGGTGATTCGGATCCACCACCTGTACATAGGCTCCCTCGGGAGTCTCCACCCGATCGTCAAAGGTATGGATATCGACAGGCAACACCTCCTCGATCGGAGTTCTGAAATATTTCGCAGAGGCCTGGAACCCGGCAAAGGAAAGATAACCTCCACACATGCACAAGGCACCACCTTCGGCAACCCATTGATTGATGAGCCGCAAACGGTTCGGAGCAGTACTTCCTTCCAGGAACACTTTGCGGCTTAGCAACAGCGTATTCGCTCCCACATCGCTCAGTATCACCACATCATACTTGCACAAGTCCTCCATAGTCTCCGGGAATTGCTCGCCGGCCAGATGCCCGGGAAGAAAATGATACTCGACGAAACCGGAGGATTCGAGTGCCTGTTGTAGATATGCATGCCCCGTCTCATATGTGCCCGAAGAGAAATGATCGAACCCCTTGTGGTGAGTGCTCACCGAAACCCATGATTCTCCTACGAGAAGTACCCGAATCTTATCCATTCCACCCTCCATTTTAAAAATCATCACGCCGACTGCTTCACTTTCCTATGGGGTTTCCCTCCATGTTCGGAGAAATAGTTGAGCACCATGACGAGAATAAGCACACCACCCCAGATGAGCGATATGTAGTAACTGCTGATCGTCGGAAACCGATTTAGACCCGTCTCAAGCATACGCAACAACACGATCGCCAAAACGACGCCACT
>CAYZJV010000045.1:0-16887 GCA_964478945.1 uncultured Spirochaetaceae bacterium | reverse complement strand
CCGGAACCCATGGTGGCCAAGATGGGAGGAATATGGAATTTGGAAACCAGAATCCCATTGAACACACCGAAAGCGGTACCCAAACCCACCGCCAACAGAAATACCAGGGGAATCGTGAAACCGGGAATATTCCCTGCGGCATCGGTGAGATTGATCAACAGATATGCCATGAGTATCGAAGTGAGGTTGGCGATTCCCACCACGGAGAGGTCGATCCCTCCTGTGATCATACAAAGCATGACTCCAAGACTCATCAGCCCGAATTCCGGGAACTGGGCAGCCATCGTTTGGAAATTCAACAGTGAATAGAACTTGCTGAAACGGGTGATGGCCATGAAGATCATCCACACGATGATCATGAAGAGCAATCGCCATACATGACGATCTCTTCTATAGAGTTGCTCGAACCTATGTAGTGGCCTCATTGTATTCGCCTGTGCATTCATCATGCCACCCTCCTTGCTCTCGTCTTCATCCTTCGCGTCCTATTCATGCGAATCACCTGGTAGGCACTCACTCCGGTACCGATGATGATCAGGGCTCCGGTGAAGACACTCTTGAATGAAGTGGGAACTCCAAGGAGAATCAGGGAGTTCTCCACAATCACGATAAGCAGGGTACCAAGCATACAACCCAGGAGCGTTCCCCTACCACCGGTGATGGCTGTTCCACCGAGGACCACTCCTGCAATGATGTTCATCTCCATACCCAACATATTGGTGGGGTGGGCCTGTTGCATCATGCACACACGAATCACTCCTGCGAGACTGGCAATCATACCCACCATGATATACATGATGAATTTGGTACGAATCACATTGAACCCAGCCCTATGGGAACTCGATTCACTTCCGCCGATGGCATAGATACTTCTCCCGAACATCGTGTAGCGCATCATGAACGACACGAAGAACAATACGATAAGGAATGCGATGAAGGCGACCGGCATACGACTGGTGAGCCCGGAAACAGGGTTCTTCGCAGTGAACAATGCACTCGTACCCCAATCCCTCATTCCCTGCGGAATGATCGTCAATTGACGGGAATTCAAAGCTCCTTGCATGATTCCCTTGAACACGCTTGAAGAACCCAAAGTCACAATCAGCGCAGGCAATTTGAAGTAACCGATGAACAATCCGTTGAAAGCTCCCAACAACGCACCAATGGCTAGAGCCATGAGAATGGCGAGCCATACCCCACCTTCATAATTGATGTCCAACAAATACTTGGTGGTGGCATAGACACTCAATGATGCGAGGGCGGGGAACGAAACGTCTATTCCACCGGAAATTATCACCAGGAAGGCTCCGATCGCGAACAACCCGGGAACGATGAGGGCAGATGCGATATCCACCAGATTGTTGGAAGAGAAGAATTGTCCCGATCTCACCTCGATAAGCAAACACAACGCCAGAAGCACCAGAAAAATATAGGGTTCGTTCCGACGTGTGATCTTTTTCAATATCCGTTTGGTCTTGTACTCCACGACAGTTCCTCCCTACAACATGTACGACAGAATAGTCTGCTCGTCCGTTTCATCAGCCTGCAACTCAGCGACAAAATTTCCCGATTTCATCACCAGGATACGAGAGCAGTTCTCCAAGACCTCGGGAAGATCATCGCTGATGATCACCAGACCCAAGCCCTCCTTGGCCAACTCCTGCAATATCCCATGGATATCATGTTTGGAACCGATATCGACTCCTACAGTCGGTCCGTTGAGTACCAGCACATCAAGATTGCATGCCAACCATTTGGCCAGTACGATACGCTGTTGGTTGCCTCCCGAAAGAGTCTGGCAGGCATTGTTCGGGTCGGGAGTGGCTATAGCCAATTCCTTGACCCACTTGTCAATTTCAGCCGATCGCTTATCCTGATCGACCACGCCCGCGGTCTTCGTAAGACGATCTATCTCAGAGATCACGATATTGTCGGCGATACTTTGAGAGAGGAAAAGCCCTTCGCTGAGACGATCCTCGGGAACATATCCCAACTTATGTAGGATCGCTGCCTTAGGACTGGTGATCGATACCTGCTGCCCGTCAATCAACAACTCACCCGTTTCGATGGGCCTTATACCGAACATGGACAAGGCCAGTTCCGTCCTCCCAGAGTCGAGCAAACCGGTGATTCCCACAATCTCACCACGATGTACCTTGAATGAAATGTCTGAGAATACGCCCTCGATACCAATCGAACGGGCCTCGAATATCGGCTTCTCTGAGACATTGGTAGCCACGAAGTGTCGCTTTTCAAATTCTCGTCCGGTCATGAAATAGGAGAATTTCCTATCATCGAGATCGGCAGTCGATCCTGAAGCCACCAATTCACCACTGCGCAAAATGGTGAAGTTTTCAGAAATCTCGAAGACCTCGTTCAACTTGTGACTCACAAATAGGATCGCAATCCCCCTATCCTTCAATTTCAGGATGATGTTGAAGAGATTCCGAACCTCCTTCTTGGTGAGGGCTGTGGTGGGTTCATCCATGATGATCAATTTGGTATTGAACATCAATGCACGACTGATGGCTATCATTTGTTTTTCAGCGACAGTCAACGTACCGACATAAGCATCGAGATCGACTTCGAAATCGATCTTTGCGATCGCCTCCTCGGCTATGTTCCTCATCCGCTTCCAGTTCACCAGCTTCCGACCATCGGCCAGTTCACTGTTGAAGGCGAGATTCTCCATAACCGTAAGATTGGAAAACACCGAGAAATCCTGGTAAATCACCTGGATTCCGTTGTTTATCGCTTCGATGGGAGTGATCTTGGAGTATTGCTTTCCATTGAATTCCATATACCCTTCATCAGGAGTATAGACACCACTGATCACTTTTATCAGAGTGGACTTGCCACTCCCGTTCTCACCTGCCAGACAATGGATTTCACCCGGCTGGATTTCAAAGGATACATTCTTCAGCGCCTGCACTCCCACAAATGCCTTGGATATCCCTATGGCCTTCAACAGGCTTTCAGCCATGGCGCACCCCCTATTCGATTAGTACTACAGATCATCTTGTCACCATATTACGACATTGCCCTGTCAAACGCAAAAGATTTGACAGGGCAACACATCATCGGATTGAATCAGAAGCCGAAATCATACACATTGTCGGCATTGATCACTATCCAGCCTTCACCTTCGAGAACCGTATCGCTTCCGGCCTTGAACTGCAGGTTGGTATAGCCATCCACACCGAGATCGAGAGGAGCTTCGATGGTCTCGCCATCAAGCACCTTGACCGCCAATGCGATCATAGCCTTTCCAGCCAAAGCGGGATCCCACAATGTAAGGGATTTCACCACGCCACTTTCAAGCAACTCGGCATTGTCCAAAGGCATTCCGGTACCGGAAGTGAATGCCTTGCCGATCAAACCCAGTTCTTCGATCGCACGAGCGACTCCAGGAGCATCGTAGGAGGAAGTACCCATGATACCCTTGAGGTTGGGATACTTCTTGAACAACTCCTTGGCCACATTGTAGGCAACGTCTCCATTATCGTTAGACTCAACCCTCTTCTCAGCCTGCAGAAGCTGCATCTTGGGATAGGTTGCCTTCTGATGGGCGACACCGGCATCGGCCCACTCGTTGTGGGATCCGTTGGTAAGCGAAGCAACCATGGTGGTGTAGACACCCGATTCTCCCATCGCCTCGGCGAGGTTGTCCATGATGAACGCACCATATCCGGCGTTGCTGAAGGCTTCGATGTCGTAATCGACATTCTCCAGGGCTGATCCCTCATGGGTGATGACTACGATTCCCGCATCCATCGCCTGTGCCAACACAGGCTCCAAGGATTCGAGATCGACAGGAACGACACAAAGGGCATCCACTCCCTGTGCGATCAGGTCTTGAATCAACTGGGCCTGCAGAGTCGCATCGATTTGGGGAGTACCACGCTGGTATACGTTGAGACCAGTCTGTTCGGCATACTCATCCACACCGACCTTCATGCGAACGAACCAAGGATTGGACGCGTCTTTCGGTACGACCACGATCTCGTAACCGGCATCTTCCGCTTGTCCTGCAGCGAACAAAGCCGGTCCCAACATCAACACGAGCAACATGAGAGCAAGAATTTTCTTCATACTGTGTTCCTCCTTTACAGTCTGTTCTTGTATTCTAAACGACGTGTCGAGTGAAGTCAAATAGTAATTAATTATTTTAGTTGTCTCGATTGAAAGATGAAGAAAAATGCAGTATCACTAGCAAAATATGGCAGCATAACAGGAAAAATAGGCATAAAATAAAAAATTTCACTAAATTTCAATAAACTGTTTGACAGTACTCCAGCCAACAGGTATCCTGTGTGCATGGGTATTAAGGAAATCGCTGAACAGGCGAATGTCTCAAAAACCACCGTATCCTTGGCATTGAACGGCCATAAGGGAGTCAGTCACCAGACCAGGATGCGTATCATCGCACTTGCCAAGGAAATGAATTACCGGGTCCCTGGAGAACGGTCGTTCTCCCATCCAAGCCTAGGATTCATCATGTTCGCCAGAATTCGAAAACATGGATTGATCCTCAACGAAGACCAGAACAGTTTCATCATGCACTATATCGATGGAATGAATCAGATTGTGCGTGAATCGGGATACACCTTCGAAATTTTTGACCACAGGATGGAATCTATGGACACAATGGTCCAAGCGATCGAGGAACGCCACCCCAAAGGGGTGATTGTACTCGGCACCGAACTGGATTCCACGGATGTGGAGAACCTGGCCAGGTTGTCCGTGCCCTATGTGGTGATAGACACCTACTTCGAACACATTGCCTGCGACTTCGTAGATATGGCGAACATCGGAGCGGTGTACAATGTGGTCGAACATCTTTACGCAACAGGACATGGCAGGATATGCATGGTGACCAGTACCGTGAAATCCGGCAACGTGCTGATGCGTGAACGGGGATTCGCGCTCGCCATGCAGCAGTTTAAACTGAAGATTGATGAAGACTCCCTCTTGGAAGTACGCCCTGGCTTCCAAGGAGCGTATGAAGATATGAAAGCATGCCTTGGGGAAGGGAGGAAAATCCCCGAAGGATTGTTCTGCTACAATGATGTCGCGGCATTCGGAGTGATAAAGGCCTTCAAGGAAGCCGGGATAAAGGTACCAAAGGATGTATCGGTTGTCGGATTCGACGATCTGCCAATGTCCTCGATGATGGAACCCCACCTGAGTTCGGTAAGGGTTTCGAATCGACAAATCGGCAGTTCAGCCGCGGAAATATTGATTGAGCGTTTGGAAACGAAAAAGAACCACTTTCCAACAGGCCTGCTGGTGAGTGGATCCTTGATAAAACGAGACAGTGTCGCCAGACGCATATGACAAGGAGGTGTCACGAATGGCCAAGTATTCAATAATTTTGGGAAATCTGGGAAACACATGCGATCGATTCCTCTCCTCGGGGTACAAGGACGAATTGCCGAAGGAGACCTTGCTCAAGCAAGCATCGGAAATCGAAGGAGTCACCGGAGTTGAACTGGTGGGAACCTGGGATGTCGACATGTCGAACGTCGAAGAGATGGGAGAATTGCTCGACAAACACAGTCTGAAATGCGTCTCAATCATACCCGACCACTTCAGCCAAAAACGCTGGGGACGGGGAAGCCTTTCCGCCAAAGACCCCGACATCCGCAAACAGGCTCTGGACTATACCTTCGAATGTGTGGAAATGGCACGCAAATTGGGATGTGGCACACTGAACATCTGGCCGGGACAGGATGGCTACGACTATGTGCTCCAATCCCATCTCATACGGGAGCGCAACTGGCTTATGGAAAACATCAAGAAAGTGGCTGAAGCGGCTCCGGACATTCGTTTCGCTCTTGAGTACAAACCCAAGGAACCCCGCAACTTCTCATTCATGGCAAGGGCTTCAGATACCCTTTTGCTGGCAAAGGAAACAGGCTTGGACAACGTAGGAGTCTGTATCGATACGGGCCATGCATTCGTGGCTGGAGAAAATGTAGCCGAATCGGTGGTCATCCTCCAGGAATACGGAAGGAAACTCTTCCATATGCACTTCAACGACAACTACGGTTCCTGGGATGACGATATGATCGTGGGATCGGTGCATTTCCCGCTGTACGTGGAAACCTTGTTCTGGCTGAAGGAGACCAACTACGACGGATGGCTCTCCATGGACCAGTATCCCTACCGTGAAGACGGCCAGGGAGCCTTGCGGGAAAGTGTAGAATTCTTGAGGATGATCGAAGACAAACTCACTCCCACTGTGATGGATGAGATCAGGGATCTGGTGACCAAGGGGGATGCGGTGCACACACAACGCTGGTTGCGCCACACATTCTTCAAATGACAGGTATCACCGCTACAAAGGGCGGGGCTTCTCATCACACGTTTACTGAGAAATAAATACCTTATTTATTTACAAATAGGCATTCGGATCACGCGTCCGGGTGCCTTTTTCCATTTCTGCACACGATTCGAGACCGCTGTCCATGCAAGTGTAGGACTTTCATTGCATGTCCAGCCATGCAAACGGCAACTATCTACATAACAACATGTATATGTTATAAATTTTTATGATTTTTCACACTACAATTTCTATATCGATATATTTTGTCATCTCCTATTGCGTTTTCATGAAATAATAATATCCTATATAAGTAAGCCTTTATCCATTAGGAGGATTCTATGGAAACACACAAAGGAAACGCACGTCACAAACGATCAATAGTACTGATGGTCATCCTGATCATATTCACAATGATGAGTACATCGAGCTGTTTCCTGCTCACCTATTCCGCCGAGCTGTGGGTAGACAACTGGACAACCTACGATCTGTCCATTTATGCCGACGACACCTTCTTGGGCTATGTGGACGGATATGGAGACGAAACATTCCTCATCCTACTGGACGGAGCCTCCGAGACCATTTATTTGGAGGCATATTTCACAGGAGGAGGGCTGGCGACATACCGCTCGGTCACCATGGAATTCGGTGAATCCTATAGTTGGACAATCTACGCGGACTGATAGGATAGTTCTTGAGGTCGGATATCCCCAGTCTCCAATTATGCTCTAATCGCAGGTTAACGAGGAGCCTAATTCTTGTGGAAACATGTTACCATGCATTTCAGGTATCCAGAATGCATGGTAACGAGGAAATGTGCGGTTTTTACCAGGGAGAGACTCCATCCGAAGGTTGGACTACGAAGAGATGCTGTGCGATCTCGGAATCCTTTGGCAATCTGTCGCGATAATACGAATGTTCCAGCCCTTGTAGAAATGATGGTACAAGAGGATCCGGCACCAGATTCACGGTGCATCCACCGAAACCCGCACCGGTCAACCTCGAACCAGTCGCCCCTTGGTTGCGGGCCAAAGAAGTGAGCTCATCAAGTTCGGGACAACTGATCTCCATGAGATCACGGCAAGAGAAATGCGAGGCATTCATCAATGCTCCCAGTTTCGTAGGATCATCATCCTCCAAAGCCTTCACCGCCAGTTCCACCCTCTTCCATTCATTCCACACATGCAAAAAACGCTGATACAATTTGAAACCCTCGTCAGGAGAGGGGAACAACGATCCGTCCTTCATCCTAAGATACCGACTTTGGAAAACCGTGTCGTCGATGTCCAGCAGCTTCACCAGCTCTTCGATACGATAAGGATCCTCATGAAGCATTCCATTCACCAAAGATTCCAACTCGCCGAAAGCGACATTCGTCTTTGCAGGAGTAAGATCACCGATGTATTCGATTCCGCCGATACCATGGTCCTGCTCCAAACGAGTGGAGATCACTGCGGTGGCCAAGGAACACTCGATGCTTCGCCTATTGTAGGCAAGCAACATCTGGCGAGTCTTGGGTGCTTTGACCAGCGAGTCCGCCACCACAATCGAATATCCTGCAGGAAGCCGATGGTATTCCACCCCCAAAGGATTGAACGATATCTTGATCGCGTGACCAGATTTGCCCATCAATATGGCAGTCTGATCCATACCACCACCGATCGTACCCACATACCGCTCGGCTATTCGGCAGATGTCGGCCAAAACATAACGTTGCTGTTCAAAAGCATACTCGATACGGTTGGATTTGAGCATGGCGATCGCTCCCAACACCACGATGGCGGATGAAGAACTCATTCCGGCCGCTTGAGGAATGGTGGAACCCATCACCATGGCGAACCCTTTGCGCCAAAAATATTGCTTCGACGGTTTCCCCTTGGTGGCGATGAGCGATTCTCCTTCAATGTCCGCAAACAACAGCTGTTGTACCGCAGCTTTGATGTAGTTGCCCCAATGCCCGGTCGTATAGGCGGGGATGTTCCGTTCCCCATCGGAAGAACCTGGAAACGGGAATTCGATATCGCCATACTCGGGATGCACATCGGCGACCTTGACGACCTGCTCGTCCAAAGGAACCACATAGGCCAAAATCCTCTTGTCCACCGCGAACGGAAGCACGGGACAATTGTTGTAATCGATATGTTCCCCTATCAGATTCACCCGTCCCGGTGATGAAATGAAGAATCCATCCCCACATGGGACCGAAGGCCACAACTGTACCATTCTTTCCATATACCGAGCTTTCATCCGAGTGAAATCATTGTCCATAGCGAACTCCCCTACCATCAAGCCTTGCTTGAAGTATATCGATACACCATCTCATACTGGTTGATGACATTTTTCCATCCCTTTTGCACAAGCAGGTTGGATAGAAGAGAACCATCCTCCACATTGATCAATCCCAGCGAAAGCGACCCGGTCGAGCGGGCCAAGGCATCAACCAGACAATCGAAGTATTCCCCGTCCCTGCCAACGGCAAGCTGGGGAATATCGCCGGTGGTCTTGTGCACCATACCGAATCCAACGATTCCATCGGAATCTTCGACCTCCAACGCGATATAGTTGTCCCAATTGTTCAGAACGGAAGGAACCGCATTTTGCCAAGCGGGAACATGGGACAGATACCTGAGGTGATCAAGGACCTCGTAGGAGGATCTGGTCATTGGTGAAATATTGCATGGACACGACAGGGAGAGTGGAATCGATGATTTTTCAATCTTGAAACACCTGAGGAACCGAGACGTGACAAAACCCGCTTTTCCGTAGAGCTCGATCGCCTTCGTGTTGTGTTCCAACACTTCCAGGATAAAGGATCCGGTTCCCACAGGCTCCTCCCTCTCGAGCAGCCATGTGAGCATCCGTGTCGCGATGCCTTCACCACGATGGGAGGGAAGCACACCGGTTCCTCCATCATAGAGAATCGGACCTTCTGCACTTTCCCTGCAACCGCAGAGGATGAAACCAACCAAAGCATCACCATCGAAACATCCCACCGAACGATTCAATTGTATATCTCTACCGACCATCATCGTTCGTAGTGAATCGATGGTGAGATTCACAGGAATCTCGTAATCGCTGAAGGCCTCCTGAAAGGTGTTTTTGATCATTTCGAGCGGAGTATCGGCAAGTGTGGCAAATCGTAATCGATCCTTCATCTAAGCCTCCACCACCATATTCCTACCCTGCTCCTTCGCCACATACATCGCTTGATCGGCCAGTTTGACCAGAGTCTGCTCCTGCTCCACCGAATACTCGGGATAAGACACCAAACCAACACTTATGGTGATGCGCAATAGCGATACGCCCACCTGCAGCGAACTCTCCTCGACCATATGCCTTAGTCTTTCGGCGATAAAACGGCAATCCTTCTTATCAGCTCCAGGGAGGATCATGATGAACTCTTCCCCTCCATAACGGATGATCAGGTCGCCCTTCCTGGCTGCCATCACGGCAATCTTGGACACATTCACCAAGACCTTGTCACCAGCGGCATGACCATAGGTGTCGTTCACACTCTTGAAGTGATCGATATCGAACATAAGCACTCCAAGCGGGCTTTGGGTTCTGACCGATCTCATGAATTCCTCGGAAAGTCGAGCCATACCGAAACGCCTGTTGTACAGGCCGGTGAGCGGATCGTTCGCAGCCAATCGCTGCAATTGATCATATGTGATGGAATTGTTCAAAGTGATCGCGAAACTTTGTGCGAACATCTCGATAGTCTGTAGTTTGCGAATTTCAACAGGGTGTTCGGAACCGAGCAACAACAACCCCAAAGGAACAGCCTTGTAGACCAGAGGAACCACGTGAACTTCACGTGGACGAAACGATACGAGCAGACTATCCACCTGTAGCTCCAGATCCAGGGAAACACTCTTGGTTTCCCTTGCCTCGAACAGTTTCCACAAATTCACATTCGCAAGGATCGCATCGGTATTCTGTATTCCCGAAGCATAGGGAATCGAAAATTCCCCTCCCCGTTCAATCACCACGCAACCGGCGGCCGCACCACAGTATGAGAGGATGTAATCGAGCGCATGCTTCGATAGGGAGGGAAGTTCCAATTGCGAGGACATGATGATGTTGAATTGTCGTACAGCCGCTTCCGATGAGATCGCACTCGACAAGGCATCCAACAATGTGTTGAAACTCCTTGCACCTTCTCCCAATTCATCATCCGAATCGACGACGAGACGACACTCGTCGGAATTGCACTCCTCGAGTTCGGAAATCGAGGTGGCTTGGGATAGCTTACCCGAAATGAACCCCATTTTCTTGGAAAGGAGAGCGATCCGTTTACCGACCACACTTCTGGCAAGGAGAATATTGATCGCTCCAACCACCACTCCCGCGAGTATGCAACTGATGAAGAAGGCCACAGTGAAGACCTGATCCATCGGGATGCCAATGGCCACCATGAAGAAAGGAAACACGATACCTATGAGGACACCGAATCCCATCATGAAGATGGCCAGATCAGTGAAAATTTTTCGTGTGAGTCGCATACTTACCGTCCATGTGATGATTTTTCTCCCCATTATGCAGCAATGGGAATAAAAGTAAAAGCCTCAATCGATATCATGGTATCTTTTCTATTCGTTCGGAAGCTCCTTCACCTTCACCCGTCTCGCATCGCGATAGATCACCGGTGAGGCTCCAAAAAGGTAATCCTCTTCAAACGCGGTCCTTTCCATCTTGGTCAACTCTTTGGCGATGGTGGTCATATTCCGTCTGAATTCGGGAGAATTGATCTCTTGGACCACCTTCCCACGCGATTTCCTGTAATGCGAATAGTGTTTCCACAAACTACCGGTGATCCGTTTGGTGGTCGAAGGCTTACGCAACACATCGAGCACCTCCTTCCTGAATATGCCGGGAAATTCAGGTTCGGTCTTCAAGTTGGTAGATGCCAAGCGTGATCCCATCTTTCGAGCCCATGTGTTGTCCAATTCCTGACAGAGAAACTTCAGACGATACCAGGACTCGTACACATCCTTCATACTCTCCAACTTGATGGAACTGAACCAGTGGAAGGCCAACAGGCGGCGACGCCAATCCCACCACTTCAAGGGACTTTGCAAATCGGAGGAAGGGATGAGGAAATACCCTTTATCCAACAACAGTGAACCGAATACACCAGGTGGATTACCCGTTCTCCGATTGCGTAGCGTGGTGCGGTAGACTCCACAGGAGGGACTTCCATCCATATAGACGAACGCAACGGTCCCACAACGTTCCAGCGTGGAGAGACACACCTCGCAACCGATCTTCATCGCAGCGGTGACATCTTCTCCTCCCCTGTTCTTGACTCTAGCCTCATCGTTCCATATGGCATTCCCATCACCACCGGAAAGGTGGACGGGATTCCTGGGAACACCCAATCCCGCCATGCATTCGGGACATACCGGACACCAGATGAAATCACTTTTCTCACGGCCGAGATCCCGCAACACATCGATACCCTTGCCATTGTAGCGGATGGGACTTCCCATGCAACAGGAACTGATTCCTATACGAATCTTTTCGGTGATCACCACAGTGCTCTTATCCATATTACCTCCAATGAATGGTATTGTTTCCTTGGGCAAGAGGTGGATCCAGGAAGCTTCGCATCCTCTGCCGACCAGAGGGGCGGTGTCTGTACCCCTTCGTTTCCTTCACCCTCTCGGTAATTGACCAATTGCATTTGTTCCGCCACCCTCGTCTCGTTGGGAAATGAAAGGTACTGAAATCCCTACCCGCTCAGTCTGGTACTCAATGAACGCTCTTCAATCCGGCACCGCAAAGGGGCACCACCACTTGCGTATCCGGTGTGACGAATCCTTTTTTCAACGCCTCGAGATAACCTGCATGATTGGCCGCACTGGTGGACTCTACGAACAGTCCCCGTTTCGCCAACATTTCCTGCGCCGCAATGATGGACTGCTCGCTTACAGTGACAAACCTCCCACCCATCTGCTTCATCATCGCAAGGATCTCCTTGCCACGTGCGGGAGCCGCACTGGCAATTCCTTCCGCGATGGTCGGAGAGGTTGGAATCTGCCGAACAGCATCCGATCCAGCCATACCGGCCACGGCCAATGGTGCGCAATTCGCTGCCTGCACTGCGATGACGGAAGGAAATGTGTCCACGTAGCCCCATTCCTTCAGTTCCATCAATGCGATTCCCACACCCATCAACAGCGTACCGTTGCCCACGGGAATGACGAGAGCATCGGGAAGCTTCCGTCCCATCTGTTCGAACAATTCATAGATGTAGGTCTTTGTCCCTTCCCAAAACAAGGGATTGAAGATATGGCTGGCATAGAAGGAACCGGTCGAATCCACGTGTGCCAGGGCTGCATTCGCCGTATCCTCGCGGGTCCCTGCTATCTTGTGCACCACTGCCCCGTGGGCATGTATTTGGGCAATCTTCTTGTCGCTGGTATGGGAGGGAACGAATACCTCGCATCCGATACCGACCCGAGCACAGTAGGCGGCCACAGCGGTTCCTGCGTTCCCACTGCTGTCGATCGCACAGGATTTGATTCCAAACTGTTCCATTGCCGCAACCAGCACGACGGCTCCACGATCCTTGAACGAGAGGGTCGGCATCATATATTCGACCTTTCCCAGCTCCGACCGATCAATGGATACCAATGGGGTTCCCCCCTCACCCATCGTGGTGCGGGCGATCGAAGGGACCGACAAAGGCGGCATCGCTTCACGATACCGCCAGAGTGAACGATCGAAGGAGTTTTCGTGCAAAGAATCGAAGGAGAGTCGCTTCTTGTCATACTCCAAACGGAACAAGCCTCCACATTGGCAACGATAGGAATGGGAATCCATAGGATAAGTTCGTTGGCAGTCGCCGCAGATGTATCGCATCGACAATTTTTCCTCCCGGTGGTATGCTTCCGATTATAGCGTAAAGTGAAGAGGTTGCCCATGAAAATCACACAATTGGATACTCCCTCCCTATTGGTTGATGTACCGATCATGATGAACAATATGCGGTGGATGCAACAGTTGGCCGATCGATGGAACGTGGCGCTTCGCCCCCATACCAAAACACACAAGACCCCCGGGATCGCCAAGATGCAACTGGAGACGGGAGCATGCGGAATCACCGTCGCGAAGACAGGGGAAGCCGAGGTGATGGCGTCAGCAGGTATTCGTGAAATCTTCATTGCGAATGAAATAGTGGGGATGGAAAAACTCACTCGGATCAGGGCACTCTGCGAAAAGGGCATATCGGTATCGTTCGGAGTCGACTCGACGTTCGCCATCGAACAGATCGGACAGGTATTCGATCCTTCTTGCCCAGCCCATGTGCTGATTGAAGTGGAGACTGGCGATCAGAGGAGTGGAGTCACCGACACCAACGTCTTCGTAAACCTGCTTGGGATGATATCACGCACTCCTTCGATCAAGTTCGAGGGTGTGTTCAGCCATGAAGGGCATACCTACAAGGCCCCCGACATCGCCACTGCGGCAATGTTTTTTCGAAGGGCACAGGAAGATACGCTCTCCCATGTCGCATTGGCTGCACGGGAAGGGTTCGAATGCAATCGGGTAAGCATCGGCTCGACACCTGGAATCCTATGTGCCCAAGCCGTCGATGCGGAAATATTGGAGGGCATCACCGAGATCCGTCCCGGTACCTATGTGTTCATGGATGCCGGACAGGCGAATGTGCTGGGATCCTACGACCGCTGTGCGGCCACGGTCCTCGCCACCGTGATATCGAAACCGACGACTGCCAGGACCATTGCCGATGCGGGAGCGAAAGCGCTGACAATGCAAAGCAGGACCGAGGGTATCTGCACAACGGAAGGAAAGGGAGTAGTGCTGAATCCAGTGAAGACCCATGTGGCTTCGGTCTACGACGAACACACCATATTCGATGACCAGGCGTTTGGTGAAGCGGTGGAGATTGGCGACAAGATCCGCATCATACCCAACCACATCTGCCCGGTGGTCAACCTATATGATCAACTTCATCTGGTGGAGGGTGATGAGGTCGTGGAAACGCTATGCATTGCAGGTAGGGGCAAGATCACCTGATCAATCGAGGAAGTCGGGATGCCGACTGCGCCGCTCAAGCAACAATGTGTCGGACCACGTCCCGTCCGGAAGGCGTCCTATCTTCTCTCGTCTTCCCACTGTCCTGAAACCACACGATTGATGGAGTGCGATGCTGGCGTGGTTCTCCACCAAGACCACCGATTGGAGCATCCAATAGCCGGCCTGTTCAGATGCCCTCACCAGCTGCTCTAGCAAACGTTTCCCCACCGATTTGCCGCGATGGGTCTCCAAGACATAGATGGACACTTCAGCCACCCCACGGTAGGCCACCCGTGAACTGACCGGCGAGAGGGCTGCCCATCCGATCACTCCCTCGGTCTCATCAAGAGCAACAAGACGGCAGGAGGCGATATGGGTGGCGTCCCATCTCGTCCAATCGGGAACTTCATGTTGAAAGGTAGCCACCTTGGTGTCTATCCCCTGCTGGAATATCGTGGCCACCATCGGCCAGTCCTGTACTCGCATCTCTCTGATTTCCATTGTCCACAGCATACAAAAATGGGCTTTGAATGAAAAGAGTTCGTATCCAAAGGTTGTACCAATCACAGTAGACCCCTTCATCAGGAGAAGGTATCATTTGGGAATACTATCAAATATGCAAGGATCTACTCGCAATGAAAGAACGTGATGCATACGAAAGGGAGATCATCGACAACATACGACGATACCGTCAGGCACGAGGAATCACCCAAGAGGAATTGGGACGCCGCTGCAATATGGCACCTGGGTATATCGGTGGAATAGAGACTTACAAGCGGTTTCCGAAAGTGATGAACTTGAAAAAAATCGCCGAAGCTCTTGAGATCGATATCGCGTATCTATTGAGCCCCAGAATGGCCGAACATGCCACGGAAGTACATGATTTCATGGAAAAAATGGCGTTGCAGCTGAAGACATTTGCGCATGATGTCACCCGTTCAAGTAGATGAAGCATCACTGCCCACTCTGCTTCTTCTCCTGCTGCTCCTCCTCTCTCGTGGAAATTTCGGTCTGAATCTGATCAATCTTCCTTTCAATGGCTTCCCGCTGGGTTTTCGTGGGCTTCTTGCCCCCTTGTGGAGGATTATCTCCGAGTTTTTCCACCAACTTCTTCTCTTCCCGACGCAATTGCTCGATCGATTCGGCCTCCTCGGCCTTGTCGAAAGCCATCTCTTCGATCGCGGCTTCCTCTTCAGCAGGAGGTTCCTTGGAAGCAACATGAAGCGGCATATAGCGGTGGTCGATGGGAAATTCCCGTCTATCGACCATGGATGGGCTGTTGATCTCTATGTCATCGGCATGCAAGGTATCGAGTACGGCTTTATTGAGTTCGCTTGTTTTGCTCAACCGTTCCGAGAACTCCTCCAGCAATCCATAGAGACGATAGACCACCGCGTGGTCGAGCAACCGTTCGACGAATACGAAAGAGTCCTTCAGGCCAATCGATTCGGCCGCCTTCCGTAGTGAATCCTCCACCGCACCATGTGGTACATCATATCCGATGGATACCGCAACATTGATGAAGGTCCCGCCCCTCCTGGTCACCTTCACCGCCTTTGAAACCAGCAGCAGGTTCGGTAGACTCACCACATCCCTGGTGATGGT
Source organism: uncultured Spirochaetaceae bacterium (assembly GCA_964478945.1). Taxonomy (GTDB): domain Bacteria; phylum Spirochaetota; class Spirochaetia; order Sphaerochaetales; family Sphaerochaetaceae; genus CAYZJV01. The sequence goes on along the minus strand of CAYZJV010000045.1, from coordinate 911 downwards.
CTGGATCTCGGTATGGAAAATGCCGAAATCGGTGACACGACCGATCATATCTTCGATTTCAATGAAATCACCGGCACGAAATTCGTGCATCAAACGCAACATGATTCCCGCCATCGCATTCCCCACCAAAGTGGTGGAACTGAGTGCGATCACGGCACTGAGCAACACACCGAGTATGCTGAGGATTTGACCCTTCAACTCATGCGCTATGGGGAGCAGCCCCACTGCAAGAAACACTCCTATCAGGACGATCACGAATGTGACCAACTGACGATAATAGGGAAAACTATTGCTCGATGCCTTTCTGATGGAGCGATTGAAAAGGAACCGTACCGTCATCAGGACCAATGTTCCACCAATGATTACAATTGCTGTTCCCAAGAAATCCAAAGGTTGCATCCGACACCCCCTTCATCGATGCATCATGAACCGATCAACTCTTCCTTCACCCACTGTGCCAGTTTTTTTCCCAAAATCCCATGGGATTCGGCATCAAGATGAATCCCATCGGGCATCTTGCAGTATACATGCTGCGAAGCATCGAAGAATGCACACCCCATTTCATCGGCGATGTTCCGATACTCGGAAGCGAGTCCGATCGAAATCGCATGGGCTCCGGTGAAGGGACCATCCTCAACCCATTCGTTCACACATGCGGGAGCCACGATTCCGACGACAGGATCCTTTCCATCCGGTCCATAGGAACCCTCGCGAATGGTCTGCACCAGTCGCTTCATTCCAGAGGCGATATCGATCGCAATGTTCCCGAACCGGTGCTTCGTATCGTTGGTGCCCAACATGATCACCACGGCATCGAGCGGCATATGGCTCACCAAGGCGGGCATGAGATACGACAACCCGTTCCGTCCCGGCTCGATCGGATCTTCAAACACGGTGGTCCTGCCGTTGAG
>CAYZJV010000044.1:0-23453 GCA_964478945.1 uncultured Spirochaetaceae bacterium | reverse complement strand
GTACGATTACTTGTTGGGAAAATTCCTTATCTTCGTCCCAAGACGGGAATTTGCACCTCCGTCACGTATTTGCAGCTATCCTTCTCCACAAACTGGTCTATGATGTTGAAGTTGACGGGTACCGGTCCCAAGATACAATCATCGGCATTCCGTCTCATTCTTGCGAATGTTTCATGTATCCGCTCGTAGGGACCGGTATGGTACCCGCAGAAATACTCTCCAGCCGCGATGGTGTCCACAGTTTCGGCACGGGTCGAGAGATCCCTCTTTGTCCAATCGTGGAGATAGCTGCCGAATTCCTTTCCTTCCTCCCTGTAGAATACCAACGTGGGGTAGAAGTAGAACTCTTCCGATGCGTAGAGGGACTCCTCCTTCCCAATCGGAATGTAATAGCGTTCAGGAAATGAACGTACACCCATGAAGGATGGATCGAGGTGTGCCAACGCCTGTTCCACGAATCCCAACTTCCTCTGGATGACGGAATCCACTTGGATAAGATGTTCCCATTGTCTACGAAGCTGTTCGGATTGCTCCCGCAAAGCTTGCATCGATGTGGAGACATCACGTGAATTGAGGTAGTCGCGGATCTGTTCGAGTGAACATCCGAGTTGTCGAAGATAGCGTATCTGTGCGAACTGGTACACTTGGTCGAAGCGGTATGAGCGGTATCCGGTGGTTGAATCCCGCAATGCGGGAATCATCAGATCGATCGAATCGTAGTACCGTAGCGTCTGCACATCGATATTGAAGAGTGTACCGAATTCTCCGATCGAGAAGATCTCTTTCATGCCCACAAGCATAGCGATCGTATGGAATGGGTGTCAATTCCATTTCAACGTTCGTCACGATCATAGGGAATTCCAAGAGCAGATGGGGCATCGGCCGATCCGATGGTCAACAACAGTGCCATGATGGTCATGAGATAAGGGAACATGGAGAACAATTGTGATGGTATTCCGGTACCCATCGTCTGCAGACGGATCTGCAAGGCTTCGGCTCCTCCAATGATCAACGCAGCGCCCAAGACACCGAATGGTCGTCTCTTTCCGAGAATCACGGTGACCAAGGCGATGTATCCTTTCCCCTCGGTGAGGTTTTCCTGGAAAAACCCGAGTTTCACGATTGTGAGATAAGCCCCTCCCAGACCGCCAAGGGCTCCATTGCACAATGCTGCGAAGTAGCGGACGGAATGCACGCGTATTCCCGCCGTATCGGCGGCTATCGGATGTTCTCCCACCGCATGCAACGAGATGCCGAAATCTGTCTTATAGAACCAAATATGGGTGAGTACCATGAAGATAAGCAATAGGTACACAAATAGGTTTTGAGAGAACAATATTCCACCAAGTAGTGGTAGCTTCGACAACAAGGGAATCGGAAGATTCGGCATCACCGGTGTTGAGGGCAGAGTGGTGGTTTGTCCGAATCCCATCAAAAATAGGAAACTGGTGAGACCAAGGGCGAAGAAGTTCAAAGCGAGCCCAACGATGGTTTGGTTCGCCTTGTAGCGGATGGAAAGCAGCGCATGGATCATGCTCATCGATACTCCTCCCAGAATACCGGCAAGAATTCCAAGAAAGAAGCTTCCGGTGAAAAAGAGAGTGATGAAACTGAAGAAGGCACCACAGAGCATGATCGCCTCCACCCCGATATTCAGCAGACCACTCTTTTCCGAGATGCTTTCACCCAATCCGGCAAGTGCCAAAGGTATGGCCATGCGTATCGCCGCTGCACCGAATGTGGTGATTACTATCAACAGTTCCATGTTCAGACTCCCTCTTCCACAATCGTGATTCGTGACCGGGCATCCCGTACGACCAAAAGGAGTACCATGGCACCCATGATGGTGGATGCGATGGATGTGGGGATTCCTGCGGAGCGCTGCATCGCCATCGATCCCACTTGAAGCGCCGCAATACCCAAGGAAGCGATCAATATCCCCACAGGATGGTTTTTTCCAAGCAATGCTATGATGATCGCCATGTACCCATATCCCGGACTGATGCCTTCGATAAGCCGATGGTGTAGTCCTGCGATCTCTCCCACACCTGCGAGCCCGGCCAACCCTCCTCCAATCATGGCAGACAACACCATGGCTCGATCGACCTTTATTCCACTGCATCTGCAGGCTCGCGCGTTCAATCCCACAGCCCGCATCTCATACCCCAGACGTGAACGGAACAGCAACATGTATACGGCGATCACCATGACGAGGGCGACTGGCAATCCTCCATGGATCCGCGTGGGAAGAAGCATTTGGGAGAAATGGACCGACTCGGTGAGCATGGGAGACATGGGATAGGGATATGCGGGATCACGAAGGATTGTCCTCACCAATATGCCGACCAGATTGATCGCCACATAGTTGAGCATGATGGTCATGATGATCTCCGATATCGAAAATCGTGCTTTTAAAAATCCGGGAATCAGGGCCCAGAGTCCTCCTGCGAAGAATCCCAACACCATCACCAGCGGAATCATCACCAACGGAGGCAGTGAGGGAAACAGCATCGCCACCGTTGTGATGGTGATCGACCCCATGTAGAGTTGTCCTTCCGCTCCAAGATTGGTGAATCCGGTCTTGAAACCGATGCCCACTCCCAGTGAAGCCAATAGAAGGGGAGTGGCACGAACAAGCACTTCTCCCATCGCATAGGTGGAACCGAAGATTCCTCGTAGAAAGCTTCCCAAAGCGGTGGGGATATCGCCTCCCACCATCAGAATCAGCAAGAAGGCGAGTGCGACTGTACCCCCGACCACAAGCAGCAATGACTTGAGTCCGTCCATACCCCTCTTCATAACGCATCTTCCTCCGCTTCGATACCGGCCATCAGAAGGCCGATTCGGGTGATGTCCACATGTTCGTTGGCCAAGATATCCATGAAGCGTCCTTCGTGCATCACCGCTATCCTGTCGCTGAGCAACAATATCTCCTCGAGGTTGGTACTGACCAACAGGATCGCACATCCTTCATCCCTCATACGCAACAATTGGGTGTGGATGAATTCCGTTGCCCCGATGTCGAGCCCACGTGTAGGTTGGAAGGCGATGACAAGTTTCGGTTTTCCCAGAAACTCCCTGGCAAGCACAAGCTTCTGTTGGTTCCCTCCGGAGAGCAATCTCATCGGTTCGGACACCGAATGTGTTTTGATCGCATAGGAGGAAACGATCCTGCGCGCTTCTGTAGTGATCGAATTGCGATCCATCAACCCCCATGTTTTCTTTTCGTTGCTTCTTGCTGGTCTCAGCATGAGGTTCTCATCGATTCCCATATCCAACACCAATGAGTCCCCATGCCTGTCGTCACTGATATAGCCGATGCCGGCCGACCTTCTTGCGGTGGTGTCGGCATGGGAGAGGTCTTCTTTGCAGAACAACAGTGTTCCCCGTTCGATCTTTTTCAAACCCATCAACGATTCGAGAAATTCCTTTTGCCCGTTGCCATCGACTCCTGCGATTCCCACAATCTCGGATTCGGCTATCTTGAGATTGACCGTCGACGATTTTCCACTGTTTCGTTTGAAGGTGAAGTCATCCAGTTCCAAAACCTCTGCTGTGGTGCTACGCGTTGCCCGGTCACGGGCGACAGGAACAAGCTCCCTACCTATCATGAGCCGGGAAAGATCCTTGGTATCGACAGCCCTCGTTTCCACCGTTGCGATCGATCGCCCGTCACGGAGGATGGTCACCCGATCACAGTGGTCCAGCACTTCCTGGATATGATGGGTGATCACAATGATGGAGCAACCTTCCAATTTCAGTTTGGTCAGCATGGCGAACAGATGTTCCGATTCCTGTGGTGTCAGGACCGCCGTCGGTTCGTCGAGAATGAGCAGACGCGCGTTTCGATAGAGGAGTTTGAGGATTTCCACCCTTTGCATCTCGCCTACCGAAAGATCCTTTACCAGAGAACGGCCATTGGTTTGCAGTCCATAGGATTCGCTGAGCTCCCCTATCTTCGCACAACGTGCTCTTTCATGCGAAAAGGGATACCCCGAGTCCTTCAGGCCAAGAGTAATATTCTGTTGTACAGTGAGTGTGGGAACCAAAGTGAAATGCTGGTGGACCATTCCTATTCGGTGTGCGATCGCTTCCTTCGGATTGTTGAAGGCAATCGGCTGTCCATCGAGTGTGATGGTCCCAGAATCCTTATGATACATTCCATAGAGGATGTTCATGAGCGTGGTTTTTCCTGCTCCGTTTTCTCCAAGCAGTGCATGGATCTCTCCATCGAGAACTTCCATGCAGACATTCTCATTGGCATAGGAACCGAAAAATGATTTGCAGATGTTCTCCATCCTCAGTATGGGCATGGGTCCTCCATTGAAATAAGGGGAACGGAATGAATCCGTTCCCCACACGTCAACTACTTTCCTGTCGGTGTCTCGATCATCGGAATGTCGAGACTACCATCGAGAATCGCCTGTTTCGCATCGGCGATCATCGTCTTGACCTCTTCGGGAATGATCGTTTCGAATGAGTTGTAGGGTGCGATGTCGACCACACCTTCCTTCATTCCAAGATAGAACACTCCTCCTTCGTAGGTTCCGTTCTTCACTTTCTCGACAGCGTTCAATACCAACATCGGTACGCTGTAGATCGTGGAGCACATGACCGTATCGGGAGCGATCGAATTCTGGTCGTAGGAATCTCCGGTTGCCAGAAGGTCCCGTTCCTCAGCTGCCTTGATGACACCTGTACCCGCTTGGTTGGCCACATGGGACAGTACGTCCGCACCACGGTCGGCCATCGCGATCGCGGCTTCCTTTCCCAAGGCGACATCGGTGAAACTGCCCACATAGGCTTCGAAGACTTCGATGGATGGATCCACTTCCCTGGCTCCCAACTTGTAGGCTTCCACCACCTTTACGATGGATGGTTGTTCGAAACCTCCGACCATTCCGATCTTTCCGGTTTTCGACATTGATGCGGCGAGCATTCCCATGAGATAGCCCGCTTCTTCACATGCCATCACATAGGATGCGGCATTGTCGGAGTAGACGTTCGATTCGATTGCCATAAATTTGGTATTTGGGAATCTGTTCGATACCCTTACCGCAGGTTCACCATACTGGAAACCGTGGCCTATGACCAAATCATACCCTTGTGATGCATAGTCGGTGAATGCGGCTTCACCGTCGGCGATTCCCACATGTTCGGAATAGGCGGTCTCCAAACCATACTTTTCTTCGGCCGCCTTGAGGCCTGCGAATGCGACAGCATTCCACCCTTGGTCGTTCGCAGGGCCGGAAAGCAACAAGGCCACCTTCATCGTGTCGGATTTTGTGGTTTCCGCAGCACCTCCCGCGTACAAGCATCCGATGCCTGCCATTGCGATGAACAGAACAATTGCGATTCTCTTCATGTTATCTCCTCCTCACGGGGTATCCCCGGTGAAATCAACTCGTTCAGTGTTTCGGGAAATGGGGAGCCATGCGTTCGTTGAATACCGTGTTGGCCTGTTCGGTCAATTCGCCTTCATCGACATTCGTCAATCTCCCTTCCGACCACACGACCTTACCGGCAACCATCGTCAGCGCCACAGGTCCACACACTCCCACCCTGGCCAACAGATTCTTAGGATCGTGCAAGGCCCCAGTAAGTTCCAATGTATCCACATCAATAAAAAACAGATCTGCCGCTTTCCCAATTTCGAGCGATCCAAGCTCTTCGCGTCCGAGTGTTTTTGCTCCACCTATCGTTGCGATCTTCAACATCTCATAAGGTGATGGTGCCCGTTTTCGGTTCTTGCTGTGGAAGGATTGCATCAGATATGCCATTCTCAGTGAATCGAGTAGATTCGAACTGTCGTTGGTCGCCGAACCATCACAGCCAAGACTCAGTTCCACTCCCTTCTCCTGCATCGAGGGGATGTCGAGGATCGGGAAGCCTCCCAGAGTGGCCGGTGCGGGGCAGTGGGAGATTCCACTCCTGCTTTCAGCCAACACCTCATGTTCTTCGGCGGTGGTTTCCCATCCATGTGCGAACCATGTGTCGGGTCCGATGAAACCGATATCCTCGCACCATTGTAGGGTTCTCTTCCCATACCGTTCGAGCATGATGGGGTTCTCTCCCTCTCCAAGATGGGTGTGCAGATGCACTCTCCTATCCCTGGCGAAAGCCACCGCTTCGGTAAATGTATGCATATAACTGTTGATCGGTTGGCATGGTGCCACCACAATACGGTTCATGGAGAATGGATTCGGATCATGATAAGTCGACACCAATCGGTCGCAGTCGGCGATGAATCCGTCGGTCGTCTCCAGCATTTCGTCGGGTATCGTGCTTCCTTCACTACGGGGAAGCGTATTGCATCCTCTACCCGCATGATAGCGCAATCCCATCAATCCAGCGGCTTCCATTTGGCGGTCAACCGGTTCCGTACCCGTCTTGGTGGTGTAGCAGTATTGATGGTCGAAGGCACAGGTACATCCGTGTTTGACCAGATCGGCCATGGCGGTGAGTGAAGAATAATAGATGATGTCGGAATCGATTTCCTTGAAAATCCTATAGATCTTGTCCAACCATTGGACCACCAGCATGTTCGGATAATCCACAGTCATGAGATTGCGAACGAACGTTTGGAAGAAGTGGTGGTGTGTATTCACAAGACCGGGATACACGAAGGAACGACTGGCATCGATGGTAGTGAAACCTTCGGCCTTGAGATCCTTACCGATATCGACAATCTTGCCGTTTTCAATTTTTATGTCCGCATCATGGAATACATTGTCGGCAGCATCACAGGCAACCACGGCTCTCGCATTACGAATAAGTACTTGATTTCCCACGATATTCTCCTTGAGAGGGGTATGGAGGTACTGTAAACCTTATAGTAACTAGAGACTCAAGAGTACAAGTTTAGGAAATGCGAAAAACCTCGGATCCCACTGATTATTAAATTGTCGGACAATTTTTTAAAAAAAGTTTGACAGTTGGGAATTTCCGGGTTAGTCTGTTGTCAGACAATTTAATGGAGTTGGCATGGAACCTGTGAGGAAGATGCCCATTACCGATCAAGTGGTGGACAAGATTCGTACATCGATCATTGAGGGTACCTTCGAAGAGGGGAAGAAACTTCCGACCGAGCAAGATCTCTGTAGTTCCTTGAGAGTGAGTAGATCGACAGTTCGGGAAGCCTTCAGGGTACTGCAAACAATGGGCTATGTCGAACTGAAGCCTGGCCGTGGTGCTTTCGTGTTGAGTGCTGCACCCGATGCAAGCGTGGATGTCAGGGACTGGTTTCGCGTAAACGCTCCAAAATTGACTGATTTCATTGAAGTGCGTAAGGCGATAGAGAGTCTTGCGATTAAGATTGCGGTGGAACGGGGAACGGAGGAAGAGTATAGGAAACTGTTCGAGATAAATGAATCCTTCATCACAGCTGTTGAGGAAGATGACGTAAAGGGTATGGCCTTTCTAGATGAGGAATTCCACAGGGAAATTGTCGACATGTCCCATAATTCCCTGTTGATCAACATCAATGGACTGGTCGCCCAGGCATTTAAGAAATATCGTAGTATTTCATTCCAAGTGCGCAAGAATGCGTTGAACGCGGTTGAACCACACAGAACCATTCTGGCAGCCTTGAAGAAAAGGGATAGGGATGAAGCGGTGAAGAGCATCGAAAGTCATTTGACGATGGCCAAGGACGATATGGAAGCCGTGATTTCAGAGTAAACAATCTTTTGATAAAATTGTCTGATGGCAGACAAAATAGAGATCAATTGTCATAGGAGAGACATATGTTCAACAAAGAGAAGTTCGGGAAGATATTGGTCCCGATGGTGACCCCCTTCAAGGAGAACGGAGAGGTGGACTACGAAGCGATGGTGAAGAATGGGGAGATCCTCCTCGAGAAGGGGTGGGCGGACAGCTTCATCCTCACCGGAACGACCGGAGAGTTCTTCACGATGACGAGCGCGGAGCGGATCAAGATATTCGAAACCATGTACCGGGCCTTCAACGGGCGCATTCCATTGATGGCGGGAACCGGGGCGGCCTCGACGCGCGAGGCGTTGGAGCTGACCAAGGCTGCGCAGGACATCGGCTACGACACGGTGATGATCGTGGCCCCCTACTACACCCGTCCTTCGCAGAAGGAGATCAAGCACCATTTCCAGACGATCGCCAGAAGCGTGTCGGTGGACATCCTGATCTACAACATCCCGATCTTCACCGGAGTGAACACCTCGCCGGCGATGGTGGCCGAGCTCGCGAAGGAACCGAACATCGTGGGGATCAAGGAGGAGGCGGAGCTGAACGCGAAGCAGATGACCGACTTCATCAACGCCACGCCCGAGGATTTCATCATCTACAACGGGGACGACACGATGGTGCTCGAATCGTTCGTGCAGGGGTTCGAACGGATCGGTGGCGTCATCAGCGGAGGGGCGCAGATCGTGGGGGACCAGATCAGGAGCATGATCGACCTGTTGCACGAGGGCAAGGTCAAGGAGGCCTCCATTATCCAGAGGAGGCTGTTCCCGCTGTACCGGGTCATGGGCCAGGGGGGGCGGACCAATCCGGTGTGCCTGATCAAGGACGCGATGAGGATGATGGGCTATTCGGCGGGCTATCCGAGGCTGCCGCTGCTTCCCGGGGACGAGGAAGAGGTGGAGAACGTGAGGGCGATGCTCGAGAAGGTCGGGGCATTGAACTGACGGAAGACGAGGAGTGATTCGATGGGCATGAAGCCAGAGGAAATGATACGGAAGATCAAGGGACCCTTGACCATATTCCCGACCCACTTCAAGGAGAATGGGGATCTGGACCTGGGAGCGATGCGGGCGACCGCCGAATACGCGAGGGAGACCTACAGGGGCCATGACGGGTGCGTGATGATCGCCGGGAGCACCAGCGAGTTCTACGCGATGACCGACGAGGAGTCGCTTGCGATGATCAAGACGGTCGCCGAGACGCTGGACGGGACGGTCCCCCTCATCGTGGGGACGGGAAGGGCGGCGACGAGGTTGTCGATCGACATGAGCCTGAGGGCGCAGGACCTGGGCATCGACATGGCGATGATCACCAACCCCTATTACCTGCACGTGACCGAGGATGGCTTGTACCGGCATTTCAGCCGGATCGCGGAGAAGCTGGAGATCGGGGTGATGGTCTACGACAATCCGACGACCAGCAAGGTCGCCATCCCGCCCCACCTGATGCAGCGGCTCTCGAAGGTGCCCAACATCATCGGGGTGAAGGAGAACACCACGAGCATCGAGAACTACTACTGGATGACGCAGGCGGTGGATCCGAAGGACATGGTGGTCGCGTGCGGGATCGGGCATCTGACCTATCTGTTCGAGGCCCCGCTCGGATGCCCGGCATTCGTCTCGGAGCTCCTGTGTTTCGCGCCGAAACTAGCGTTCGCCATCTACGATGCGGCGGTGGCAAGGGATTTCGTGGAGATGAAGCGTCTGTTGGATACCCTCGCACCCTACCACCGGTTCGTCGCCGGTTGCGTCGCGAGAAGAAGCATCCCCACGGTCCTGGGTCAGGAGCTGGGGGGCAAGGCCACCGCGGTCTACCAGTCCATACTCAAGCGGGCCATGGAGTTGGTAGGACTGCCCGGTGGAGTCGTACGGGAACCGTTGGAGAATATCACCGACGCTGAGACCGCCGAATTGAAGGGTGTGTTGCAGTCGATCGGGATTATTTAGAAGGAGGAGAATGATGAGAAAGATTATCGTTCTGTTGATGGTGTTGGCAATGGCCGCACCAATGGTGTTCGCACAAGGTGCGACTGAATCGTCCGAGACATTTCCCAGCAAGCCGATCAAATTGATTGTGCCTTGGTCTGCCGGTGGTGGAACGGACGCGATCGCCAGAGCACTGGCAAAATCGGGTGAAAAGCACCTCGGAGTCCCCGTGGTTGTTGAGAACAAGCCGGGTGGGACTGGTGCGGTTGGCCTGGGAGAGACGGTGAAGGCAGCTCCCGACGGGTATACCTTGGCGGTATTGCCGGTCGAACTGAGCTTCCTGAAGGATCAGGGAATTTATCCTTTTGATTTTTCCAATTTCACAAGGATCATGAACCTTAACACCGACCCCTCCGCATTGACCGTCAAAGCCGATGCTCCGTGGGATACGTTGGAAGAGTTCGTCGAGTATGCCAGGAAGAATCCCGGTGCGATAAAGATCGGACATTCGGGTACAGGAATGCTTTGGCACCTTGCCGCGGCAACATTGGCCCTCAATACCAATACCGAGTACACCTATGTACCGTTCAATGGTGCGGCCGATGCGATCGCGAGTGTGCTCGGTAAAAACATCGATGCGGTAACCGTCAGTGGTGCGGAGGTTTCCGCTCAGGTTCGTGCTGGTGAGATGAAGATCTTGGCGGTCTTTGGTGAGAAGCGTATGGATATCTTCCCCAATACCCCAACCGCGAGGGAACAAGGGTTCGACATTGTCGTCAACACTTTCAGAGGACTCGGTGGTCCCGCGGGTATTCCCGAGGATAGGGTTGCGATTCTTCATGAAGGGTTCAAGAAGATGATGGAAGAGCCGGAGTTCGTAAAAGTGATCAGCAACATGGGTCTTGGTATCGATTACCGGAACACAGCCGATTACTATAAGTTGACCGATGAAACGGCCAAAACTCTCGCCCCGGTATTGGAAAGTCTTCTGGCGATCAAGTAATATTGATCATCAGGAAGAAACACTGTCGAGCCGTTTCGCTCCGGAGATTTCTCCGGGGCGAAACCTGGCATTAGGAATCATTACATGGATACGAAACGTAAAGTTGCGTTGGAAGTTGGTCTCAATGTACTGTTCATTGCCATCGCGATCGGTATGTTCATTGTTTCGAAAGAGTACAAATTCGTACGTGGGACCTTGCTGGGATCCAGGACCTTTCCCATCCTCATCGGTTCCATCATGTCCATCTTCGGAATAGTGAATATCATCAAGGCCCTCAGCGTATCGAAATCTCCCGAAACTACCACACAAGAACGAGTTGAAGAAGAATCATCGGGCAATGGATTTTTCGACTTCATCCGCAAGTACCGGGTCGCAATCGCTGTCGGCTTGATGGTCGTCTATTATCTTATGTTGTGGTTGTTGGGTTTCATCATTGCCACAGCACTATTCTTACCAGCCATGCTCTATCTGTTGGAGTATAGGAAACCGGTGAAGGTCGCCATAATCACAGTTCTTGGTGTCGCCTTCCTCTATATCGCATTCAAGGTACTACTCGGAGTGCCTTTGCCTGGTGCGAAATTGTTTTAACGGGAGTGTACCATGATAACGTACTTGCTGGATGGATTTGGTTTTTTATTTTCCACTATGGCAGCTCCCGCGTTGTTGGGAGGAGTGGTTCTCGGCATTATCCTCGGTGTGTTGCCGGGTCTTACCGCCACCATGGGAATCGCGCTGCTTATTCCACTTACCTACTATGTCTCCCCCAGCATCGGATTGTCGATGTTGATTGGAATATTCGCAGGAGGAATCTACGGAGGATCGGTCTCCGCCATTCTGTTGAAGACACCGGGAACTCCCGCAGCCGGTGCCACTCTTCTTGATGGGTATCCACTTGCCCAGAGTGGTCATGCAGGCAAAGCGATTGCAATCGCAACGATTTCGAGTGCGATTGGTGGTCTTATTGGTGCGCTTATACTTTCCTTTTTGGCACCCCAAATCGCGAAAATCGCTGTTCGTTTCGGTCCTCCCGAATACGTGCTTCTTGGTGTCTATGGATTGACAATGATTTCCTATGTTGCCGGTACTTCCTTGATAAAGGGATTGTTCGCAGGTTGTATCGGTCTCCTCATTTCGACTTTTGGAATCGATCCCATCACCAGTGTACCACGCTTTACGTTTGGTACTCTCAATCTGCTCACTGGATTTGAATTGTTGCCGATTCTCATCGGAATCTTCGCGATGTCCCAGGCGATCGAAGGAGTTCGGGATTCGAGGGAAATAGCTCCACCTCAAGTCAAATTGACCAAAGTCGGGATTTCGATGAAGGAATTCTTCCGTATACTTCCCCATATCGTGAAATCGGCATTCATAGGTACTTTCGTTGGTGCGGTTCCCGGAACCGGAACCGACATCGCGGCATTCCTTTCCTATGGAGAAGCAAAACGATCCTCCAAGCATCCCGAGGAGTTTGGAAAGGGCTCCATCGAAGGAGTTGCCGCACCCGAATCAGGAAACAACGCATGTGTGAATGGTGCCATGATTCCCATGTTCACCCTCGGTATTCCAGGTGAAGCCGCCACCGCGGTCATTCTGGGAGGTCTGATGGTGCTGGGTCTCCAACCTGGACCTTTGTTGTTCTCCGATAGTCCCGATGTGATCTATACCGTTTTTGCCAGTACCATCACATCGAATGTATTCATGATTATATTGGGAATAGTCGGCGCAAGATTCTTTGCGAAGGTCTTGTCACTTCCCAAAAGCGTGATAGTAGCTTTCATCTTCGTGTTTTCAGTCTTGGGAGCATACTCAATGCGCAACAGCATGTTCGATATCGTAGTGATGATGACGGCTGGATTGTTGGGATATATCTTCTCGATACTCGACTACCCGGTTCCACCGGTGCTGTTGGGAGTCATCCTTGGACCGTTGGTTGAATCGAATCTGGGCAGAACGTTGCTTGTTTCGGATGGAAACCTGCTCATTTTCTTCAAACGTCCGATATCAATTTTCTTCATTCTGATCATCGTGGGAACCATCGGATCGAACATCTACAAACATTACAAATCCAAGCGAACCGCTTGAGTCTATGCAAGGAGTGCCAATCATATGAAAGACCCATTGTTCAATGTGGAGGGGAAAGTCGCAATCGTCACTGGCGGTCTCGGTCAGTTGGGAGCCCAATTCTCCAATGAATTGTTGGAAAGGGGAGCGAAAGTGGCTGTATTCAATAGGACTTTACGATCTGCTTCCATTGAGAAAATGTATTCGAAGGAAAGCCGTGATGCTCAACTCATCTCATTCCATGAAGTTGACATCACTGACAAGAAGGCGATCTCCAAGGCTGTGGACGAAGTCGTTTCCCAATGGGGAATCCCCCACATACTCATCAACAATGCGGGTATCGACACCCAACCAAGTGCTCCTCCAGAGGTTTCCGGCCCATTTGAAAATTTCCCTGAGGAAGTGTTCAGGGAAGTGGTTGATGTGAACCTCACCGGTACGTTCCTCATGATCCAAGCGGTGGGAGCGCGTATGGCGGAAGCAGGGAGGGGTTCAATAATCAACATCGGATCCATCTACGGAATGTTGTCGCCTGTCCAAGACATCTATGCCTACAAGGAAGAAAGAACCGGTATTCCATTCATCAAGCCGGTTGCCTATTCCGCCGCGAAATCCGGACTTTACAATCTTACCCGGTACTGCGCCACCTACTGGGCCAAGAAGGGGGTCCGAGTGAATATCCTGACTCCAAGCGGTGTTGAGAGGGATACCCAAGATGAGACTTTCAAGAAAAATTATTGTGCTCGAATGCCTGTGGGACGGATGGCACAAGAAAACGAATACAATGGTGCGATCGTGTTCTTGGCCTCGGATGCTTCCCGGTACATGACCGGAGCAAATCTGGTGATGGATGGAGGGTGGACCGCATGGTAGCCAACCTCGATTCGATGAGAGGCATATACTCGGCGTTGGTGACTCCCATGGACCGTAATGAGCAGATAGATCATGTCGTGCTCCGGGATCTTGTGGAGTTCCAACTGACGATGGGTGTGGAAGGTTTCTATTGCTGCGGTTCATCGGGGGAAGCTCTGCTGCTTTCCCTAGAAGAACGGGAAGAAGTGGTGCGAACTGTGGTGGACCAGGTTGCCGGAAGAGTTCCTGTGATTGCACATGTGGGAACAATACGAACCGCCGATACCATTCGGTTGGCGAAACACGCCTACTCTGATGGAGCATCTGCGGTATCTATGATTCCACCCTACTACTACAAGTTTTCACAGGAAGAGATCTTGGGATATTACGAGGATGTGGTGAAGGAAACACAAGTACCGGTTATCATCTACAATATTCCCCAGTTCACTGGAATCTCATTCAATAAGGATAATGCGGGAAAACTGCTCGAACACGAGATGGTGATTGGAGTAAAGCACACCTCGACCGATCTGTATGGATTGGAACGAATGCGAACTGCATATCCCGATAAGATCTATTTCAATGGATTTGATGAAACCTTCCTATCGGCATTATCGGCAGGTGCCGATTCGGCGGTTGGGACGACGGTAAACCTTTTTGCTCCCAGATTCCTCAAGATACGTTCGTTGTTCAACGAGGGAAAAATGAAGGACGCCTTGGATGAGCAGAGTAAGGTGAATACTTGCGTGGAGACTTTGGTTCGTCATGGAATATTCAATGGAGTGAAATATGCTCTTGCCTTGAAGGGCTTTTCCTGTGGGACCTGTCGTGCTCCTTTCAAACCATTGTCCGACGTTGCAAAACAGGAGATATCTCTTCTTATTTCGGATTTTTTTGTGCATTGATGTATGTGATGAATTGCTCTTTTGGGAGGGGTGGGCTGAAGTAATAGCCCTGTACCAAATCGCAGGTAATCTGGTTCAGGTACACAACCTGGTCTTCGGTCTCCACTCCCTCTACTATGAAGCGGAATCCCATTTCTCCCACTATCTTGATGATGCTGTCGACGAACTTCAGCATCTTTTCGTTCTTCTTCGCACTCCATAGGAGTGATTTGTCGAGTTTGATGCAATGGAATGGGAGATTGACCATTCTTGAAAGGTTGGAATATCCAGTGCCGAAGTCATCGAGATGAAGTCGCAATCCATTCGAGATGAGCTTGTTCATCAGAGCAAGGGCTTCATTGAACGATGTGCCGATGAGGCTACTCTCGGTCAACTCGATGTTGATGGTCTGCGTAGGAATGCGATACCGATCGAGAATGTCCATTATTCCCTTGAGTACATGGGGATCGGAAAATTGGAGTCCAGAGAAATTTACCGAGATCGAAGGAATTGGAATGCCCCCCGCCCTCATCTCATCGAGCATGGCACAGGTTTGTTCCAGTACCCACCTTCCCAATTCATCAATGACTCCCAATTCTTCTGCGAGAGGAATGAATTCCACTGGCGAGACCTTTCCCAATTGGGGGTCTTCCCAACGCAGCAGAGCTTCGGCCATTTCCATCCTTTTGTTGGAAAAGGAGAAGATCGGTTGGTAATCGACCGATAGTGTTTCCTGTTCGATCGCCTGCAGCAACCGTTCCGAAAGTTGATTCTTCCTTCTGATGGTTCTCAGCAGCATAGAATCACAATAGACCAGTTGTTCCTTTCCACGGTTCTTGGCCGTTCTGATGGCGTGATCGAGTAGATTCAATGGATCAATGGACGGATCGGGTCTGAATGGTAGATCCAACAAGGCCATGGAGGCTCTCAATCGGGTCGACACGCCTTCGACATACCAACTTTCCCCAAAACGATTCCTCACCGATTCGGCTAGGTTCTGGCCATGTTTTCCATTGCTGATGATGGCGAATTCATCACCTCCATAACGATATGTTTGTCCATGGGAAGCCAAATCCTGAAGGCCTTGTGCCACCGCCCTGAGCATTAGGTTTCCTCTCTTTTGGCCATAGGTGTCATTCACAAACTTGAAGTCGTCAAGACTCACCAACAGTACCACGGCCTTCCTGTTGTGTCGTTTCAATTGATCGATGTGTACGATGAAACTGTCTCGATTGGGAAATTGGGTCAGATCATCGATTGAGATTCTTCGTGTCTGGAAATTGAGATACACCGAGAGCATGGCAACCATCATTGCTGTTCCGGTAAGGACAATGGTGGGAAAGAGCATCTGCAGGACGATGATGGCAAATGAAAGTGGAGGCATCCAAAGGATGACCTTGAAGAACATCCTATCCAGGTATTTTCGTTCCAACCAAATCGCCACCAATGCGACTCCTATCTGGAACACCGCGATCACCAATGAGAGCTGGTTCAGTGGGCCTCTGATATAGTTGCCTTCGGCATCGAATGAGAAGATCCATCCTGTGGAGAAATTCAATACCACGATGATAAGAAAGGCCAATACGGTGGTAATCAGAATAATGGTGAAGAGACGAAACCTCTCCATATGTTCTACGGGAACGGACTCGTAGACATATAAAAGAATGTAGAGGATAAAGATCACTGGCAATGGTGGGTACAGTGTGAAGAAGGCGGTGTTGGTCAGCATGTTCACCCACAGGGGAATCTTGTCGAAATGATAGACGGAGAGGATTGAAATGATGTTTACGATGGTACAAAAGATCATGTAGTGCAGAGAGAATCGAAACAGCTTGTCCCTCATGGATGGAATGGCCTTCGCATCACGGGAATTGACGAGTATGATGAATATGACCAGAGAGGAAAGAATCTCAGGAACGATATCCCACTGCATGATTGGATTTTCCTCCAAGTGGCTCGATAAAGCAAGCCACTAATGAACAAGCCCCGGGATTTGACCCCCGGAGCTTGAGTGGTTGATGATGTGTGTATTAGGCGAAAACTTCCTTTGCTCCATGGTAGACGATCGAAACCAGATCTGCGATCTCTTCGATATCCGTACTTGAGAAGGCCAATCTGAGATAGGTGTTTTTAATTGAAATGGTACCGACTCCATAGTTGTCCAACAGATGGGTACGCAATTGTTCGGCATCTCCTGTACATACAAACGACATGAAGTAGCCCGAATTGAATGGAAGCGGCTTCAAGACCGATTCCGAAGCATATTTTGCCAACACCTGTTTCATAAGGCGGTACCGTTCTCCGATCTGGACAATTCCCGCCTTCTTTTCCTCATGATAGGTCTTGCTTCGCATCCCCTTGAGGAGAATGGTCTGGGCCGGTTTCGAACAGGAAGAGACATTGCCTCTGATCGCACCCATGGTCTTTTTCACAAGCGCCTCATAATGGGCCTCGGTCATTCCCTTCGAGTTGTAGGTGATGAACCCGACACGAAATCCCCATACCATCTCCTCTTTGGTGGCGGCATCGCCCTTTATCGCGAAAATGTTTTCATGGGCATCGCAGAGCTTGGCGAACAATGATTCCCTGCAAATGTCATCCTCGAAGAAAAGTCCGAAATAGGCATCATCGGTAAATACGAGCAACTTCCTGCCGGCTTCGGCTTTCCCCACCAACATCTTGACGATTTCGTCGGCCTCTGTATTCGTTGGTGTGTATCCGGTGGGATTGTTGGGGAAATTGAGGATCATGGCGACATGCGGACCTTCAATCGAATCGATCGTCTCCGAGAGCCCCTGAATATTAAGTTTCCCATCGCGGAAAAGGGGAAAGGAGACCTGTTTCGCTTCCCTCTGTTCGGTGAACACAAGATTGTAGTTGCCCCAATACATATCCGGAACGATGATCGATTCTCCCTTATCCAAGAAAAGGGCGGCGGCTAGACTGATCGCATGGGTAAGGCCACCGGTCACCACCGGAAGGCTTGTCTTTTTTCCCGCCATGGAGGGATTCTTGGCAACCATTTCCGTAAGCCATGCGTTTCTCAGAGCGGGATCTCCTGCGGTCGGCGCATACGGGAACACCTCATCCTTGGAAAGTCCATCGGTGAATTCGGAGTAGATCGATGGGATGCACATGGCACTTCCCTTTTCAGTCGCGATCCCGATGGTGGCATTGTATTTATGCGCCTTTTGTTTCGCTTCCGCCGATTGACTGATGATTCCTTTGGGGAAATACATGCGATGGCCATAGTCCGAGAGCAACTCATCAGCCAGGGTACCTGCGAGCACTTCATTCAATTCTTTTGCCAATGGATTCATATCCCGCTCCTTCATACGAGTGATGTGACCATCATAACCGGGAGTCCCGATTTCGTGAAGTATGAATCGTGGAAGATCCGAGATAAGATTATGTTCATACCATTACAGATGAAGCGATTTTTGTTTCAAAACGGAATTTTGTGGTGTACTCTTAATCATCATATGGGGATGGTTCGAATACCTGTTCGGCAGCGAACATCCAGTAAAAAAAAGGAGAGCGTTATGGGAGATCAAGGGAAGGCGCCTGTAAAGAAGGGAATTCTCGGTTGGTACTTCAATTTCAATTTGTTGTACCGGATTCTCATCGGATTGGTTCTCGGAGCCCTGTTGGGGATAGCTCTGGGAGACAAGATCTTGTGGATCGCACCATTTGGAGCATTGTTTGTCAGATTATTGAAGATGATCATGATGCCGATCATTTTGTCCACGCTTGTGGTTGGAGCAGCCTCCATAAGTCCGGCCACGTTGGGCAAGGTTGGAGTCCGGGTCATCCTCTTTTATTTGGTGACATCGGCATTCGCTGTC
The DNA here is from genome assembly GCA_964478945.1 of uncultured Spirochaetaceae bacterium. GTDB lineage: Bacteria > Spirochaetota > Spirochaetia > Sphaerochaetales > Sphaerochaetaceae > CAYZJV01. The sequence continues at coordinate 5,164 of CAYZJV010000044.1, read as the reverse complement.
TTTGTTGGATTGATGATGGGCACCATCTTCCAACCCAGTGCCGATATGGCCACATTGGCCACTGAAGCAGCCGGAAAAGCAGCTGCGAGCATACCCGTCTCACAAACATTGTTGAACATTGTTCCCACAAGTGTGGCACAGGCAGTGGTGAACGAGACGGTGCTTCAGGTCATCTTCTTTGCCATTATCTTCGGTATCGGAGTCTCGTATCTTCGCATCAGCAAAGATGAGCGGTTGCAGAAGGCCGGAGAGACCATCTTCATGGTGTTCGACGGTACCGCGGAAGTGATGATGCGGATGGTTACCGCGATCATGCAGTACGCACCGATCGGAGTCCTCGCTCTGGTGGCAGAGGTGTTCGCCAAGCAGGGATCGAAGGTTGCCGGTTCCTTGGCCATCGTTACGATCGCCTGTTTCACTGGGTATATCATCCATCTGGTGTTGGTCTATGGTGGATTGCTCAAGTTCAACAAGTTGAGTATCCGACGTTTCTTCCGTGATGCGAAGGATCCCTTCATCACCGCATTCGTAACCCGTAGTTCAGGCGGTACGTTGCCGGTCACCATCAAGGCCGCTTCCAATCTTGGTATTCCGAAAGACATCTCGTCCTTCTCATTGCCGCTTGGAGCGACGATCAATATGGATGGTACTGCCATCTACCAAGGTGTCTGCGCGATCTTCATCAGTCTGACCGTCACTGGCCACAACTTCACCCTTGGACAGATGGGAATCATCATCATCACCGCAACGCTGGCTTCCATCGGTACCGCGGGCGTTCCTGGTGCCGGAGCGATCATGTTGCTCATGGTCTTGGAAGCGGTGGGACTTCCCGTCGAGGCTGGGACAATGGTTGCCGGGGCCTACGCGATGATCCTCGGAATCGATGCGATCCTCGACATGGGTCGAACCGCGTTGAACGTGACAGGAGACCTCACCTGTACTACTGTCGTCGCAAAGGGTATGAAGGAACTCGATATGGAGCAATGGGCGTGATGATCGCCTAATCGCGTACGGGTCCCGGTTGTCCGATTGCCCAGACGAACAGTTCCAAAACCCGTCTGGAGACAAGATCGAAACGATACGGGACCCCATCCGATTCGAAAGAGACGGTGCTGGTGAAGAGCTTCTTCCTATAGGTTGGGTTCTTCACCAGTTCTCTGTTCATCTCGATGATTTCTGCTGGAGAACCGAATACAGTGGAAATGATGAGCAGGCGATAATAGGTTACCACCAACATCCTTCTCTTGCCTTTGTGAATTCCCGTGGCGATACAATTGATCTGCTCATAGGGATAGAGGATGTTGGCCAGAACCTTCAATTCTCCTCTGAATCCATACAGATCATAGATATACAGTTCCTGCATCCTTGCTCTGATTTCTCGAAGACCTTGTCTATTTGCCATGATGCAGCTCCTTCTTGTCTGCCTCATCATACCATGCTGTTCCCACTTGTCCAGAGTATCCCGCTGGAGTACTATCTTCTTCATCGGAGGCTCATATGGAACAGATGATCGGAATCATCGGTGGTGTGGGACCATACGCCGGTTTGGACGTGGTGAAGAAGATATTCGACAACACTGTGGCATCCTGTGATCAGGATCATCTCGATCTCCACCTGATCAATATACCCTCGAAGATTGGTGATAGGACCGACTATCTGCTCAATGGAGGAACCAATCCGGCCTACGCCCTCATACAAGGGTTCGACCAACTGGTCAAAGTCGGAGCCACCGTGGTGGGGATTCCCTGCAATACCGCCCATGCTCCTGCAATTTTCAACGTGCTTGCCCGCCATGTGGCCAAAGCCTACCCGGCAGTCATTCTATTGAACATGATAGAGGAAACCTGCTCCCAGATTATCGATCGATACCCCGATGGTGTGAGAATCGGTCTTCTGGCAACCAAAGGTACCCATGCGGTGGGATTGTATTCCTCCTACTTCCGTCACTATGCCAAACTGGAACTGCTGGAACCTTCCATAGAGGATCGGGAAATCGTGCATGGGGCGATCTACGATCCCGGATATGGCATCAAGGCCGTAACCCCGGTGAGTGCGAAAGCGGTCGCCATTCTGGTCGATCAAGCGAACAAGCTCATCGATCGTGGAGCCGAGGTGATCATATTGGGCTGCACGGAATTGCCCCTTGCACTCCATGAAGGCCTTGTGGCATGTCCTCTTGTGGACCCTACGCTTGTCTTGGCGCGTGCGGCCATACAGCATGCAGCTCCAGAAAAATTACGTCAATATTGAGATTCTTTGCCATTGGGGGTATGATCTCCCACATGTCAAAACGAGAAATTTCCACCATATTATTCGATCTCGATGGAACCCTGCTACCCATGGATCAACAACGTTTCATGGCAGCCTACCTCGAGGTCTTTTCCCGCAAATGTCAACAACTGAAACTTCCAGTCGAACAGTCCCTCAAAGCCCTTGATGTGGGATTTTCGGCTATGAAGGGTAATGACGGTTCCGCTACGAACGAGAGACGGTTTTGGGAAGAATTTTCTCGAGTGCTCAATCTCGATGTGAAAGACAAGATCGCCGATTTCATCACATTCTATACCAACGAATTCAAGGAATTGAAGACAGTGGTAGGAAGTACTCCATTGTCCGAAAAGATAGTCTCCCTGTTGCGGGAAAAAGGGTATCGGTTGGTGTTGGCAACCACTCCGGTATTTCCCCGTCAAGGGACGTTGGAGAGGATCGCTTGGGCGAATTTGGAACCGAAGTGGTTTGAGCTCATCACGACATATGAAGATTTTTCCCATACGAAACCGAGTCTCGGGTATTACCAAGAGATTCTGGATAGATTGGATGTGGAACCACAAGAGTGTCTGATGATTGGCAATGATGTCACCGAAGACCTGGTAGTCGAGACGATGGGAATGGATGTGTTTCTTGTTACCGACCACTTGATCAATACCTCCTCACTCGACATCACACGATACCGGCGGGGGAGCATGGAGGATTTGATGACCTTCTGTGGAAGTCTGGCTTCCCGAAATTGAACTGAAGGAGAATCGGATGGCCACATTGCTGTTGGTGCTCATCTACATAGCTTTTATCAGCCTTGGTCTTCCCGATGCGCTACTTGGTGCGGGATGGCCGGTCATGCAACCCGATTTGGGTGTCCCGATGGGGTTTGCGGGAATCGTACAATTCACATGTGCGGGAGGAACGATAATCTCAAGCATATGTTCGGGACGAATCATCAGACGATTCGGGACTGGCAAGACCACCGCAGTCAGTGTCTTGCTTACCGCAATTGCTCTATTCGGATACTCGCTTGCGCCTTCATTCCTGTGGTTGGTGGTTGCCGCCATACCATTGGGGTTGGGTGCGGGCTCGGTCGATGCGGGATTGAATGCATTCGTGGCACACCATTACCAATCACGTCATATGAGTTGGCTCCATAGCTTTTGGGGCCTCGGAGCCCTTACCGGACCCCTCGTGCTTGCATCGCTGCTTGCCAAAGGAATGCCCTGGAGAAGTGGCTATGCGGGCATCGCATGGTTCCAAAGTGTTTTGGTACTGATTCTCTTCATTTCCATTCCACTCTGGAAGAAGGTAGGGAGGGAAGACGGAAGCGATTTCCCGTCCACCACACAATCCGGTGTCCATATGTCGATCGCATCATTGGTCGGGATAAAGGGAGTACCTGCGGCACTTGTCACCTTTTTCGTGTATACCGGAGTGGAAAGCACCATGGGTTTGTGGTGTGGATCGTATCTTTTCCAGACTCGGGGGTTGGATGCTTCCTCCGCAGCCAGATGGGTTTCCTTCTACTATGCGAGCATCACTTTCGGGCGTTTCATCACAGGGTTCATCACTTTCCATGTGTCGAACAGGAACCTTATCAGAATCGGGTCGCTCATCGTATTCGTTGGAATCCTGTTGATGCTGACTCCGTTTTCATTGCCCCTGTCTTTGGTGGGAGTCCTTCTGGTGGGATTCGGGTGTGCTCCGGTGTTCCCCTGCATGTTGCACGAAACGCCCGTGAGATTCGGCGTCACCCATGCGCAGGATGTAATGGGATTGCAGATGGCCGCAGCCTATATCGGTTCCTCGTTGTTTCCCCCTCTTTTCGGTTTCCTCTCGGGGTTCCTCACATTGGCTTCCCTTCCCGTTTTTCTCCTTGCCTATGCACTCTTGCTGTTCTTCGGTTCGGAACGATTGCGAAAGGTGATCCATAAGGCCAATGGGTAGCATACAAGTGGTGTGGTGTGTATACAAAAACAAGCCGCTGCTAAGCAACGGCTTGTAAGTGGAGGTAAGGGGAATTGAACCCCTGACCTTTTGAATGCCATTCAAACGCTCTAGCCAACTGAGCTACACCCCCAAATGCATTGCCTAGCATAGCGATGTATGGCATTTTAGTCAAGATTGATTTGAAAAAGTTGGGAAAGGCCCAATAGATAAGACAATTCTAACATAGAGTTATTAAAATAACAAATTGTAAATTTAATAACAAAATATTATAAAACCTATTGCACAACATGCTACAAAACGCTACATTTCCAAAAAATTCACATTCGACACGAAAGAAAAGGTGTCCGTGGGAGGGTTCGATGGAAAAGATCAAGGTTGCAGTAATTGGAGCTACCGGTGCGGTGGGACAAGTCTTCATGTGGATGCTTGCCGACCATCCGTGGTTCGAACTCACATATATCACCGCTTCCGCGGCGCGAGTAAACCAGACCTATGGGAAAACGGTCCACTGGTTGCTTCCCTTCGAGATGCCCCACGAGATTCGTTCAAGGACAATCTTGGAATTCAATGCCGAGGCGATGAAAAGGGAAGGAGTACAGATAGTCTTCTCCGCACTACCGGCGAATGTGGCCGCCGAGGCGGAACCACTGTTGCGCGATATGGGGTTCTGGGTGTTCTCCAATGCCTCTGCGATGCGATACCATGACGATGTTCCCATTTTGATTCCCGAGACGAACCTCGATACCTTGGAATTGATCGAGAGGCAAGGGTATCCCCAAAGGGGATTCGTGGTGACCAACGCCAACTGTGTGACGACCGGACTTGCCATGGCGGTGGCTCCGCTGAGAAAGTTCAATATCAAGGAAGTGTCGGTATGTACCTACCAGTCGGTGAGCGGAGCTGGGTATCCCGGTCTCTCCTCATTCGACATCACCGACAACTGCATCCCCTA